>NZ_VMQU01000126.1 GCF_007714205.1 Mycobacterium helveticum | reverse complement strand
GGTCCAGGGATTTTTCCGTGACCCGAATTTGGCCTACATCGCGGCGTGACTCGACTTACTTACGATCGCCTTAGTAATTCCTCCGAGGGTAGACATATGCCGCTCCGGCGTCACTTCATTTTCCGAGGCACCCTAAGCCTGGATACACCGATTGGTAGCGGAGTGGGCTGGGTCGTAAAGGCGAAATGCCCTGTCGTGGTGAAAGAATGGGATTTCCTGAGGATCACATTCGGCCACGACGAAGGGCATCTCGTAGATGCAACTATCTCATACTCGACCCGTCGCGTCGGCGCTCTTCGACGACCCGAATCTGGTCTCGTGTGCTGGTCTGGTCCCGATGATGGCGTTGGCCCAGCAGTGCGACCTTGCGACCTTGGCCGATGAACACCTCAGCGTGCCGACCGACAAGGGCGCCAACGCCGGAGCGAAGGTCACCTCGCTGGTCGCGGGCATGGTGGCCGGCGCTGACAGCATCGACGACATGAGGCTGTTGCGGCATGGAGCGATGGGCATCCTGTTCGACCGGCCCTACGCGCCGTCGACGCTGGGGTCGTTCCTGCGTGAATTCACCTTTGGGCACGTCCGCCAACTCGATGCCGTTGCTGCCCGGCTGTTGACCCGACTGCACGGCCGCATCCCGCTGGTCGCCGGAATCGAGGGCCCGGTACTCGTCGACATCGACGACACCATCATCGAAGTGCACGGACCCGGCAAGCAGGGATCCGGTTACGGATACTCCGGGGTCCGGGGTTTGAACGCACTGATCACGACGGTCACCACCGACCGCGCCGCACCGGTGATCGTGGGCCAGCGGCTGCGCAAGGGCTCGTGCGGGTCCCCACGCGGAGCTGCCCGGATGGTCTCCGACGCCCTGGCCACCGCGCACCGGTTGCGGTCGGCCGGTTCGACCGGACAGGTATTGCTGCGGGCAGACTCCGCGTTCTACGGACACCCCACCGTCTCAGCGGCGATCCGCGGCGGATCCCAGGTGTCGATCACCGTGCGACTGGACTCGAAGGTCAAGACCGCCATCGCCACGATCGGTGACGACGCGTGGATGCCCATCGAGTACACCGACGCCATCTACGACGAGACCACCGGCAGATGGATCTCGCGCGCCGAGGTCGCCGAGATCGCGTTCACCGCGTTCAGCTCCAAGAGAGCCAGCCAGCAGGTGCCGGGCAGGTTGGTGGTGCGCCGCATCCCCGACCTCAACCACAGCGATAACGGGCAAGCCACCCTGTTCGACACCTGGCGGTTCCACGCGTTCTTCACCACCACCGACCTCGACACCGTCACCGCCGACAAGACCCACCGCGGACACGCCATCGTCGAACAGGTCCACGCCGACCTGAAAGCATCCGCCCTGGCACATCTACCCTCGGGACGATTTGCCGCCAACGCCGCCTGGCTGGTGTGCGCGGTGATGGCGTTCAACCTCACCCGCGCCGCGGCCACCATCGCCGGGCCCCGATTGGCGAGGGCCCGCACCGCGACCATCCGCCGCACCCTGATCAGCGTGCCCGCTCGGATCGCGTCTTCGGCCCGCCGCCTGACCCTGCACCTACCGCGGGGCTGGCCATGGGAATCAGCGTGGAAAACGCTGTTCGACAACCTGTTTCACCGACACACACCGATCATCGCCTAATCCGAGCGCTCCCACCGACCCTCGACGCGAAAGACCAAGTGGAACAACCCGACAACGAGGTCGGACGACGACACACGTCCAAAACCCGCAGCACATCCGGTTCAAGGCACACAACCGAAATCGACTTCAGACCGACAGCCGATCGGTGAATTGAGGCTAAGACACGGTCGCATCGCTGATTCGCGTCGCGGGATAACGACGGTGGCGTGCGTAGGTGGGTGTCGAGATGGCACTGTTGGCGACGCTGCTGGACGGATGGATCGTCCGCGGCGCCAACGACGACGACAGGAGCCCCGCCGCCGTATGTCGGTCAAGTCGGAGTACCGATCCACGCCAAGGCCAGGGACGGAGCGACCGCCAAAGAGCAACGCTGCCGCACCGCGGGACCGTCGACGCTTTCTCGGCACCTGGCAACCGACAAGCACCCACACCGCAGACAGCGGCGTTCGGTGTTCGGTATAGACCGAACACCGGCATCATGCGATGATCTACCCATGACAGGATCGCCTCCCGCCGAAATGGACGCCGCCGACGAGCTCGCCGATGCTGTGGCCGCGGTGGGTCTTAAGTTCGTGCGCGCGGACGAAGCCAACGATCCGCACGCGGACGGGGTCCTCGTCTTGCCCGACAACCGCCAGCTGCTCATCGAGGTCAAAACCTCGTCGCTAATGACCGCGAAGGGCCTGCGGGACCAGCTGCAGCGGTGGAGTCATCAACTGCGCCCGAACACCGTCGGCGTGGTAGTAGCCAACCGCATCACCGCCGATGCGCGCGAAGAGCTCCGCACTGCCGGCTGGAGCTGGTTGGACACTCGCGGCCACCTACGGCTCGCCGCCAATGGACTGCTGGTAGACGCGAACGTGCCGGCTGCCATGCACACGCCACGCCGGCGCGAACCGTTCGCCGGTCAAGTTGGCATCGAATTAGCGTCAGCCATGCTGCTCACACCCGACCGCGTGGTCTCCATTCGTCCCCTCGCCACGCAGATCGGCCGCGCCCCCAGCTCGGTATCCGACACCATTGCCGCGTTCCGCGACGCGAACCTGATCACTCCGGCCGGGCACCCCAGAACACCAGAACTCTTCTGGGAGATAGCATCACGGTGGAAGCCCACCGAACTCGCCGTCGCAAATGAGCCGCGAGACGGTAGCCTGCTTAATGCACTGCGGGTGAACCTCGACGACTTCGACGAGCCGGGATGGGCGCTCAGCGATTCGCGCGCGGCCGCCGTATACGGCGCACCGATCGCGATCAGATCAAACCATCCGCCGGTGCTCTACGTCCCCGACCAGCAGGTGATGCGCCGCGCAGCCAAACTGCTCGCACCGGTGCGCGAGCACACCACGCCCACAGCCGTTTTGCGTGTTGCACCGACGCCCCTGGTCTGCATGCACCGGCAAGACCCAGTGGATTTTCCCGGCAACGGGAACAGTGAGTACTGGCCCATGACCCGCCCCCTATTCGTGGCTCTCGACCTGGCCCAGGACCCAGGTCGAGGGCGCGAGATACTGGATAGCTGGACCCCCCCAGAGCCGTGGTCACGTGTCTGGTAAACAGCTTCAAACCCCGCGGGTAGAGCTGCTGGGCGCCCAAATGTCGGCACTGGCGGACGCAATCCGCACCACCCAGACCCTGACTGGTCAGCCTGTGACGGTGATCGGAGGCCTGGCCGTGATATGCCGTCTCAGCAGCCCGCATCGTGCCACCAGCGACCTCGACATCGTCAACCGCCGCGGCGACCATCAAACACCCCAGCTCGAACTGCTGATAGCGAAGAGCGAGCCGGTCGAAGGACGCAACGCGGCGCTGGTCACGACTGCGGCCGGAAAAGTGATCGTCGACGTCTTGGAAGTGGCCGACGCCGATTTGCATCCGCTGCCCGACGATCCCACCGGCCGGCTCTTCGTGCTGTCGCACGCCTGGGCTGCTGCCACCGCGACTCCAGTCATCATCGGTGTGCACGGACAGCCTGATATCGCGGTTGCAGTTGCCGAGCCCGGCCCGCTGATCGCCATGAAACTTCAAGCGACCTTCGATCGCAGCAAAGCCAAGGAAGGCACGGACTTGCTTGACATCGTCCGCCTCACTTTGGATCAACAATCGGGACCCACAGTGCGAGAGCAGCTTTCACTGGCTGAGTCCCAGCTCGCGCAGGACATCGCACAACACGTGGAGTTCTGCCTCAACGCACGCGCCGACCGATCGCTATCACTGATCAACGCAATCCCCGAAGGCGCCGACCTACGTCTCGATGACATCCACCTCGTCGCCGAGCTACTCAGCGGAGCGCTAGGCCACTGACCGCTGAACCTCACTTTGGAGCAGCACAAGCTTGCGCTGATTCGTCGTCAGTAGTTGCCAGCGCGGCGTCGCCAGAACAATGAATCGTCAGAATCAACGACTCAGCTGGAAGACCTCAACTCGTGTCGTAAGTGACCAAGTCCCCCCTCGGACACAATTTATTAGCTAACGATATAGAAAATACGCTCTGAACTCGATCAGAGTGGATTTTCAGCAATTGCTGGCATCGATTGGGCATCGCGTTGAATCGGGTCGCTGGCAACAGCACGCCAATGAAGGCGATCGCCAGCAGTCACCGCACACAGCACCTCAAGCAGAGAATTCAAAAGCTCGTTGCTGCAAGCTAGACCCAGTGTCCGACACCGAGGCGCTGCCGTCGCCATGCAGCTGGCCACGAACGCCAGCTGCGCCGAAGTCCCACCGTGGGACGGCAGACACCTTCCGCCGCAACACCTTCGGATGCAGCTTGGACGGAAGGCGACCAGCCAGCATGACATCGACCGTCTCGGCGTCGCCAACGCCGCGGACGAATCGGTGTATCGGCCCGTTGCCACCTCGCCTTCGGCTTGCGCAGGTCAATCTCTCACGTCGTTTCTGCACCCAGTGGTGACATGTACAAATCATGGCTCTGTGAGTGTACAGTTAGGGTGTGGAAGTATCCGTGACCGAGTTGCGCGCGCACCTCAGCGATTGGCTCGATCGAGCGCGGGCTGGTGGTGAGGTCGTCATCACCGACCGTGGGATTCCGGTCGCTCGACTGGCGGCACTGGACAGCGCAGGCACCTTGGAGCGTCTCACGGCCGAAGGCGTGATTGGCAAGGCCACCGCGCAGCGGCCCGTCGCTGCGGGTCGGCCCGGGCCCCGACCGCGACGGCCGGTGTCTGACCGGGTCAGCGACCAGCGGCGCTGACCCGGTGCCGCTCGTCTACTTCGACGCCAGCGCCTTCGTCAAACTTCTCACCGCTGAGACGGGGAGTTCGCTGGCGTCCGCGCTCTGGGACGGCTGCGACGCCGCATTGTCCAGCCGCTTGACCTACCCCGAAGTCCGCGCCGCACTCGCTGCAGCGGCCCGCAATCACGACCTGACCGAATCCGAGCTCGCCGATGCCGAGCGTGGCTTGGAGGACTTCTGGGCCGCGACCCGCCCAGTCGAACTCACCGCGACGGTTGAACAGCACGCCGGCCACCTCGCTCGAGCCCATGCCTTGCGCGGAGCCGACGCAGTTCATCTGGCCAGCGCGTTGGCTGTCGGCGAACCCGACCTGATCGTCGCCGTTTGGGACCGACGCCTGCACACCGGAGCCCAAGCCGCCGGGTGCCGAGTCGCCCCCGCTCAACTCGACCCCTAGTCCGACCGCTCGACGTCTGACTGGGTCACTCCGGCATGGACGACGGTCAAGTACCGATTCGCCAGGTCACGACCCGTGTCGTAGATGGCCAAGTCCCCCCTCGGACACAATTTTGTTAGCTGTATAGCTATACAATCAGCCGTTACATCGGCGAAGGTGATTTTTTGCATTTGCCAGCTTCCATTAGTCATTACGATTCACCGACACATGACTACGGATTTTGGTTATCGCTGGTCGATAAACCCGACCCCAGGCTCCCGAACGGAGATTCTCCCCAACCCGGGTGGTCTCTCGGGCGGCGGACGATCGAAAGCACGGCGACATCTTCCCGTTGGCTCACTCTCGACTCATCGGGATGTTGGTCCGATCGGCAAGCAAATTGCGTTTTAATCCGGTCATATGCGTGGGCGCGGGCGGTATCGAACGACTGTCTGCTGGCAAGTCATCGCGACACGATGGCGACATGGCGCCGGAGCAGCGCCCGCACTCTGGCCGGCACCCTCGTCGGCGGACTGGAGATCATCTGCGCTGCCACACGCGCAGCATCGCCGCGCTCGCCGGCCTTTGTGATCTTCGGGTCGTCCAGGCGCCACGGTGATGCGCGATATTCGGGTTGTGACGCCACGATCTCCAGCAATGTCTCGATGTCCTGGAGGTCACGTTCGGAGTCGCGAACGGTACGTGCCAGCATCTTCAGCACGAATGCTGCCTCGACGTCGGGAACCGGGACTTCGAACTCAATCACGTCGCCGTCCGTGAGCCGCGCTGTAACAGCGACTTTGATCGGCGGCAGGGCCAGCGCCACGCGCAGTCCTGGCGCTCCGTCGAAGGCTCGTTCGCCGATGATCCGCTTGCCCGGTTTGGCTGCGTCGGGAACCAGGAGGTCAACCGCTTGCTCACCTCGCTCATAGCGGTTGCCGCACTCAGCGATGTACCCCAGCGCGGTGAGCCGATCGTGGAGGTCGCCCGTGGTCGCCACGTTTACGTCGATCCCGGTAGTCTGCGTCGGAGGTCAGCCGCGGTATGCCTGGCACGTTGTAGACATGCCGCAGCAGCCGCACCATGTGACTGCCGATGACGCGGTACTCGATGTCGGCGGCGACACCGGCCACGTCGCGCAGCGCACGCATTCCGTTGTCTTCGGCCACCGCGGTGCATGCCATCACGACCGATGCTGTTCCGGTCACCGGTGCACGATCCAGTCGCCGAGACGCTGCGGCGCACCGTCGCCGAGATCGGTGCCGTCGCTGAGGTCCTGAAGCGCAATCACTGGATCCACGGTGATGATGTCGGAACGCTGCCTATCACTAACCCGCAGCCACCAGGACGCGGTGGTCCAGACTGTCGGATCGGCGGGAACCCGCACGGTCAAGGTCGCTTCCTCGGCGGTGGCCTCCACCAGGCCGAACTCGGAGAGGTCAACCAGTTCTTTGGCGTAGACCAGACCTCTGGTTGGTACCCGCCACGGTTGCAGGACGTCGGCGGCGACCTCGCCGCCGGCAAGGATCCGCACGGTGAGCTCCGCGCCGAGTCGGGTCGCGCTGCGCACCTGCTCCACTACCGGATCCATTCCATACCAGTACGTTTCGACGAGTCCGCTGTCTGCGGGTACCGATGCCAGTTTCATCAGGATTTCCCGGCGTGCAGCCGAGGTCATGGGCGTGTCCGGCAGCGGATCCTTCTCGGTCATCTTGGACACCGCCTGCTGGCTGACTGCGATGGCGGCAGCGATGTCGCGTTGGCGGAGCTGGTCACGCGTGAGCACACAGACCCGTTCGGCCGCCCGCCGGCGCCAACTGCGCTCGTTGGCTGCGCGGTGGGGCCGTCCTGGTGTGGGCGTTCGGTACGTTCGCCCGGAGAGCACCAGTTCGCCGGTACTGCCGACGCTGAGATCCACGTCGATGTCACCCAGGAGCGCCGAACGTGCCTCGTCTGAGATGGTCTCGCAAACCACGAAGACGCGGCGGCCGGGATGGCGGCGCACATGACCGAGGACGGCGGCCGGAGATGGCACGCGCTCTGCCAGTACTAGGTCCGCTACCACGGCGCGGCCATCTATCCGGTATGTGATGCTGTGTGCATCGCCAGTCACCACCTGAACGCCAGCGTCGACCAAGCGGGCAGGAATCGAGGCAGACAGCACGCTACTACTCTAGCAGCGACCACTTGTCAAACAACCATTTGTCGAGAAACCTAGTTCTGGTTGTTTGACTTGAGCTAATCAGTAGCGTATAATCGCGGATGACGACACCTCGCACGCCGGATGGAGTTGAACGGAGCGAGCGTCGAAGACGCCGGGCAGGCTGTGGAGCTACTTTGGCGTCTTCGCGGCGACGCCGCTAGCGCAGACATTGCTGGCAGCCGCTGACGAGCTCTACGGAAACTGCCCGCGAAACACCCTCGGTGCCTCACATAAGAATGCCCGCGAAATGGTGACGCTCGCCAGGCATGGACAGTGGGTTGTCGATGTCGTCTCGGGTGGAGATCACCAGCAAGTACGCCAAGTCGTATGCGAAGGCGCTACTTCCGGCGGATGCGCGGCCCGCATCGCTGCCGGGCGCATTCATCTATTGCCCACGGTGGATTCATCATGCGCGCCAGTGGATTTTGCGATTACGGGCTACCACCGCGCGGCTTTCTCCGGCGAGCGGCGACGCGAACCTTTCGTGACCGCCGCGAGGCCGGTCGCGCGCTGGCCCGGCGGTTGAGCGATCACCGCGGCACCGGCGACGTGATCGTCTACGGGCTGGCCCGCGGCGGTGTCCCCGTGGCCTGGGAGGTCGCCGCGGCGCTGCAGGCCCCGTTGGACGTGTTCCTGGTGCGCGTGCTCAACGACGACGTGCTGTCCCGACTGGGGATCGCCGACGGCGGGGTGCGCGAGGTGCTCGACCAGGAGCAGGCCGAACTCACCCGGCGCGAGCGGGCCTACCGCGGCGGGCGCCCGATCGCCGGCCCGCGCGGCAAGACCGTGCTGCTGGTCGACGACGGCATCGCCACGGGTGCCAGCATGCCGGCGGCGGTGCGAGCCGCGGGGCCACGAGGCATCGTCGTCGCGGTCCCCGTCGGCCCGGAGTCGGCCTGTCGCACACTCGCCCGGGAAGCCGACGACGTGGTGTGCGCGACCGTGCCGCGCGGATTCCGTGCCGTCGGGCAGGTCTACACCGCTTTTGCCAGATCGGCGACGACGAGGTCCGCGGACTTCTCGGCACCGGGGCCGGTTGAGGGGGCCGGCTGAGGCCCGCCGCGGCTACTTTGCCGGGTCGTCGCCACGGCCGTCGGCGGGCACGCCGGCTTCGGTGCCGGTTTCCTCGAAGGACTCCGTGACGCCGGAATCCGCGGCGCCCGCAGCGTCCGGGGTGGCGGGAGGTTCGCCGGCGACTTCCTCCGGGTAGTCGACGTACTCGCCCTCATCGTTCGCGGCGGGCTCATCGCCCCGCTCTGCGCCGCCCGCGGCACGCTGCTGGCGTTCCCGCAACGCGTCGATGATGAGCAGCACCACGCCCAGGACACTGGCGCCGATGCACACCCACGCCACCAGCTCGTTGCTGGTGACGACCGCGAACACCAACGCGACCAGCCCGATGAGGGCCAACACCAGCGCGATGATCAGCATCGGTCATCCTCCAGCCGACGAGGCAAGTTTGAGGTCCAGGTCGGCTCCAGTGTGCCAACCGCGGGGTTCTGCTAGTTGTTGCCCCGGTTGAACTGGTCGAACCCACCGGAGTCGGCGCTGGAGTCGACGGGAGCCGCCGATCCGCGCTGGCCGAGCTCCTCGAGCTGCGATTCCAGATAGGTCTTGAGCCGGGTGCGGTACTCGCGCTCGAAGGTGCGCAGCTGTTCGAGGCGGCCTTCCAGGACCGTGCGCTGCTGGTTGATGGTCCCCATGATCTCGGAGTGTTTGCGCTCGGCGTCGGCCTGCAGCGCGTCGGCCTTCTCCTGGGCCTGGCGCAGCTGCGCCTCCGAGCGAGTCTGGGCGTCGGACAGCATCGCCTCGGCGCGCTGCCGGGCGTCGGCGACCGTGGTCTCGGCGGTGCTGCGGGCCTCGGTGAGGATCTGGTCGGCGTTGGCGCGGGCATCGGCGAGCATCTTCTCGGACTCGGCCTTGGCCGTGCTGGTGAGCCGGTCGGCCGTGTCCTGGGCCAGGGCCAGCACCCGGGCGGCCTTCATGGCCTGCTCCTCGTTGGTCCCCGACGATTCCGCGGCCGCCGGGACCGCGGCCACCACCGGCTTGGCGGGCTCCGGTTCGGGCTCGGCGACGGGAATCGCCTGGGTGGGCTGGGCGGCCACCGCGGACCCGGCGCCGCCGCCGGAAGCCAGCTCCTGGTCGAGTTCCTCGATCCGCTGGCGCAGATCGGAATTCTCCTCGATGAGCCGCGTCAGCTCGGCTTCCACCAGGTCAAGGAAGGCGTCGACCTCGTCTTCGTTGTAACCCCGCTTGCCGATGGGTGGCTTACTGAACGCCACATTGTGGACGTCGGCTGGTGTAAGCGGCATTGTTTCGTCCCCTCAAGTTCCTGTCAAACGTTCCAGAAAGTGTAGAACGGAGTGCGAGCCGTCGTGCAACTGCCGTCCATCCTGTCACACCAGACCCGAAAGTTGCCGATTAGGCCAATTTATGAGAACGGATTTCAGACATTGAGGCCAATAAAATCCCAATCCTTGGCAATGTGAAATCGCGCGCACCAAATCGAGGCTAAAGCGTGGCCGAACCGTCGCCTTGCCGGAGCCCAGATTCGAGCCCCGGTGCAGCGGACCTCACGCCGCGGCGCCGAACGCGAGTTGCATCCCGATGAAAGCGACGAGCAGCAGCACCATGATGGACAGGTCGAAGCGCACCGCACCGATGGTGAGCTGCGGGATCAGCCTGCGCAGCAGCTTCACCGGCGGATCGGTGATCGACATGATGATCTCCAGGACCACCACGGTGACGCCGGTGGGGTGCCAGTCACGGCTGAACGAGCGGATGAACTCCACGACCACCCGGGCGATGAGCAGCAGCCAGAAGATGAACAGCGCAAACCCAAGAATCTGAAAGAACAGCACCAACGAAAGACCCGACCTTACCGATGAGATGTCAAGCGCCGCACGCTCGGCGGTCATCGTCAGCGTACCGACTGCGAACACGGGCACACATCTGCGTCGGGTCCGGTCCGCCCGCGCCGGACTGCGCCACCCCGCCGCACCGCGCGGCGGACCGCCCTACTGGTAGGCGTAGAAGCCGGTCTCGGCGATCCGCCGCCGCTCCTCCGGCGTCACGTCGACGTCGGCGGGCGAGAGCAGGAACACCTTGGTCGCGACCTTGTCGAACGAACCGCGCAGCGCGAAGGCCAGGCCCGCCGCGAAGTCGACCAGCCTTTTGGCGTCGGCGTTGTCCATCGAGACCAGGTCCATGATCACCGGGGTGCCGTCGCGGAACCGCTCGCCGATGGTCCGGGCCTCGCTGTAGTCCTTGGGCCGCAGCGTGGTGATCTTCGACATCGGACTGCCCTCGTCGAACAGCATCGCCATCCGGCGCGGGTCCATCGCCAGCGCCCCGCGGGTGGAGTTGCGCAGCCACGACCCGAAGCGCTGTTGCCGGGGCATGTCGGGCCGCTCGTATTCCCGGGGATGGACCGAACCGTAGCGGTGCTCCTCCGCGTAGCCACCGCGGTATCCCGGCGGCGCATAGTCGGCCGGTTCGCCGCGCGGGTCACGGAGATCCTCGTAGTCGCGCCCCTCGTAGCGGCCGTACCCGTCGTCGAAGCGCGGGCGCGGGAAACCGCGGGAGGGCGCACGGTCGTCGTAGTACTCGTCGTCGTAATCCTCCATCGGGGCCATCCCGAAATAGGCCTTGACCTTGTGCAGTGTGCTCATCGTGTTGACCCCTTCTAGCCCTGGGAAGGTTTTCGCAGCGGTGTTGTCTGTGATAAAGATGTGACTACAGTGACTACTCACGGTGACGGTAGCGGCCGTGGACCCAATAGCGCGGTACCGACACGCACACACGTCGAACCATGTTTGACGGCGAGCTCGAAGTCGGCGGACATGCCGGCCGACAGCCCGACCGCCTCGGGATGCGACCGCAGCACGCGCCGGTGTTCGGTCTGGAGCCGGTCGAAAGCCACCTCGGGGTCCCAGGTCAGCGGCGGGACCGCCATCAGCCCGGCCAGTTCCAGGGCTTTGGCGCCGGCGACCTGCGCGCACAGTTCGTCCACCGCGCCCGGCGCCCCCACGTCCGCGCCCCCGCGAGACACGTCCCCGTCGAGGCTGACCTGGACGTAGACGCGCAGCGGTCGCGGCCGACGGCCCTCGGCCAGCGCCTTGGCCACAGCCTTGTCGAGGGCGGTCACCAGCCGCGCGCTGTCGATCGAGTGCGCGGTGTGCGCCCACCGGGCCACCGACCGGGCCTTGTTGCGCTGGATGTGGCCCACCATGTGCCAGTTGATGGGCGGCAGTTCGGTACGCGGCGAGGCTGCCGCCAGCCGGGCGAGTTCGGCCACCTTTGCCGAGGCCTCCTGTTCCCGCGACTCGCCGACGGCCCGGCAGCCCAGGCGGGCCAGGATCGCGACGTCGGTGGCGGGGAAGAACTTGGTGATCGGGAGGAGTTCGATCTCGGCGACGTTGCGGCCCGCCGCCTCGGCCGCCGCCGCGAGCCGCGAGCGCACCGCGGCCAGGGCGTGCGTCAGGTCCGATTCGCGGTCGCCTCCGTCGCCGACGCCGATCATGTCCCCCGCCACGGCGCTCACTCCATCCAGACCAGCGACGCCAGCCGGCCCGTCGGCGCGTCCCGACGGTGACTGAACAGCGTCGGGTCGGCCACGGTGCAACGCGGGTCGACGTCGATCGAGGTGACGCCCAGGTCCCGCAGCCGGCGGACGATCCCGGCACGCAGATCGAGCCCGGGCGTTCCGGCCGAGGTGGTGGTGCGGCTGCCCGGCAGCGCCGCGTCGACCTCGTCGGCCATGGCGGCGGGCACTTCGTAGTTGGCGCCGCTGACCGCCGGGCCGAGCAGCGCCGACATGTCGGCGGTACGCGCGCCCAGGCGCTGCATGGCCGCGACGGCACGGTTCACGACACCGCGCTGCGCGCCGACCCGACCGGCATGAACCGCCGCGACCACACCGGCGCGCGCGTCGGCCAGCAGCACCGGCACGCAGTCGGCCGTCACCACCGCCAGCGCCAGCCGGGGGGTGCCGGTCACCAACGCGTCGGTGTCGCCGACGGCGGCGTCACGCGGCCCGTCGACGACCTCGACACGGTCCCCGTGGACCTGGTCCATCCACACCACCCGATCGGCGCCGAGGCCGGTGGCCGTGGCCAGGCGGGTCCGGTTGGCCGCGACGGCGTCCGGGTCGTCGCCGACGTGGTCGCCGAGGTTGAAGGTGTCGAACGGCGGCTTCGACACACCGCCAGAGCGCGTCGTCGTCACTCGCCGGATCCGAAGGCTCACCCCACCAGTATCCGGAAAATATCGGCGGCCAACCGGCCCCGACACCATTGCCCGTGGTGGTCGGGACCGCATTGTGACCTCCACCGCCTCAGCGGCGCATGAAGGGCGGCACGTCGACGTCGTCGTCGTCACCGCCGATGTTCAGGGTCGCCCCGTTGGTGTGCAGCGGCACGCTGACCGCGTCGACCGGCTCGAACAGCGTCGAGCTGAGCTTGCCCGCCTTCGCCGACTCGATCCGGTGGGCCCCGCCGCCGTTGGCGGCCCCGGCGCTGCCGTCGGCGGCATCGCCCGCGACGGGCCTGCGGCCCGGTCCGGCGGCGTCGAAGCCCGCGGCGATGACCGTGACCCGCACCTCGTCGCCGAGCGAGTCGTCGATCACGGTGCCGAAGATGATGTTGGCTTCCGGATGGGCGGCGTCCTGCACCAGCGACGCCGCCTCGTTGATCTCGAACAGGCCCAGGTCGCTGCCGCCGGCGATCGACATCAGCACGCCCTGGGCGCCTTCCATCGACGCCTCCAGCAGCGGCGAGTTGATCGCGATCTCGGCGGCCTTGAGCGAGCGGCCCTCGCCGCGGGCCGAGCCGATGCCCATCAGCGCGGTGCCCGCGCCGGACATGATGCCCTTGACGTCGGCGAAGTCGACGTTGATCAGCCCCGGCGTGGTGATCAGGTCGGTGATGCCCTGCACGCCGTTGAGCAGCACCTCGTCGGCGCTGCGGAAGGCGTCCATCAGCGAGACGGCGGCGTCGCCCATCTGCAGCAGCCGGTCGTTGGGGATCACGATGAGCGTGTCGCAGCTCTCGCGCAGCGAGGTGATGCCGTTCTCGGCCTGGTTGCTGCGCCGCTTGCCCTCGAAGGAGAACGGCCGGGTGACCACGCCGACGGTCAGCGCGCCCAGCTTGCGGGCGATGCTGGCGACCACGGGTGCGCCGCCGGTGCCGGTCCCGCCCCCTTCGCCGGCGGTGACGAACACCATGTCCGCCCCGCGCAGCAGCTCTTCGATCTCGTCCTTGGCGTCCTCGGCGGCCTTGCGGCCGACTTCGGGGTCGGCGCCGGCGCCGAGCCCGCGCGTCGAGTCGCGGCCCACGTCGAGCTTGACGTCGGCATCGCTCATCAACAATGCCTGGGCGTCGGTGTTGATCGCGATGAACTCCACGCCCTTGAGGCCCTGTTCGATCATCCGGTTGACGGCGTTGACACCGCCGCCACCGATACCCACGACCTTGATGACGGCGAGGTAGTTGTGCGGGGGGGTCATCATTCGTTTTCCTCCCTGATGGGCTGGTGTCCCGGTCGGGGGTCTCCCCGTAGGCTTGTCCGGATGGTGGCGGGGCGCCCGCCTGGCAAACCCTCAACCTCTACCTCAGGCTTAGAGTTATGTCAGGTAGTCCCGCGCAAACAGAACGGTAGGGGTACGACGCCCGCTAACCCCGCAGGCGCGCCGACACGCGCCACGGTTTTTTTCTCCCCGGCGAGGGTGCCACCGACTGCACATTCGCCGCGGCGTTACTTGACGGTCGGCAGGTCCGGGCTGGACACGTCGTAGGTCCGCCCCGGCTGGGTCAGCAGCGCGGCGAGCTTTTCGGCCTTCTCCCCGGTGCGGTCGGTGGTCCCCCAGATCACCGCCCGCCCGTCGCTCAGCGTCAGCGTGATCGAGGACACCGAGGGGGCCGCGACGCGGCTCACCTGGGCCACCACGTCGGGGCTCAGCGCGGTCAACACCTGCAGCGCGGCCTTGGTCGCCGGGTCGCTCGGCCCCGGGTCGGCGACGTCGAGGTAGGGCAGCGCCGGCGGCGGCGGCGCGGTCGCGAAGTCGACACCGTCGCGGTCGAACAGGTGCGGACCGTCCGGGAAGTCCACCACGGCCACCGGAACCCGCTCGACGATCGTGATCCGCAGCGCCGAGGGGTACTGCCGCTGCACGCGGGCGCTGGCCACGCGCCGGATCGTGGCCACCCGGTCGGCGACCCGCTTGGTATCGATCTGCAGCAGCGGCGTTCCGGGCCGCACCCGCGCCACGTCCACGACCTCTTCGCGGGTCACCGCCCCGGTCCCGCTGACCACGATGTCGCGGGCCGACATCGCGGGCGTGAAATACAGGACCAGCCCCAGCCCGATCCCGACGATCACCAGAATCACCGTGGCCAGCAGCATCTTCAGGCCCCGAACGACGCCGCGGGCCACGGGTTTGGGCTGGACGGCCACGCGCCCGTCGGCCCGGCGCTTGGCCTCGCGGCGCGCCTCCTCGATGGCGGTGGCACGCACCTGCGCGGCGCGGCGCTCGGCCCGTTCCCGGCGGGCCCGCCGGCGCGGGCCCTCGAACTCGGCCTGCTCGGCTTCGGGTGCCGGCTCCCGGCCGCCGTCGGTCGGCGGGTCGGTGACGGGGGTGCCGACGGGGGCGCCGTCGGGGGTGG
>NZ_VMQU01000125.1 GCF_007714205.1 Mycobacterium helveticum | reverse complement strand
GGCGGGACGAACGCGCACGTGATCGTCGAGCAGGGACCCCCGACCCCGGAAAGCCCCGTGGCCCACCGTGTCGATGCGGCCGTGCCGTGGGTGTTGTCGGCGCGCTCGGCCGCGGCGCTGGCCAACCAGGCGAGGCGGTTGCTGACGCACGTGTCCGCCGACGCGGGGCTCCGGGTCTGCGACGTGGCGTGGTCGTTGGTCGCCACGCGTTCGGTCTTCGAGCACCGGGCGGTGCTGGTGGGTTCGGATCGCGAGCAGTTGACCGCCGGTCTGGCGGATCTGGCTGCCGGCGAGCCGGCCGCCGGCGTCATCGCGGGGCGGGCGCGGCCGGTGGGCACGACGGCGTTCGTCTTTCCGGGACAGGGCGCGCAGTGGTTGACGATGGGCCGTGGGCTTTACCGACGGTTTACGGTGTTCGCCAAGGCGTTTGACGACGCCGCCCAGGTGTTGGATGCCCGGATGCGGGTGCCGCTGAAGCGGGTGATGTGGGGGGACGAACCGGACCTGTTGCGCAACACGGAGTTTGCTCAGCCGGCGCTGTTCGCCGTCGAGGTGGCCCTGGCGGCGTTGTGGCAGTCGTGGGGTGTGGTGCCCGACCTGGTGATGGGGCATTCGGTGGGCGAGATCGCCGCGGCGTATGTCGCCGGCGCGCTGTCGCTTCGGGACGCCGCCGAGATCGTGGCGGCGCGGGGCCGGTTGATGGCGGCGCTTCCCAACGGCGGGGTGATGGTCGCGGTGGAGGCGGGGGAGTCCGAGTTGACCCCCGTACTCGTCGACGGCGTGAGCATCGCTGCGGTCAACGGTCCGGCCTCGGTGGTGCTCTCCGGTGCCGCGGATGCGGTGGACGCGGTGGCGGACCGGTTGGCCCGGGGTGGCCGCCGGGTGCGCCGACTGGCTGTGTCGCACGCGTTTCATTCGGCCTTGATGGAGCCGATGATCGGCGACTTCGGTGCGGTAGTGGCCGGCGTGACGCCCGCCGAGCCACGAATTAGTTTGATATCCAACGTGACTGGCCGACTGGCCGGTCCTGGGTATGGCTCGCCGGAGTATTGGGTGGAGCATGTGCGTCGCCCGGTGCGTTTCGTCGACGGCGTCCGGTTGGCCGAGTCGCTGGGGGTCGGCGTCTTCGTGGAGGTCGGCCCCGGGCGTGGTCTGAGCGCTGCGATAGCGCAGACCCTGACGAACGAGCACGCCACCGCGGTGGCGACGATGCCCAAGGGCCGGCCCGAAATCGACTCGTTGTTCGATGCCGCCGGGCGGCTGTTCGCTACCGGCGTAACCGTCGACTGGGCCGGGGTGTTCGCCGACGTCGACGCCCACCCGGTCGAGTTGCCCACGTACGGCTTTGAAAGGCAGCGATTTTGGCTGGGCGAACGAGGGGAGACGCCGCCGCGACCGCCGACCCGGGCCGACGGGCTGCACGGGTTGTCTGCCGGGGATCAGCGGCGCCGGCTCGTGGAACTGGTGTGCGCGAATGCGGCGATCGTTCTGGGTCACCCGACCGGCGAAGGCATCCAGACCGACCGGGCCTTCCAAGACCTGGGATTCGATTCGATGAGCGGGGTCGAACTGCGCAATCGCCTCAGCGGCGACGTCGGGTTGGCTTTGTCCCGCACCCTGATCTTCGACTATCCGACTCCGGCCGCATTGGCCGAGCACCTGCACCAGCGGCTGCGTCACAGCGAGCCCGCGGCATCCGAAGAAGAAAGGATCTGGTCGTTGCTGCGCAAGATCACGATAGGCGAACTGCGCCGCACCGGATTGCTTGACGACCTTCTGCTGCTTGCCGGCGAGCCGGTGGCTTCGGATGCATCCGTCGGCGCTGACGAAATCGACTCGCTGAGCCCCGACGCATTGGTGGCAATGGCACTCGATCCGGACGAACCCGATGACGTTCCCTGACGAAATTCCCGCTGGCAGGGGCGATTACGCGACGAAAACCGTGTCCTAATACGACATGTGTTCAATAGCTTGACTTTGCGGCATTGATAGTTACGCCCTAGAGTTTTCGGTGGCGGGGGGCGTTTTTCGGGCGGGGGCACCGGAGGTAGAGAAATTGAGCGTCATCGCGGGTGTGTTCGGGGTGTTGCCGCCGAACAGGTACAGCCAGAGCGAGATCACCGAGCAGTTCGTCCAGTTCCCCGGGCTCAAAGAGCACGAGGAAATCGTTCGGCGCCTGCACGCCGCGGCGAAGGTCAACGCCCGACACCTCGTCCTGCCGCTGGAAAGGTACGCGTCGCTGACCGACTTCGGCGAAGCGAACGAGATCTTCCTCGAAAACGCCGTCGAATTGGGCTGCCAGGCCCTGCTCGGCGCGCTGGACGAGGCGGGCCTGCAGCCCCAGGACATCGACATGATCGCCACCACGACGGTCACCGGCGTCGCGGTACCGTCGCTGGATGCCCGGATCGCCGGGCGGCTGGGCCTGCGGCCCGACGTGCGCCGGATGCCGCTGTTCGGCCTCGGCTGCGTGGCCGGCGCGGCGGGTGTGGCCCGGCTGCACGACTACCTGCGCGGCGCGCCCGACGACGTCGCGGTCCTGCTTTCGGTGGAGCTGTGCTCGCTGACGTATCCGGCGTGCAAACCCACCGTGTCGGGCCTGGTCGGGAGCGCCCTGTTCAGTGACGGCGCGGCCGCGGTGGTGGCCGTGGGGGAGCGCCGGGCCGAACGCGACAAGCAACTGCGCGCCAGCGGCCCGGACATCGTCGACACGCGCAGCCGCCTGTACCCCGACTCGCTGAACATCATGGGCTGGAACGTCAGTTCGGCCGGTCTCCAACTGGTGCTGTCCCCGGAGCTGACCACACTCATCGACCGCTACCTTGCCGACGACGTCAACGGGTTCCTCGCCACGCACGGGTTGACCAGGGACGACATCGGCGCGTGGGTCACCCATCCCGGCGGCCCCAAGGTCATCAACGCGATCACCGAGAGCCTCGAACTGCCGCCCGAGGCGCTGGAGTTGACGTGGCGCTCGCTGGGGGAGATCGGCAACCTGTCGTCGGCCTCGGTGCTGCACATCCTGCGCGACACCATCGCCAAGCCGCCGCCCAGCGAAAGCCCCGGGCTGATGCTCGCGATGGGGCCGGGATTCTGCGCCGAGATGGTGTTGCTGCGCTGGCACTGACCCGCACGCGCCCACGGGTCCGCCGAACCCGCGGTCACACCGACTGTTCGAGCGTCTCCGACAGCTCCAGCCAGCGGGCTTCGGCCGCGGCGACGTCGTCGTCCAGCCCGCGCAGCTCCCGGGTGAGCCGGGCCAGCCCGACGTGGTCGGACTGGTCGTGTGCGGCGAGTTCGAGGTGCTTGGCCGCGACGCGTTCGGCCAGGCGCGCCAGTTGGCGGTCGAGCGAGGCCAGCTCTTTCTCGACGGCACGCCGCTCGGCCCCGGACATCGCCTGCGGCTCGGCGCGCGCCGGCTCGGCGGGGGCCTCAGCGGTGCGCTGCGCCGCCAGCCGCAGGTACTCGTCGATGCCGCCGGGCAGATGCCGCAGCCGGCCGTCGAGGATTCCGTACTGCTGGTCGGTGACGCGCTCCAGCAGATAGCGGTCGTGCGACACGACGATCAACGTGCCCGCCCAGGAGTCGAGCAGGTCCTCGGTGGCGGTCAGCATGTCGGTGTCGACGTCGTTGGTGGGCTCGTCGAGCAGCAACACGTTCGGCTCGGACAACAACGTGAGCATCAGCTGCAGCCGTCGCCGCTGGCCCCCGGACAGGTCGGCGATCCGCGCGGAGAGCTGGCCGCCGCCGAACCCGAGCCGCTCCAGCAGCTGCGTCGGGGTGACCTCGCGGTCGTCGACCCGGTAGCCGCTGCGCAGCCGGCCCAGCACGTCGGCGATCCGGTCCCCGGCCAGCGGGGTGAGCATCTCGCCCTGCTGGTCGAGCACCGCCAGCCGCACGGTTTTGCCGCGTTTGACGCGCCCGCTGTCGGGCGCGATGGTGCCGGCGATCAACCCCAGCAGTGTCGACTTGCCGGCCCCGTTGGCGCCGACGATGCCGGTGCGCTCACCCGGGCCGATCCGCCATTCGACATCGCGCAGCACCGGGCGGCCCGCGAAGGAAACCGACACGTCGAGCAGGTCGATGACGTCCTTGCCCAGCCGGGCGCTCGCCAGCTTGGCCAGCTCGACGGTGTTGCGCAGCGGTGGCACGTCGGCTATCAGCTGAGTGGCGGCCTCGATGCGGAACTTGGGCTTCGAGGTCCGCGCCTGCGGGCCGCGGCGCAGCCAGGCCAGTTCCTTGCGCATCAGGTTCTGCCGCTTGGCCTCGGCGGTGGCGGTCAGCCGGTCGCGCTCGACGCGCTGCAGCACGTAGGCCGCGTACCCGCCTTCGAAGGGTTCGACGATGCCGTCGTGCACTTCCCATGTCGTCGTCGCGACCTCGTCGAGGAACCAGCGGTCGTGGGTCACCAGCAACAGGCCGCCGGTGTTGCGGGCCCAGCGCTGCCGCAGATGGTCGGCCAGCCAGGTGATGCCTTCGATGTCGAGGTGGTTGGTCGGCTCGTCGAGGGCGATCACGTCCCATTCGCCGACCAGCAGCCGGGCCAGCTGCACGCGGCGTCGCTGCCCCCCGCTGAGGGTGGTTACCCTCGCGTCCCAGCCGATGTCGGACACCAGGCCGCCGACGACGTCGCGCACCCGCGGGTCGCCCGCCCACTGGTGGTCGGCCTGGTCGCCGACCAGGGTCCAGCCCACGGTGTGGTCCGGGTCGAGGGTGTCGGCCTGGCCCACCGCGCCCACCCGCAGCCCGCTGCGCCACGTGACCCGGCCGGAGTCCGGCCGGAGTTGACCGGTCAGCAGGGCGAGCAGGCTGGACTTGCCGTCCCCGTTTCGTCCGACGATGCCGATGCGCGCGCCGTCGTTGACGCCGAGCGTGACCGACTCGAAGACCACTTGAGTCGGATATTCCAGGTGTACGGCCTCGGCCCCCAGCAGGTGCGCCACCGGGTCGACCTTAGTCGGAGGCCGACACCGGGCGCCGACCTCGCGACCGGACCGACGAGCCCCGCGCTAGTCGAGGGTGAGCAGGGCGTGGTCGACGTGGCTTCGGGTGTCCGCCGGCGCTCTGCCGTCCGACACGACGTCGAGGAACCGTGCAGCCAGGTCGCGCAGTTTGACGTTGGCTTCCTGGGAACGCCAGGCCAGGATGTGGAACGCGCGCTCCGCGGAGATGCCGTAGGCGGCCATGAGCACTCCCTTGGCCTGCTCGATCCGCGCCCGGGCGACGGCCACCGACGACATGACGTCGGTGATGGTCGACTGCAGCGACTCGGTGACGTCGACGTAGAACCCGGACATGCCGATGAACTTGCCGTCGTCATCGACCATGCGGTCGCCGGCGACCACGACCCAGTGGGTCCGCCCGGCGGTGTCGATGATGCGGTGCCGACTGCTGAACGGCTCCCCCTTGCGCACGTGTTCGAGCACGGCCGCGACGCGCTCGCGGTCTTCGGGATGCTTGTGTTCCAGCAGCAGTTCGGTGGTGGGCTCGACGCTGCCCGGCTGGTAGCCGTGCATGCGGGCGATCGCGTCCGACCACTCCCAGCGCTCGCCGTCCAGGAAGAAGCGGAACCTGCCCACCTGCTGGGGCTCGCCGGGCCCCAGCACCAGGTCGACCGGGCTGTGCACCTCCTGCGCACCCGTATCCGGGCTCTGCGCGGTGCGCGGCGAACCGTTGGCGCCGCCCGGCCCGTCGTAGCTGCTCACCTGCCCATCCGGGCCGGGGGCAAAACCGTCTTGGAAGTTCACAGTCATCGCGTGTGTCCCTCGCTGTACTCCTGATCGTTTCTGTGAGTTACACATGCCCATTTTGCGAACGGTTCATGCACGGACGCAGCCGGCTCCCGCGACCCCGGCGGCCGGCGAACGGCCTGATCAGGACCGCAAAGGACGCTCGTGTGCCATGATGTCCAGGCTGTCGAGAATCAGGGAGCAGCGGTGGATCTGAACTTGTCGGTGATCACACGACCGGTCGGGCGCCTGGTCGCCACGGCGCAGAACGGGCTGGAGGTGCTGCGCCTCGGGGGTTTGGAGACCGGCAGCGTCCCGTCGCCGTCACAGACCGTCGAGAGCGTGGCGATGTACAAGCTCCGGCGGTATTTTCCCCCGGACAGCCGGCCCGGGCAGGGGCGGGTCGGTCCGCCGGTGCTGATGGTGCATCCGATGATGATGTCGGCCGACATGTGGGACGTCACCCGCGAGGACGGCGCGGTGGGGATCCTGCACGCCAACGGGCTGGACCCCTGGGTCATCGACTTCGGCTCACCCGACAAGGTCGAGGGCGGGATGCGGCGCAACCTGACCGACCACATCGTGGCGCTCAGCCGGGCCATCGACACCGTCCGGGACGCCACCGGCAGCGACGTGCACCTGGTCGGGTATTCGCAGGGCGGCATGTTCTGCTACCAGGCCGCGGCCTACCGGCGTTCGAAGAACATCGCCAGCGTCGTGGCGTTCGGCTCGCCGGTGGACACCCTGGCCGCCCTGCCGATGAACATCCCGCCGAACCTGGGCGCCGCGGCCGCCAATTTCATGGCCGACCATGTCTTCAGCTGGCTGGACATCCCAAGTTGGTTGGCGCGAACGGGATTTCAGATGCTTGACCCGCTCAAGACCGCCAAAGCCCGCCTCGACTTCGTGCGCCAACTGCATGACCGGGAGGCGCTGCTGCCGCGCGAACAGCAGCGCAGATTCCTCGAGTCCGAGGGCTGGATCGCCTGGTCGGGCCCCGCCGTCTCGGAGTTGCTCAAGCAATTCATCGCGCACAACCGGATGATGACCGGCGGTTTCGCGATCAACGGACAGATGGTCACCCTCACCGACATCACCTGCCCGGTGCTGGCGTTCGTCGGCGAAGTCGACGACATCGGCCAGCCCGCGTCGGTGCGCGGCATCCGCCGCGCCGCCCCGAACGCCGAAGTCTACGAATGCATCATCCGCACAGGCCATTTCGGCCTGGTGGTCGGGACCAAAGCGGCCCAGCAGAGCTGGCCGACCGTCGCCGACTGGGTGAAGTGGCTTTCCACCGGCGGCGACAAACCGGACGGCATCGACCTGATGGCCGACCAGCCCGACGAGCACACCGACAGCGGTGTGGCGTTGAGTTCGCGGCTCGCGCACGGCATCGGGGAGGTCTCGGAGGCGGCGCTGGCGATGGCGCGCGGCGCGGCCGGCGCCGTCGTCTCGGCCAACAAATCCGTGCGCACGCTGGCCGTGGAGACGGTCCGCACGTTGCCGCGCCTGGCCCGCCTCGGCCAGATCAACGACCACACCCGGATCTCGCTGGGCCGCATCATCGAGGAGCAGGCGCACGACGCGCCCAAGGGCGAGTTCCTGCTGTTCGACGGGCGCGTGCACACCTACCAGGCGGTGAACCGGCGCATCGACAACGTCGTGCGCGGCCTCATCGACGTCGGGGTGCGCCAAGGCGACCGGGTGGGTGTGCTGATGGAGACGCGGCCCAGCGCACTGGTCGCGATCGCCGCGCTGTCGCGGCTGGGCGCGGTCGCCGTGGTGATGCGCGCCGACGCCGACCTGGCCGCCTCGGCACGCCTCGGGGGCGTGTCGGAGATCCTGACCGACCCCACCAACCTGGAGGCGGCGCTCGCCACCGGGCGCCAGACGACCGGGCAGGTGCTGGTGCTCGGCGGCGGCGAGACCCGCGAGCTGGACCTGCCCGAGGGCGCCGACGTCATCGACATGGAGCGCATCGACCCCGGCGCCGTCGAGTTGCCGGCCTGGTACCGCCCCAACCCGGGGCTGGCCCGCGACCTGGCGTTCATCGCGTTCAACGCCGCCGGCGGCGAGCTGGTGGCCAAGCACATCACCAACTACCGCTGGGCGGTGTCGGCGTTCGGCACCGCGTCCACGGCCGCCCTGGACCGCCGCGACACCGTGTACTGCCTGACGCCGCTGCACCACGAGTCGGCGCTGCTGGTCAGCCTCGGCGGCGCGGTGGTCGGCGGCACCCGCATCGCGTTGTCGCGGGGCCTGGACCCCGAGCGTTTCATCCGGGAGGTGCGCCAGTACGGCGTCACCGTGGTGTCCTACACGTGGGCGATGCTGCGCGAGGTGGTCGACGACCCGGCGTTCGTGCTGCACGGCAACCACCCGGTGCGGCTGTTCATCGGCTCGGGCATGCCGACCGGGCTGTGGACGCGGGTTCTCGACGCGTTCGCCCCCGCCAACGTGGTGGAGTTCTTCGCCACCACCGACGGGCACGCGGTGCTGGCCAACGTGTCCGGCGCCAAGATCGGCAGCAAGGGCCGCCCGCTGCCCGGCGCGGGGCGCATCGAGCTGGGCGCCTACGACACCGAACGCGACCTGATCCTGGAGAACGAGCGCGGCTTCGTGCAGACCGCCGAGGTCAACCAGGTGGGGGTGCTGCTCGCGGCGTCCAACGGGCCGATCGACCCCACCGCGTCGGTCAAGCGGGGGGTGTTCGCCGCCGGCGACACCTGGATCTCCACCGAATACCTGTTCCGTCGCGACGAGGACGGCGACTACTGGCTGCTGGGCCGGCGCGGGTCGGTGGTGCGCACCGCGCGCGGCCTGGTCTACGCCGAACCGGTCACCGACGCGCTGGGCGGCATCAACGGCGTCGACCTGGCGGTCACCTACAACGTGGCGGTCGGGGACCGGCAGGTCGCGGTGTCGGCGGTGACGCTGCTGCCCGGGGCCACCATCACCGCGGCCGACCTGACCGAGGCGGTGGCGAAGATTCCCGTCGGGCTGGGGCCCGACGTCGTGCACGTGGTCCCGGAGCTGACGCTGAGCGCCAGCTTCCGTCCCACCGTCAGCGCCCTGCGCGCGGCCGGCATCCCCAAGGCCGGGCGCCAGGCGTGGTATTTCGACACCGACGGCACCCAGTTCCGCCGGCTGACCCCGGGGGCCCGGTCCGAGATGGGGGGCGCCTCGTGATGATCGACGACACACTGCTGAGCATCCTGGTGTGCCCGGCCGACCGGGGCCCGCTGCTGCTGGTCGCCCGGGACGGCGGGGGGGAGTTGCTCTACAACCCCCGGCTGCGCCGCGCCTACCGCATCGAGGACGGCATCCCGGTGCTGCTGATCGACGAGGCCCGCGACGTCGACGACGACGACGAGCACGCCCGGCTCACGGCGCAAGCCCGTCCGGCAGATCCCCGGTGAGGTAGCGCTGCAGGTTCGGGGCGATCGTGCGCGCGATCTGCTCGGCGGGCAGCGACGCGAACGGCTGCAATTCCAGGATGTAGCGCGCCATCACCACGCCCACCAACTGTGACGCGACGAATTGGACGCGGATGGCGCCGCTGCCCGGCGGATCGTCGACGCGTGGGCCCACCTCCACCGCGATCACGTCCTCGATGAACGTACGGAACAGGTTGACCTCCGAGCCGGCGAGGATCGAACGCAGCACCGCGATGAATCCCGTGCCCAGCTCGGAATCCCACAGCGGCAACAGCATTGACGGCAACTGGTAGCCGATCTCTTCGATCGGCACCTCGCACAGCGGCCCGATGATGTCCATCGGGTCGATCGGGATGTGCACGGCGGCGGCGAACAGCTTTTCCTTGGTGCCGAAGTAGTGATGGACCAGCGCCGAGTCGACGCCCGCTCCCGCGGCGACCGCCCGTATCGACGTATTGCGAATCCCCTTGCTGGCGAAGAGCTCTCGGGCGCTGGCCAGGATGCGGTTGCGGGTGTCGGAGGTCCCGGCCGGGCGCCCCGGCCGCCGCCGGGTCTTGGTATCCGCCACTAGGACCCTCCGTGGCGACCCGCAGCGCCCGGCCTCGCCGCGCTTGCGATCGCCACTAGGGCGTCCGCCGCCGCAGCGTCGCCGCCGCCAGGCACAGCGCGGCGATCGCGAAACCGAGCACGACGACGATGTCGCGCTCCGCGATATAGGTCAGCTCGGAGTGCGCGCCCACCTGCTGCAAGGCCTCCAGCGCATAGCTGGCCGGCAGCACATTGCTGACCCACTGCAGCCAATGCGCCATCAACGCACGGGGCACAATGATGCCCGCGAGCAGGAACTGGGGCACCATCACCAGCGGGATGAACTGCACGGCCTGAAACTCGGTGCGCGCGAACGCGCTACACAGCAGGCCGAGCCCGACGCCCAGCACGGCGTTGACGATCGCGATCACGAACACCCACACCGGGCTGCCGGCGGTGTCGAAGCCGAGGAACCAAAACGACACGATGCACGCCAGAACCGCTTGCACCGCAGCCGCAATCGAGAACGCGGTGCCGTAGGCCATCAGCATGTCGAGCCGGCGCAGGGGAGTGGTCAGGATGCGCTCCAGCGTCCCGGAGGCCCGCTCGCGCTGCATCGTGATCGACGTGATGATGAACATCACGAAGAGCGGGAAGAGGCCTAGCAGGATCAGACAGGCGTTGTTGAACGGCGACGGGGAGCCCGGGCGGTGCGGGGCGTTTTCGAACATGAAGTACATCAGCGTGATGACCAGGATCGGCACCAGCAGGATCAGCGCGACGCTGCGGTGATCGGCTGCCACCTGGCGCAGGATCCGCGTCGTCGTCGCCGCGTAGGCCTTGAGCCCTAACCCGCCTTTTGCTTCGTGCTGCGCTTGATGATGGACAGAAACGCGTCCTCCAGTGACGTGCATCCGGTGTCCTCTCGTAGTCGGGTCGGGGTGGTGTGGGCCACCAGGTGGCCTTCGCGCATCAGCAGCAGGTCGTCGCAGTGGTCGGCCTCGTCCATCACGTGGCTGGAGACCAGCAGGGTGGTCCCGGCGTGTGCCAGTTCGGTGAACTGCTCCCACAGATCGACCCGCAGCACCGGGTCCAGACCGACGGTGGGCTCGTCGAGCACGAGCAGCTCTGGTTGGCAGACCAGCGCGCACGCCAGCGACGCCCGCGTGCGCTGGCCGCCGGAAAGGTTGCCGCAGAAGGCGGTCCGATGGTCGGTGAGGCCGACCCGGTCGATGGCCTCGTTGGCGGCGCGGCTGTCATAGCCGTAGAGCGAGGCGAAGTAGCGGACGTTGTCGACGATGCGCAGGTCGTTGTAGATCGTCGGATCCTGCGGCATGTATCCGACCCGCCGGCGCAGCGCCGGGCTTCCGGCGGGCCGGCCCAGCACCGTGACGGTGCCCGACTTGACGATCTGGGTGCCCACGATGCTGCGCATCAGCGTGGTCTTGCCGCAGCCGGATGGACCGAGCAGGCCCGTGATGGTGCCCTGGGCGATCTGCACCGAAAAGTCATGCAGCGCGGCGCGTTTGCCGCGGATAACGCGCAGATGCTCGATGCTGACCGCGGGGAGATGACCCCTCGCCAATAATTCATCACTCGATGAACTCATCATATGATGAATAATCGTCCTGAGATGAGGGGTTGTCAAGGGCGACGAGAGTGCAGCTACCGACGGGCGCACTCGCGAAACCCGTCGCCAGGCGCACTCTCGCGGTTATGCGGAGCGCGAACCCAGGCCGCGCTGGGGCAGATGCCCGTGCACACCTTCGGCGTAGGCGGTTTCGGCGTGCTGCGTGAGGTCGACGCCGGTGGTCTCGTCTTCCGCGCTCAGCCGGAAGCCCATCACCCGATCGATCAGCGTGGCCAGCACGAACGACACGGCGAACGCGTAGAGCGCGACGACGACGATCGCGAGCGACTGCTTGCCGAGCTGGGTGAAGCCGCCCCCGTAGAACAGGCCCCGCGGGCCCGAGGTCATCACGGCCGTGGCCAGCAGCCCGATCAGGGACACGCCGACGACACCGCCGACGAAGTGCACCCCGACCACGTCGAGCGAATCGTCATAAGAGAAACGGAATTTCGCGCCCACCGCGAACGAGCACACGAAACCGGCGGCGAGTCCGACGACCGCCGCGCCGAGGGTGTCCACGGTACCGCACGACGGGGTGATGGCCACCAGGCCCGCGACCACACCGGACGCCGCGCCGAACGTCGTGGGCCGGCCGTCGCGGAACTGTTCGACCGAGAGCCAGCCGAGCATGCCCAGGCAGCCGGCGACGAGCGTGTTGAGGAAGATCGCCGCGGCGGTGCCGTTGGCGGCCAGCGCCGAACCGGCGTTGAAGCCGAACCAGCCGAACCACAGCAGCCCGACACCGAGCATGACCAGCGGCAGGTTGTGCGGCCGCATGGCGTCCTTCTTGAAGCCGAGGCGGGGCCCCAGCGCCAGCGCCAGCGCCAGGGCCGAGGAACCCGAGACGATCTCGACGACGAGACCGCCCGCGTAGTCGAGTACCCCCAGCTTCGCCAGCCAGCCGCCGGGCCCCCACACCCAGTGGGCGACAACCGAATACACGACGATCGCCCACACCGGGACGAACACCATCCAGGCGGCGAACTTGGCGCGGTCGGCGATCGCTCCGCTGACCAGGGCGGCGGTGACGATCGCGAACGTCAACTGGAACGTGGCAAAGAGCAGCTCGGGCACCGCGCCGTGGACGGTGCCGGGGGTGATGCCCAGCATCCCGGCGTGTCGAAGGTTGCCGACCAGGCCGCCGGCGGTGTCGTCGGAGAACGCGATCGTGTAGCCGACCAGCAGCCACGCCACCGTGACCAGCGGTATGGCGATGAAGCTCATCATGATCATGTTGAGCACCCCGGTCGTGCGGACCATGCCGCCGTAGAAGATGGCCAGGCCCGGGGTCATCAGCAGGACCAGGGCGGTGCTGGCCAGCAGCCACGCGGTGGCGGCGGGGTCGATCGCATGCATGAGGTGGGCTCCTTCTTTCGCCCCTGACGTCCTTAAGACACCGGGATCCTGCCATGGTCGCGGTGCCGGTAGTTTCGACGGGTGGCTGCACGCCGGCTGTTGGTCGACCCGGTCGAGGCCGCGCACCGGGTGCTCGGCGCCACCATCGCCTGCCGGGGCGTGCGCGCCACGGTCGTCGAGGTCGAGGCCTACGGTGGGGTTCCCGACGGGCCCTGGCCGGACGCCGCCGCCCACTCCTACCGCGGCCCCAGCGCCCGCAACGCCGTCATGTTCGGGCCCCCCGGGCGGCTCTACACCTACCGCAGCCATGGAATCCACGTCTGCGCCAACGTCTCGTGCGGGCCCGACGGGACCGCCGCGGCCGTCCTGCTGCGGGCCGCCGTCATCGAGGACGGCCTGCACCTGGCCCGGTCGCGGCGGGGCGAGTCGGTGCGCGAGGCCGCGCTGGCGCGCGGCCCGGGCAATCTGTGTTCGGCCCTGGGAATCACCATGGCCGACAACGGGACCGACGTGTTCGACCCGGACGCCGCGGTGCGGCTGACGCTCAACGGGCCGGCGGACGCCGCCGTCGCGGGCCCGCGCGTGGGGGTCAGCCGGGCGGCCGACCGGCCGTGGCGCCTGTGGCTCGCCGACCGGCCGGAGGTGTCGGCCTACCGCCGCAGCCCGCGGGCGCCGGCGCCGGGCGCCGGCGACTAGCCCGGCGCGCACTGGAAAAATCGACGCCATGATCCTCGACGAACTGGGCTGGCGCGGGCTGATCGCGCAGTCCACCGACCTCGACGCGCTGGCCGCCGAAGCCCGCCGCGGCCCGATGACGGTGTACGCCGGCTTCGACCCGACCGCGCCCAGCCTGCACGCCGGACACCTGGTGCCGCTGCTAGCGCTGCGCCGGTTCCAGCGCGCGGGGCACCGCCCCATCGTGCTGGCCGGCGGCGCGACCGGCATGATCGGCGACCCGCGCGAGGTCGGCGAACGCACCCTCAACGAGGCCGACACCGTCGCGCAGTGGACCGAGCGCATCCGGGGGCAGCTGGAGCGGTTCGTGGACTTCGACGCGTCACAAACCGGCGCCATCGTCGTCAACAACCTGGACTGGACCAGCCGGCTGTCGGCGATCGAGTTCCTGCGCGACCTGGGCAAGCACTTCTCGGTCAACGTGATGCTGGATCGCGACACCATCCGGCGGCGCCTGGAGGGCGAGGGCATCTCCTACACCGAGTTCAGCTACATGCTGTTGCAGGCCAACGACTACGTCGAGTTGCACCGGCGCCACGGCTGCACGCTGCAGATCGGCGGCTCCGACCAGTGGGGCAACATCATCGCCGGGGTCCGACTGGTCCGCCAGACGCTGGGCGCGTCGGTGCACGCGCTGACGGTCCCGCTGGTGACCGCCGCCGACGGCACCAAGTTCGGCAAGTCGACGGGCGGCGGCAGCCTGTGGCTGGACCCGGAGCTGACCACCCCGTACGCGTGGTACCAGTACTTCTTCAACAGCGCCGACGCGGACGTGATCCGCTACCTGCGTTGGTTCACCTTCCTGACCGCCGACGAGCTGGCCGAGCTGGAGCAGGCCACCGCGGAGCGCCCGCAGCAGCGTGTCGCCCAGCGGCGCCTGGCCCGCGAGCTGACCGTCCTGGTGCACGGCGAGGCGGCCACCGAGGCCGTCGAGCACGCCAGCCGGGCGCTGTTCGGCCAGGGTGAGCTCGATCGCCTCGACGAGCCGACGCTGGCGGCGGCGCTGCGGGAGACGTCGGTGGCCGAGCTCGAGCCCGGCGGCCCCGACGGCATCGTCGACCTGCTGGTGGCCAGCGGCCTGTCCGAGAGCAGGAAGGCCGCCCGCCGCACCATCGGCGAGGGCGGCGTGTCGGTCAACAACGTGCGCATCGAGACCGAGGAGTGGGCACCGCAGAGCTCCGACTTCCTGCACGGCCGGTGGCTGGTGCTGCGCCGCGGCAAACGCAACATTGCCGGGGTCGAGAGGGTCTAGTACGCGGCCGGAACGATCCGCGACCGCAAAACGCGTTAGAGCGCAAACCTTTATCTCACCGTGCCGTGGCTGTGATCCGCGTTGGCCAGTGTTGTCACGATGACTTCGGCGACGCGTGCGCAAGCGACTTTCGTGCAGTTCCTGGGAGTGGCCGCGGCGTTGGTCGCCCTGGCCGGCGCGGCGGCGGCGCCCATCCGTGCGGACATGCTGGGCAACGCCTTCCTGTCGGCGCTGACCAACGCCGGCATCGCCTACTCCCAGCCGGCCACCACCCAGGCGCTGGGTCAGTCGGTGTGCCCGTCGCTGTTCTCCCCGGGCGGGTCGTTCGATTCCGTCGTGGCCAGGATGGCCGAGAACACCGGGATGTCCTACGCCAGCGCGGGCAAGTTCGCGATCGTCGCGGTGGCGACGTACTGCCCGGCGATGATGGCGCCGCTGCTGCCGAACCGGCTGCAGTCCTGACGGGCCCGTATCCTCAGCAGCGTGGTCGACGACAGGCAGAAAACCGGCAGGGAGCGACGACCGCGCCCGGCGTCGGGGGCTTGGTCGGGGGCCGGCCGGGCTCGTCCCACCCAGCCCAGGGACGGCCAGCCCAGGGACACCCAGCCCAGGGACACCC
>NZ_VMQU01000124.1 GCF_007714205.1 Mycobacterium helveticum | reverse complement strand
GATCAACAGCGCCCCCAGCCCGACCCGTGGAAGGGTTTCAGCGCGGTGATGGCCGCGACGCTGATCCTGGAGGCGATCGTGGTGCTGCTGGCGATACCGGTCGTCGGCATGGTCGGGACCGGGTTCACCGCGGTGTCGCTGGGATACCTGGTCGGGCTGGCGGCGCTGTTGATCCTGCTCGCCGGGTTGCAGCGCCGGCCCTGGGCGATCTGGGCCAATCTCAGCGCGCAGGTGGTGCTGCTCGGCGGTGTCGTCGTCTACCCGGGGATCGGGTTCATCGGGGTGGTGTTCGCCGGGGTGTGGGCGCTGATCGCCTACCTGCGCGCCGAGGTGCGGCGGCGGCAGGCCCGGGGGCTGCCGCGGCGACCGCCGCCGGAGTGACCGTCCGCCCCTTCTGTACGCTCTGGAAAGTGACCGAACGGACTCTCGTACTGATCAAGCCGGACGGCGTCGAGCGGCGCCTGGTGGGCGAGATCATCATGCGCATCGAGCGTAAAGGCCTCACCATCGCGGCGCTCGAGCTCCGCTCCGTCGACGCGGAGCTGGCCGCCCGGCATTACGCCGAACACGAAGGCAAGCCGTTCTTCGGCTCCTTGCTGGAATTCATCACCTCCGGACCGGTGGTGGCCGCGATCGTGGAGGGACCGCGCGCGGTGGCCGCGTTTCGCCAGCTCGCCGGCGGCACCGACCCGGTGGACAAGGCCACGCCGGGCACGATCCGCGGCGATTTCGGGCTGGAAACGCAGTTCAACCTGGTGCACGGCTCGGATTCGGCCGATTCGGCCAAACGCGAGATCGCGCTGTGGTTTCCCGACGCGTAGCGGCCCGAAAGGTCGGGGGGCACCGGGTCCGCGGCGTGATGTGGGATACTGTCAGCGGGTGAACGTCGCCGGACCGGCGGCAGACACCCGGATGAAGACTTGGACAAGCGCGACAATCGCCTTCACGTGATATGGCGCTGCATGTCCGGCCGTCATTCAGCACGGCGCCGAGTGGGTTCGACACCAACCTCTCGGCGCGAGGCCATTGCCAAGTCCGGGAGAAGTGACCCGGGCACATAGCGCATCCCTCGCGTGGCCGCGTCGCAACGACGCGCCCGGGGGCTTGAGGAGAATACGTGGTAGACGGTGCCCCAACTTCAGACACATCACGCGAGCCGACGCCGCCCGAGGACCTGCCGAACCGGCTGAGGGTTCATCAGCTGGCCCGGGCGCTGGGCAGCACCAACAAGGAGGTGCTGGAGGCGCTCGTCACGCTGGACGGGCAGATGCGCAACGTGCAGTCCGGCGTGGACCGCGAGGACGCGCTGCGGGTGCGTGACCTGCTGTTCGTCAAGTCCCCGGTGGAGGTCGCGGAGGCCCCCGACGAATCGCTGTTTTCGCAGGCGCCGGAGGCCGGCGGAGCGGAAGCCGCCGCAAGCGCGCAAAGCGCTGTCGACCGGCCGCACTACATGCCCCTGTTCGTCGCACCGCAACCGGTGGAGGCCGACGCCGGCGACGACGGCGACGACGACGGCGATTCGGATGACGCCGACGACAACGATGACGACGACGAGCAGACCGATCGGCCGGCCAACCGGCGCCGCCGCCGGGGCCGGCGGGGCCGGGGCCGCGGCCGCGGTGAGCAGGGTGGACCCGACGGCCAGGGCGATTCCGGCGACGACGGGGTGGCCGGCGGAGCCTCGGACTCGGACGACGCCGACGACTCCGATGACGCCGACTCCGGTGACGACGACTCCGGTGACGACGACTCCGGTGACGACGAGAACGGTTCTGCGGAGGGCGCGACTCGCCGCCGCCGCCGGCGCCGGCGCCGCAAATCGGGTTCGGTCGACGACAACGACGAGTCCGCGTCGCCCGACGACCCGCCGAACACGGTGGTGCACGAGCGTCCCTCACGCGGCGGCAAGAACAGCGGCGCCGGCGGTTCGGGGAACGGCACGGCCGGTGCCGAGATCAAGGGCATCGACGGCTCGACCCGGCTGGAAGCCAAGCGCCAACGGCGCCGCGACGGACGCGACGCGGGCCGCCGCCGCCCACCGGTACTGACCGAGGCCGAGTTTCTGGCGCGCCGCGAGGCCGTCGAGCGGGTCATGGTGGTGCGTGACCGGGTCCGCACCGAACCACCGCACCCGGCCGCGAGGTACACCCAGATCGCGGTGCTCGAAGACGGCATCGTCGTCGAGCATTTCGTGACGTCGGCGTCGTCCGCGTCGCTGGTGGGCAACATCTACCTCGGAATCGTGCAGAACGTGCTGCCGTCGATGGAGGCGGCCTTCGTCGACATCGGTCGCGGCCGCAACGGCGTGCTCTACGCCGGAGAGGTCAACTGGGAGGCGGCCGGACTCGGCGGTTCCGACCGCAAGATCGAACAGGCCCTCAAACCCGGTGACTACGTCGTGGTCCAGGTCAGCAAGGACCCGGTCGGGCACAAGGGCGCGCGGCTCACCACGCAGGTGTCGCTGGCGGGGCGGTTCCTGGTTTACGTGCCGGGCGCGTCGTCGACGGGGATCAGCCGCAAGCTGCCCGACACGGAGCGCCAGCGGCTCAAGGACATCCTGCGCGAGGTGGTGCCGTCGGACGCCGGGGTGATCATCCGCACCGCGTCCGAGGGCGTCAAAGAGGAGGAGATCCGCAAAGACGTCACGCGCCTTGAGGAGCGCTGGAAGCAGATCGAGGCCAAGGCGGTCGAGACCAAGCAGAAGGCCGCCGGTGCCGCGGTCGCCCTCTACGAAGAGCCCGACGTGCTGGTCAAGGTCATCCGCGACCTGTTCAACGAGGACTTCTCCGGCCTCATCGTCTCCGGTGACGAGGCGTGGAAGACGATCAACGAGTACGTCGACTCCGTTGCACCCGAACTGGTTTCGAAGCTGACCCAATACGAGCCCGCCAGCGCCGAGGGCCCGGACGTCTTCGCGGTGCATCGCATCGACGAACAGCTGGCCAAGGCGATGGACCGGAAGGTGTGGTTGCCCTCGGGCGGCACACTGGTGATCGACCGCACCGAGGCGATGACGGTGATCGACGTCAACACCGGCAAGTTCACCGGGTCCGGGGGCAACCTCGAGCAGACGGTCACCAAGAACAACCTGGAGGCGGCCGAGGAGATCGTCCGCCAGCTGCGGCTGCGTGACGTCGGCGGCATCGTGGTCATCGACTTCATCGACATGGTGCTCGAGTCCAACCGCGATCTCGTGCTGCGCCGGCTGACCGAAGCGCTGGCCCGCGACCGCACCCGCCACCAGGTGTCCGAGGTGACCTCCCTGGGGCTGGTGCAGGTGACCCGCAAGCGGTTGGGGACCGGGCTCGTCGAGGCGTTCTCCAGCTCCTGCCCGCACTGTGGTGGCCGGGGCATCCTGCTGCACGCCGACCCGGTCGACTCGGCGCCACCGAACGGCCGCAAATCCGAATCCGGCGGTCGGCGGGGCAAGCGATCGAAGAAGAACCGGTCCGACGAGCCCGCCGGCCAGCCCGTCGTGGCCAAGGTGCCCGTGCACGCTCCCGGTGAGCATCCGATGTTCAAGGCGATGGCGGCGGGTTCGTCGACCGGGGCCGCGCGCGACGAGGACGAATCAGGCGAGTCCGGCGACGAGCTCGACGGAGAGGCCGAGGAGCGGGGCGTGCCTGGCCTGGACGACATGGACCAGGAGGACTTCGACGACGACGACGACGACGGCGACGAAGACGACGGCGACGACGAAGACGACGACGAGGACCTCGACGAGGACGAAGACCTCGACGACGACGAACTCGACATGGAAGACGACGACGAAGACGAGGATCTGGACCCCGACGACCCCGACGTGGGGTCTGGTCCCGACGACGGTGACGCCGCGTGGGTTGGCGGCCGTCCGCGGCGGCGACGCGCGGCGGGCCGGCCGGCCGGCCCGCCGATCCAGCTGGACTGACCGCGGGAAGTGCGTCCGGTTTGACCCTGTAGCCGCTGGTCAAGTACCCTTGGTCAGTTGTCGCCGGGCGGGGCGAGCAGACCGGCCCGGCGAGCGCGGGACTCCCGGGCGATCGGCGCGGACCCGCAACCCAGACCCACCACGCACAATGCCGGTGGAATGCCGGTGGAATGCCGGTGCCATGCGCGCGAAGCGCGACAAAGCAGAGGCGAGAAAGAGGCAGGAGCAACGATGGCGACCTACGCAATCGTCAAGACGGGCGGCAAGCAGTACAAGGTCGCCGTCGGGGATGTGGTCAAGGTCGAGAAACTCGAATCCGAGCCCGGCGCCCAGGTGTCGCTGCCGGTCGCGCTGGTGGTCGACGGCGCCACCGTCACCACCGACGCCGCGGCGCTGGCCAAGGTCGCGGTGACCGGCGAGGTGCTCGAGCACACCAAAGGTCCCAAGATCCGTATCCACAAGTTCAAGAACAAGACCGGCTACCACAAGCGCCAGGGGCACCGTCAGCAGCTGACGGTCCTCAAGGTCACCGGAATCAAGTAGCGAAGGCGGCAGACATGGCACACAAGAAGGGTGCTTCCAGCTCCCGCAACGGCCGTGACTCACAAGCTCAGCGGCTGGGCGTCAAGCGGTTCGGCGGTCAGGTGGTCAAGGCCGGCGAGATTCTGGTCCGTCAGCGTGGCACCAAGTTCCACGCCGGCGTCAACGTCGGGCGGGGTGGCGACGACACGCTGTTCGCCAAGGAGGCCGGCGCGGTCGAGTTCGGGATCAAGCGCGGGCGCAAGACGGTCAGCATCGTCGCGGCCGCCCAGAACGACTGAGCGCGCGAGCGTGCACTCACTGCGGTAGTTCGAGGCAAATCTCGCAGTAGCTGCACGTTCGGCGAGCGAGACGGGTGAGAGGACCCTCGATGCCCCGGTTCGTCGATCGCGTCGTCGTCCACACGCGGGCGGGCTCCGGCGGTAACGGCTGCGCATCGGTCCACCGCGAGAAATTCAAGCCGCTGGGTGGTCCCGACGGCGGCAACGGCGGTCGCGGCGGCAGCGTCGTGTTCGTTGTCGACGCCGGAGTCCACACGCTGCTGGACTTCCATTTCCGGCCACACATCACCGCGCCGTCCGGCAAGCAGGGGATGGGCAACAACCGGGACGGCGCGGCCGGCGAGGACCTGGAGGTCAAGGTTCCCGACGGGACCGTCGTGCTGGACGAGAACGGCCGGCTGCTGGCCGACCTGGTCGGGGTGGGCACCCGTTTCGAGGCGGCCGCCGGCGGCCGCGGCGGTCTGGGCAACGCCGCGCTGGCGTCGCGCGCCCGAAAGGCCCCCGGCTTCGCGCTGCTCGGCGAGCCCGGCCAGTCCCGCGATCTGACGCTGGAGCTCAAGACCGTCGCCGACGCCGGGCTGGTCGGATTCCCGTCGGCCGGGAAGTCCTCACTGGTGTCGGTGATTTCGGCGGCCAAACCGAAGGTCGCCGACTACCCGTTCACCACGCTGGTCCCCAACCTCGGTGTGGTCTCGGCCGGCGAGCACGCGTTCACCGTCGCCGACGTGCCCGGCCTGATCCCGGGTGCGTCGGCGGGCCGCGGTCTGGGCCTGGATTTCCTGCGGCACATCGAGCGGTGCGCGGTGCTGGTGCACGTGGTGGACTGTGCCACCGCCGAACCGGGTCGCGACCCCATCTCCGACATCGACGCGCTGGAAGCCGAACTCGCCGCCTACACACCCACGCTGCAGGGGGACGCGGCGCTGGGTGACCTCGCCGAGCGTCCCCGCGCGGCGGTGCTCAACAAGATCGACGTGCCCGAGGCCCGCGAGCTGGCCGAGTTCGTCCGCGACGAGATCGCCGAGCGTGGCTGGCCCGTGTTCCTGGTGTCCACGGTCACTCGAGAAGGCTTGCAGCCATTGATCTTCGGGCTGTGGCAGATGATCTCGGCCTACCGCGCCGCCCGGCCGCCCGCCGTGGCGCGCCGACCGGTGATCCGGCCTGTTCCCGTCGACGACAGCGGCTTCACGGTGGAGTCCGACGGGCAGGGTGGGTTCGTCGTCAGGGGGGCCCGGCCCGAGCGCTGGATCGGCCAGACCAACTTCGACAACGACGAGGCCGTGGGTTATCTCGCCGACCGCCTGGCGCGTCTGGGCGTCGAAGACGAACTGCTGCGGCTGGGCGCCCGGCCGGGGTGCGCGGTGACGATCGGCGAGATGACGTTCGACTGGGAGCCGCAGACGCCCGCCGGGCGGCAGGTTCCCATGTCCGGACGAGGCACCGACGCGCGCCTGGAGCGCACCGGGCGCGTCGGCGCCGACGAACGCAAGGCCGCCCGCCGCCGCCGCCGCGAACACGATCACGATCCGGGTGCCGGCGCGTGAGCGAGCACCGCGGGGCCATCCGGTCCGCCCGCAGCCTGGTGGTCAAGATCGGCACCAACGCGCTGACCACGCCGTCCGGTGTGTTCGATGCCGGCCGGCTGGCCGGACTGGCCGATGCCATCGAGGCGCGCATGAAGGCCGGCACCGACGTCGTCATCGTGTCTTCGGGCGCCATCGCCGCGGGCATCGAGCCGCTCGGCCTGTCAAGGCGCCCAAAGGATTTGGCGACTAAACAGGCGGCGGCCAGCGTCGGGCAGGTCGCGTTGGTGAGTTCGTGGAGCGCGGCCTTCGCCCGGTACGGCCGCACGGTCGGGCAGGTGTTGCTGACCGCGCACGACATCTCGATGCGGGCCCAGCACACCAACGCCCAGCGCACCCTGGACCGGCTGAGGGCCCTGCACGCGGTGGCCATCGTCAACGAGAACGACACGGTGGCCACCAACGAGATCCGGTTCGGAGACAACGACCGGCTGTCGGCACTGGTGGCCCACCTGGTGGGCGCCGAGGCGCTGGTGCTGCTGTCCGACATCGACGGCCTCTACGACGCCGACCCCCGCAAGACCCAGGGCGCGCGGTTCATTCCGGAGGTGTCCGGCGCGGCGGATCTGGACGGCGTGATCGCCGGTCCGGGCAGCCACCTGGGCACCGGCGGAATGATGTCGAAGATGTCGTCGGCACTGCTGGCCGCCGATGCCGGGGTCCCGGTGCTGCTGGCCGCCGCGTCCGATGCCGCGACCGCGCTGACCGACGCATCGGCCGGCACGGTGTTCGCCGCCCGGCCCAATCGCATGTCGGCCCGCCGGTTCTGGGTGCGCTATGCCGCCGAGGCCGCCGGAGTGCTGACCCTCGACGAGGGCGCGGTGCGGGCGGTGGTGAGCCAGCGCCGTTCGCTGCTGGCCGCCGGTGTCATCGAGGTGTCGGGCCGGTTCTACGCCGGCGACGTCGTCGAATTGCGGGGCCCGGACGCGGTGATGGTGGCCCGGGGAGTGGTCGCCTACGACGCCCCCGAACTGGCGACGATGATGGGCCGCTCGACTGCGGCGCTGCCCGACGAGCTGCGCCGGCCCGCGGTGCACGCCGACGACCTCGTCGCGGTGAACGGCCCTGCGGGAGTGGTCAGTTGAAGGGGTTGCTGTTGGCCTGCCACGCGGCCGATTCGGGTCGCGGTCCGTAACGGCGGGCGTAGTCGTCGTGCATCTGCGCTTGTCTCTCGTGTTTGAGCGCATCGACCAGGTTCGGGTCCAGGCCGTGCTGCGCCAACCGGTGCCGACGCCAGACCTTGTTCAGGGCAAGCGAAACCAGCAGCGCCCAGATGTAGACCGGCACGGTCATCTCGGTGTGCACGTACAGCGAAGCGGGCAGCAGCCAGAACGGGGCGAGCACGAAAAGCGGTGGTATCGCCCACCGGATCATGTGCCTGCGCACGGCGCCTCTGCCCGCCAGGTCATTGGCGACCCAGGCGCGCATCGAATCCGGAAGGCACCGGCCGTACGAGTAGGCGATGTACTGGAACAGGTTGGGTTTGTCGCTGGCCATCGTGGCTCCTCTTGGCGGGATTTCAGGACTGCAGGGCGCCGGCGGCCAGGGCCGCGGAATTGATCCGGGTCAGCACCTGGTGCAGGTGCGCAAGTTCGACCATGTCGACGCCCAGACGTGCGACGACGGCGGACGGGACCTCCTGCGCGCGTCGACGCAGGGTGACGCCGCGGTCGGTGAGTTCCACCGCGGTGCAACGCTCGTCGGCGGGGTTTCGGCTACGGGTGATCAGGCCGAGCGCGTCCAGGCGTTTGAGCATGGGCGACAGCGTGGCCGAATCCAGCTGAAGCATGGCCGCGATCTCCTTGACCGCCAACGGTTCCTGCCGCGATGCCTTCCGATGATCCCAGAGCGCGAGCATCACCAGGTACTGCGGGTGGGTGAGCCCCAACGGTTCCAACAGCGGCCGGTAGACGGCCAGGACGGCGCGGTTGGTGATGCTCAACGCGAAGCAGACCTGCTGTTCAAGGGCGAGCGGGTCGATCTCCGTCGCGTGCTGGGCCATATAGACATCGTACGCGAATAGTTAGCGTGCTAACTAAGTTGCGTTGGTCACGCCGGGGTGGTCATGGCGCCGACGTGGCGCTGAGGTCCACACCACCGGAAACTATTTCGGCGAGCGTGGTCGCCAACTCCGCATCGTGGCCCGGGGGCCGGCCCGGCAGGTCCTGCCGGCAGGCCCGCTCGACCATCCAGGTCAGCGTGCCGGCGGTGGTGGCCGCGGGAAGTTCCCGGCGGATCAAGCCGGCGGCCCGGCCTTCCTCGATGACACCGGTCGGTCGCTGAGAGACGGACATCGGCAACTCGCGGGCCGTCACCGGGTCGTAGCCGGCCATCTCGTTTGAGGGCGACCGGCGCCGGCGGCCAGGCCGGCGAACACGTGGCCGGCGACGCCGCGGGAAATTTCATTCACGCGATCCGCAGCATCCCCTGCGACGTCTAGAGGTTCGGCGGTGGCGCCGGCGCCCCACCCAGTTCGCACGCCAGCAGCGTCAGCAGTTCGGAGCACCCGCCCTCGACCTTGAGGGTGGCCAGGTCGTCACCGCGGGTGCGTCCGCGGTTGAGGATGGCGACCGGGATGCCGAGTGCGGCGGCGTGCCGCACGAACCGGTAGCCGGAGAACACGGTCAGCGACGAACCGGCGACGAGCAGGGCATCGGCCTGCTCCACCAGTGAGCAGGCTTGGGCAACAACGTGTTTGGGAACGCTTTCGCCGAAATAGACGATGTCGGGTTTGAGCATGCCGGCGCACCGCGGGCAGTCCAGGTAGCGGAACGAGCCGGTGTCGGCGACGACGGCGTCGGCGTCGGGAGCCACCGACGGCCCGCCGAGCGCCCGGGCGCGCGCGAGGAAGCCGGGGTTGAGCGTCTCGAGTTGGTCGGCCAGGGCCGCGCGGCTCATGGTGTGGCCGCAACCCAGGCAGACCACCCGCGCGTAGGTGCCGTGCAGGTCGACCACGTTGACGCTGCCGGCTTTGGTGTGCAGCAGGTCGACGTTCTGGGTGATCACGCCGGTGACGACCCCCGCTCGCTCCAGCGCGGCCAGCGCCCGGTGCCCGGCGTTGGGCATGGTGTCGGCCATGTGGCGCCAGCCGACGTGGTTGCGCGCCCAATAACGTTGGCGGAAAGACGGATCGGACGTGAACTGGCGGATGGTCATCGGATTGCTCGGCGGTGAATCCGGGCCCCGGTAGTCCGGAATGCCGGAGTCGGTGGAGATTCCCGCGCCCGTCAGCACGGCGACGCGGCGGCCGGCCAGCAGCGCGACCAGTTCCGGCGATTCTGCGCAGACGACCACCTCTCCGAGGTTAGCGGCCCGGCGCGGTGCGCGAGTGTCTGCACGACGACACGCCGTTGCGGGCGGCATTGTGCGCACGCTCGCGCCGACGATCAGCTCAGGCACTCCGCATCCGCGGGAACCGCGGCCGGGAAATGGCGCAGGTAGGCGTCGAGCGCGCGGTAGAAAATGCACTGCTCGGTGACCTGCCCGGTCAACACCAACCGCTTGGTGCCACGACGGTGCAGCAGGTACTCGAGCGCCGTCCCGGCTTCACCGGGTCGGGCCGTTCGCCATCGAGCGCGGATTCGGCGCTGTCGGAGAACTCGCGCGCGCGGCGGACCAGATCCGGCAGCGGCCCGATGATGTTGGCGACATGGGGTATCAGTGCTTCAGCATCGGGTGCCGATAGGTGTTCGGCGTCACTGGGGGGAGCACTCATGCGGCAACGTGTACCCGGCAAACCGGTGCTGAGGGCGCCTGGGCGAGAATGGGAAAGCGATGGACTTCTACAACAGCTACAGCCAGGGCTTCGTCCGCGTCGCCGCGTGTACCCACCACACCACGCTGGCCGATCCGGCCGCGAACGCCGCGTCGGTGGTGCGGCTGGCCCGCCAGTGCCACGACGACGGGGTCGCGCTGGCCGTCTTCCCCGAGCTGACGCTGTCCGGCTACTCCATCGAGGACATCCTGCTGCAAGACACGCTGCTCGGTGACGTCGAAGGCGCGCTCGCCGAGCTCGTCGCGGCCTCGACCGATCTGTTGCCCGTGCTGGTGGTCGGTGCCCCGCTGCGGCACCGGCATCGCATCTACAACGCCGCGGTGGTGATCCACCGCGGTGTCGTGCTCGGCGTGGCGCCCAAGTCCTACCTGCCCACCTACCGGGAGTTCTACGAGCGTCGCCAGATCGCGCCCGGTGACGGCGAGCGCGGCACCATCCGCATCGGCGGCCCCTCCGGCTCGATCGAGGCCCCGTTCGGCCCCGACCTGCTGTTCGCGGCGACGGATTTGCCCGGCTTCGTGCTGCACGTCGAAATCTGCGAGGACATGTTCGTGCCGATTCCGCCCAGCGCGGAGGCGGCCCTGGCGGGGGCGACGGTGCTGGCCAACCTGTCCGGCAGCCCGATCACGATCGGGCGCGCCGAGGACCGTGGCCTGCTGGCGCGTTCGGCGTCGTCCCGGTGCCTGGCCGCCTACGTCTACGCCGCCGCGGGCGAGGGCGAATCGACCACGGACCTGGCCTGGGACGGCCAGACCATGGTGTGGGAGAACGGGGTGCTGCTCGCCTCCTCCGAACGGTTCCCGAAGGGGGAGCGGCGCAGCGTCGCCGATGTCGACACCGAGCTGCTGCGCTCCGAACGGCTGCGCATGGGGACGTTCGACGACAACCGGCGCCGCCACCGCGCGTCGACGGAGTCGTTCCGGCGCATCGAGTTCCGGCTTGATCCGCCGGGCGGCGACATCGGCCTGTGCCGCGAGGTCGAGCGCTTTCCGTTCGTTCCCGCGGATGCGCAACGGCTGCAACAGGATTGCTACGAGGCCTACAACATCCAGGTGGCCGGGCTCGAACAGCGGCTGCGGGCCCTGGACTACCCGAAGATCGTCATCGGGATCTCCGGCGGGCTGGACTCGACACATGCGTTGATCGTCGCCGCGCGCGCGATGGACCGCGAGAAACGCCCGCGCGGCGACATCCTGGCCTTCACGCTGCCGGGGTTCGCGACGGGGGACCGCACCAAGCGCAACGCGATCGAGCTGTGCCGCGCGCTGGGCGTCACCTTCTCCGAGATCGACATCCGCGACACTGCCGCGCTGATGCTCCAGGAGATCGATCACCCGTTCGCGCGCGGCGAGAAGGTGTACGACGTCACCTTCGAGAACGTGCAGGCAGGGTTGCGCACCGACTACCTGTTCCGGCTCGCCAACCAGCGCGGCGGGATCGTGCTGGGCACCGGCGACCTCTCCGAGCTGGCGCTGGGCTGGTCGACGTACGGCGTCGGCGACCAGATGTCGCACTACAACGTCAACGCCGGTGTCCCCAAGACGCTGATCCAGCACCTGATCCGCTGGGTGATCTCCACCGGCGAGTTCGAGGCCGAGGTCGGCGAGGTGCTGCAGTCGGTGCTCGACACCGAGATCACACCGGAGCTGGTCCCCAGCGGAGCGGAAGAAGAGCTGCAGAGCAGCGAGGCCAAAGTCGGACCGTATGCGCTGCAAGACTTTTCACTGTTCCACGTGCTGCGCTACGGGTTCCGGCCGTCGAAGGTGGCGTTTCTGGCCTGGCACGCGTGGCACGACCCCGAACGGGGCAACTGGCCGCCGGGATTCCCCGACGAGAAGCGACCGGCGTATTCCCTCCAGGAAATACGGCACTGGCTGCAGGTTTTCGTGCAGCGGTTCTATTCGTTCAGCCAGTTCAAGCGGTCCGCCCTGCCGAACGGCCCGAAGGTGTCCCACGGCGGGGCGTTGTCGCCGCGGGGGGATTGGCGCGCCCCGTCGGACATGTCGGCGCGCATCTGGCTCGACGAGATCCAGCACGAGGTACCCGAGGAGTAGGCCGCGCAAGCTCAGCGCTCGTAGGTGCCGGTGAGCGTGCCCCGAGCCAGCAGGTGGCCGCGCATCGCAACCAACAGGGCCTTGACCGAGTCGACAACGGCGGGTATCGGTTCGTCGATCGCGAACACCTGAAACCGGTAGTGGTGGGGTCCGTGGCCGGGGATCGGGCGAGGCCCGGCGTAGCCGCGATGCCCCAGATCCGCTCGCAGGAAACGCATTCCGGGGCTGCCCGGGCGCAGCGAACCCGCGGTGGCCTCGAGCACCGTCGGTTCGATCACCGCGACGGTGTGCAGCAGCGGCCGGTGCAGCGGGACGTCGACATCGTCGATGACGAGCACCACCTGCCGCGTCCCGGGCGGCAGCCCTTCCCAGCGTAGCGGCGGAGAGATGTTGTCTCCGACCCCCTTTCCCGCGCTGGACGGCGGCATGGCCGCGCCGTCGTCGAACGCCGCGCTCGTCACGCGGATGGCGTAGGGAACGTCGAATGCATTGGCAGCCAACGGGCTTCGGTGTTCACCCGCGCGGGCGCCGCGAAGCAGCCTGCCCAGCAGCGCCATCACGCGCCGCTTCCGGCGCCGCGGATCGCCACGCTGGAAGACCGCAGCAGATCGCCCAGTTCCGGGGGGAGGTAGCCCTGCTCGACCAGCCGGGGCAGCACCCCGCCGCTTTCGAGGATCTCCAGGATCAGCCCGGGCAGCGTCGGTACGGTGCCCGAGGCTCCCGTGGTGTCGTTGCGCCACGTTCCGGCGCTCAGGTCGAAGGTGCCCCGGTCGCCCTCGCGGAACACCGAGGTCGCGTCGGGGATCGTCATCGCCGGCAGACCGGCGTTGACGGCGTTGCGAAAGAACAGCGAGTTGAACTCCTCGGCGACCAGCCCGGCGACACCCAGCTCGGTGAACAACGCCGCGACCGGGCGCGACGACCCCAGCCCGAAGTTCTTGCCGGCCAGCACGACGTCGCCGGGGGAGACCTCGTCGGTCCAGCCGGGGCGGACCTTGTAGAACACGTGCCTGGCCGCCTCCGGAGGTTCCATTTTCAGCGCGTAGCCCGGATACATGTCGTCGGTGTTGAGGTTGTCGCCGAACACCCAGACCTTTCCGCCGAATGCCACCGTCATGCCGTCACGCTCCTGGGGTCGGTGATGTATCCGGCGACCGCCGAGGCCGCGACGGTCGCCGGCGAGGCCATGAAGATCTCGGCCTCGGGGCTGCCCATGCGGCCGGTGAAGTTGCGGGTGCTCGACGTGATGCACACTTCGCCGGGGCCCACGACCCCCATGTGGTAGCCGAAGCAGGCGCCACAGGTGGAGTTGGTGACGACGCCGCCCGCATCCGCGATGGCCTGCAGATACCCCAGCCGCATGGCCTCGCGGTAGACCGCCTGCGAGGCGGGGGTGACCAGGAGCCGCACCCCGGGGGCGACGGTCCTGCCGCGCAGCAGTTCCGCGGCGATCCTGAGGTCCTCGAGCTGGCCGTTGGCGCACGAACCGATGAACGCCTGGTCCACCTTCTGCCTGCCCAGCCGCGACACCGGCAGACCGTTGCGGCTGACGGTGCCCGGCCGCGCGACGTAGGGTTCCAGCCCGGACAGATCGACGTGGCGGACCTCCCGGTATGCGGCGTCGGGATCCGGTGCGGCGGCGTCGTATCCGGTGATGCCGCGCTCGTCGAGGAATGCCGTCAGGACCTCGTCCGGCTCGAAGGTGCCGAAGTCGGCGGAAACCTCGGCGCACTGCGTCGCGATGGTGCGCCGGTCGTGCATCGGGATGCCGGCCAGCCCGGGGCCGCCGAACTCCAGGTTGAGGTTGGCGGCGTCGCCGTATTCGTCGGCGAGGTGGAGGAAGACGTCCTTGCCGCTCACCGTCGGCGGCACGGTACCGCTCAGTTCGTAGCGGATGGTCGGCGCGACCTGAAACCACGTCGTTCCGGTGCACATGATCGAATACACCTCGGCCGGGCCCAGCCCACGGGCCGCCGTGTTGTAGGCGCCGGCGGCGCAGGTGTGGGAATCGGCGCAGGCCAGTATCTCCCCGGGCCGCGCCAGGCCGTTCTCGGCGATCACCTGGTGGCAGATGCCGTGCCGGCCGACGTCGTAGAAGCGCTCGATGCCGAAGTCGGCGACGAACTTGCGGGCGTGCGTTCCGCCCGCGGCGTCCTTGACGGTCGGCGCCGGGACGGCGTGATCCATGACGACCGCCAGTTTGGCGGGGTCGTGGACGCGGTTCGGCGCGATCCACATGGTGGCGAACTGCAGGTCGATCAGGACGGTCATGTCGACGTCGACCACGACGGTGTCCCCCGGCGACACCGAGCCCAGACCGGCTTTGCGGGCGAGGATCTTCTCGATGACGGTCATGCCCATGAGTTGTCCCGGTGCGCGTAGCGGTCGTCGAGGGCCAGCCACTCGGCCATGCCGACGAGGTCGAAGAAGCCGGCGGGGCTGTTCGGCAGGTGGGCGGCCAGATCGCTGCCGTTGAGTTCGCAAAGGCTTTGCAGCATGCCGAATGTCGCCTGCATCAGCAGGTTGCCGGGATGGATGGCGATGGCGTAACCCAGCTCCTGCAGTCGCGACGCGGACTGCGGCGGCGTCATGCCGCCCAGCACGAGGTTGATCAGCAGCGGGGCGTCGACTTCGGCTGCGATGCGCTCGATCTCGCCGGCGTCCTGCGGCGCCTCGACGAAGATGACGTCCGCGCCCGCGCGGGCGTAACGGTTGGCGCGCTCGATTGCCTCGTCGAGTCCGAGCGGGGCGCGGGCGTCGGTGCGGGCGACCACGAGCAGGTCGTCGTCGGACCGGGCGTCCAGGGCGGCGGCGAGGGTCTGCTCGAACAGCGCCGCGTCGACGACCTGTTTGTCCGGCAGATGGCCGCACCGTTTGGGGATGACCTGGTCTTCCAGCTGGATCGCGGCCACCCCCGCCGCGTCGTACGAACGCACCGTGCGCACCACGTTCCGGAGTGCGCCGTATCCGGTGTCGGCGTCGGCGATGAGCGGGATGTCGCCCAGCGCGTCGGCGATCATCGCGGCCCGCCCCGCCATCTCGGTTGCCGTGACCAGCCCGATGTCGGGCAGGCCGAAACCCGAGGCCGCCACGCCTGCCCCGGTCATATAGGCCGCGACGTGGCCCGTGCGTTTGGTCAGTTGCGCGGAGATGCCGTCGAAAACGCCCGGCGCGACGATGAGTTCGCGCTTGCCGAGCAGCTCCCTGAGGCGTCGGCGGGCCGGGGTGGTAGCCACAGCAGGTTCCTTTCAGTCCAAGGCGCCCGCCACCGGAGCGGCGAGCAGTTCGGTCAGACCCTGATTTTTCAGCCGGCTTGTGATGATCTTGTTTTCGGTGATCTGGTTGATGGTGGCTGCGCGCTGATG
>NZ_VMQU01000123.1 GCF_007714205.1 Mycobacterium helveticum | reverse complement strand
GCGCTCACCGACATAACCCCATCATCACAGCAAGCACCGACAAGTCCCGGACACCCAATCCACCCCCGGGCGCGACCGCTGTCGCAACTGGTCCGACTTACCTTGCAGCTCCATTTCCGCCTCGGCCGTCACGCCGGTGGCGCCGACATAGAACTGCTGATACCAGCGGCGCAGCTGCTGGACCGGGGCGTCCTCGTCCACCAGAAGCGGGTTTTCGCTGCGGATCTTGGTCTTCGGGATCTCGACGTCCTGCGGTAAGCCCATGCTGACGCCCTCGGTGAAGACATTGTGGATAACCCGCGGTGGATGTAGTACGAGTGCGCCATGTCAACGATGTTGTCGATGATCTCGCGGCAGTTGGAGCCCTGGATGACTTCTCTGCGCCAACGCCATTCGATCCGGGTGTCGCTGTAGGCCTTCGGGAATCTCGGGGATCCGCAACTGCGGCGAGCAATGAGCACCGGAAATCACGGCTGAAGATGTGTCGTATGGCCCATATTGCCTTCGGTGGCTTGCGGGGACTCGTCGTCCCGCGGTAGGCGGGCCGCGACGTCGGGGCTACCCGCCGGGCGCCACCGGGCCGGCGCCGAGCGCCTGGCGTGGCGCCCGCCGGGCCGTTCGGCCGCACCACCGGACTCGTCGATGCCGATGCGGCCGTGCAGCCAGGCCAACGGTTTAGGCGCCCACCAGTTGACCCGGCCGAGCACGTGCATGACGGCCGGAACCAGAATCATGCGCACCAGGGTGGCGTCGGCGAGCACGGCCAGCGTCAGGCCGAACCCGAACATGCGCATGAACGACACCTGCGAGGCGCTGAGCGCCGCGAACGCCATGGCCATCACCAGCGCCGCGGCGGTGATCACCCGGCCGGTGTAGGCCACCCCCAACGCGATGCTTTCGTCGTTGTCGGCGGCCGTTTTTCGCGACGCCAGCCAGTATTCGCGGATTCGCGCGACCAGGAAGATCTCGTAATCCATCGACAACCCGAATGCGATGCAGAACAGCAGGACCGGCATGTTGGCGACGAGTCGTCCCGTCGTCGTGATGCCCAGACCGCCGAGGTGGCCGTCCTGGAAGATCCAGACCAGCGCCCCGAACGTCGCCGACAGCGACAGGACGTTGAGCACGAGCGTCTTGACCGGCAGCACCACGCTGCCGGTCACCAGGAACAGCAGGACCGCCGTGATGACGGCGATCAGGCCCAGCACCAGCGGCAGCCGCGCGGTGATCGCGTCGACACCGTCGCGGTTGGTGGGGCCCAGCCCGGTCAGCGCAACCGCTCGACCGCGCGGACCATCGACCGCATGCAGGCGATCGAGTTGGCGGTCCGAGGCGCGGGAGAACGGCGGCGATGTGCTGGTGACGGTCAAAAACGCGCTGCCATCGGCAATTCCGGTCGGCGCGGCGGGCGGGCCGGCCGCGGTTCCCCCGACGAAAGTCGCCGTCGGTGCGCTCACCGCGGCGACCTCGGGCACCCGAGACAGTTCGGCCGCGTAGCGCTCGAGGTCGCCGGCGTCGAGTCCCCGCGCGTCGGGGATCACGACCTGCACCGTCGTGGCGAAGTCGTCGGCGAAGTCGTTGCGCAGCTGGTCGCCGACCTGGTGCGCCGACGCCGAACGCGGCAGCACGCGGTCGTCGGGGAAACCCCACTTCACGCCCAGGAACGGGAACTCGGCCAGCGTCACCAGGGCGGTCACCGCGAGGCCGACCGGCACGGCGTGGCGCATGACCAACCGGGTGGATCGGTACCAGAAGAGTTGCTGTACCGGTTTGCGGGCGGGCTCGCGGCGCCGCAACATTCCGCGGATCAGCCGGCGCATGTCCATCCCGTCCAACCGCGGGCCCAGCCACACGATGGCTGCGGGTGTCACCACGACCGCGGCGATGGCGGCGAATGCGACGGTCGCGACGCCGGCGTAGGCGAACGACCGCAGGAAGAACATCGGGAACAGCACCATCACCGCCATCGACAATGCGACGGTGGTCGCGGAATACAGCACCGTACGCCCGGCCGTCTGCATGGTCCGGATCAGAGCCCGGTCGGGAAGGCTGCCCCCGGCCAGCTCGTCGCGGTAACGGCTGACGATCAGCAGCGTGTAGTCGATCGCCAGTGCCAAGCCCAGTGCGGTGGCGAGGTTGAGCGCGTAGACCGACACCTCGGTGGTGAAGGTGAGCAGGCGCAGTATCGCCATGCAACCGACGATCGCCACCAGGCCCACGGCGATCGGCAACGCGGCCGCCAACAACCCACCGAACACCCAGACCATGGCCAGGAAACTGAGCGGGATCGCGATCGACTCCATCGTGACAAGGTCGTGTTCGATTTGATTGTTGACCTGTGCGTAGGCCATGGCCAGGCCGCCCGCGCGGACGGTGACGCCATCCCGGTCGCGCACCAATTCACCGGACAGCGACCCGGCGTGTTTCGGCGCGTTGTTGTCCCCGCCCCTCAGGTTGGCGACGATGAGCCCGGACCTGCCGTCTTTGCTCACCAGACGCCCCGCGGTCTGCGCCGTCGACGTCCACGGCGAGGAGACATGGAAAACAAAACGTGAGCGTTCCAAATGCTCGACGATGTCGGTTCCGACGGCGCGCGCGGGCGCACTGTTCGGGCCACCGGGAGCGGTGACCACGATCAGGAGTTGTTGTTCACTTTCGCCGAACTTCTGCTCGAGCAATCGATTGGCTTGGGCCGATTCGGACGCGGGATCGTAAAAACCTCCGGCGGACAGATCTTTGGCGACCGGTAACCCGAAAGCAACAGTTCCCAGAAATACCAGCAGCGCGACCGCGATCACTCGCCGAGGCGCCGCCAAAGCCAGCAATGCAATCCGACGCGGCACGCTTCCCCTCTTTCACTGACTCTCGACGTGGCATTTCACGACCGCGCGTCGCCGACCATGCGGCGGCACATCGAATCCGCAACTATCACCGCGCCCGGGCGTTCGGCCTTCCGAACGTGCCCGTGACGTGGTGGTTTCACCGGTGCAGCGCCCTGCGCACGCACGTTTGCGGGAAAGTGGCCGGGCTCGCGCGGGATCGATTCAATCCTCGGCATCGCTGCCGCCGCCGTGTTCGATCATTGGATCTTTCGTGCTGGATTTGCCGATTGACACGAGTTCCGCCTGCCCAGACGCGGGCGGACGCAACAAAGCGTGCGCGACGAATCCACCAACTCGGTGGCAAATCGACACCGCTAAGACCAACTAGTGCTGGTGAAAATACCCAATGGGGACCGTCTGTACAAGTTGGACAGTCGAGGGTCGCCGGGAATAACCATGGCTCCCATGGAGAAAGCTGCGGCGAAGCTCTCGCATCGTCGCGAACGTGAGTTGCGAGCGCCTTTTTGCGGAGAAATTCCCGCGCCGACGTGGTGGCGCACGCTCGGCCGCGGCCCACGAGGCCCGGCCCACGCGGCTAGCCCCACATAGGGTGGGGGGGTATAGTGCCCGGGGAGAGGCTCCGGGGATGGCCCGCGGCAGTGATCGTCGACGACAGAAGGGATGTGGCCGGGATGGTTTGGCACGGATTGGTCGGGAGAGCGGTGCCCACGCTGGTGACCGGTGTGGTGGGTGCCGCGGCGTACGAAGTCTTGGCGAAGGCGCCGTGGCGCACGATGACGGTCAGCGCCGCCGCGGCGGGTCTGCGCGGCGCGCGCGCCACCGAACGCATGACCAGGGAGGCCGCCGAGAGGGCGCGTCTGGCGACGGCCGACGTGCTCGCCGAGGCGGCCGAGCGCGTCGGGGAACGAGTTCCCGCACCGGCGGACTCGCCCGCCACCTCGACCCACGAGGGCGACCACAATGCATGCCACTGAGCCTGCCACTGACACGGCGCCCACCGCTTCAGCCGGCGTCACGTTGCAGGTCGTCTCCCAAGGGGGCGGGCGGATGCGCGTGCGCGCCAGCGGGTTTGGGATGGACGCGGCCCTGGCGGTGGCGATCGAGGAGACGGTCGCCGAGGTGGCCGGGGTACGCGCGGTGCAGGCCTATCCCCGAACGGGATCGGTGGTGATCTGGTACCTGCCCGACGACTGCGACATCGCCGCGGTGCTGGCGGCGATCGGGCGGGCCCGGGACGTGCCCGCAGCGTCGGTGCCCGCCCGCGCCCCGTATTCGGCGAGCGTGGGCGAAACCGGGGTGCTGGCGCGGATCGCCGGCGGGATCCTGCGCGCGCTGGGCTTGTCGTCCGATGCCGGCAGCGCGCAGGCCGCCGGTGGAAGTAGCTGTCATCAGCCGGTGCCGTCGTGCCACGGGGCGCCGGCCGCCGATGCGAAAGGCGAGCAGCGCACCTGGTTGCGCCGGGTGTGGCTGGCCGTGCCGTTGGGTCTGGTGTCGATGGCGGCGCCGATGCTGTTCGGCGGCGCGTGGGCGGGGTGGCTGGCCTTTGCCGCGACGGTGCCGGTGCAGTTCGTGGCAGGCTGGCCGTTCCTGGTGGGAGCCGTGCGGCAGGCGCGGGCCGGGTCCGCGGGCATGGACACCCTGATCAGCCTGGGCACGCTGACCGCGTTCGCCTACTCCACCTACCAGCTGTTCGCCGGCGGGCCGCTGTTCTTCGACACCGCCGCGCTGATCATCGCGTTCGTGGTGCTGGGCCGCTATTTCGAGGCCCGGGCCACCGGCAAGACCCGCGAGGCGATCAGCACGCTGCTGGAGATGGGCGCCAGGGAAGCCTGCCTGCTCGTCGACGGCCACGAGGTGCTCGTGCCGGTGGAGCGGGTTCAGGTCGGCGACCTGATGCGGGTGCGGCCCGGCGAGAAAATCCCCGTCGACGGCGAGATCGTCGACGGGCGTGCCGCGGTGGACGAGTCGATGCTGACCGGCGAGTCGATGCCGGCCGAGAAGACGGTGGGCGACCGGGTGGCCGGGGCCACCGTCAACACCGACGGGTTGTTGACCGTGCGCGCCACCGCCGTGGGCGCCGACACCGCGCTGGCCCAGATCGTGCGCCTGGTCGAGCAGGCCCAGGGCGGCAAGGCCCCGGTGCAGCGGTTGGCCGACCGGGTGTCGGCGGTGTTCGTCCCCGCCGTGCTGGCGGTGGCCGCGCTGACCTTCGCCGGGTGGACGCTGCTGGCGGCCAACCCGGTCGCGGGCATGACCGCGGCGGTCTCGGTGCTGATCATCGCCTGCCCGTGCGCACTGGGCCTGGCCACTCCGACCGCGATCATCGCCGGCACCGGCCGCGGCGCGGAGATGGGGATCCTGGTCAAGGGCGGGGAGGTGCTGGAAGCCTCGAAGAGGATCGACACCGTGGTGTTCGACAAGACCGGCACCCTGACCCGCGGCCAGATGCGGCTCACCGACGTCGTCGCCGACAAGCGGCACAGGGGCGATCTGGTGCTCCAGCTCGCCGCCGCGGTCGAATCGGGCTCCGAGCACCCCATCGGCGCGGCCATCGTCGCGGGCGCCCGCGAGCGCGGCCTCGCCGTCCCGGCCGCGGCGGCGTTCACCAACCTGGCCGGCCACGGCGTGCGCGCCGACGTCGACGGCCGGCCCGTGCTGGTCGGGCGGCGCAAGCTGGTCGAGGAAAACGGCCTGCGCCTGACCGACCAGCTCGCGACCGCGGCCGCCGACCTCGAAGCACAGGGCCGCACCGCGGTGTTCGTCGGCCGCGACGACCGGGTGCTGGGTGTGCTGGCGGTGGCCGACACGATCAAAGACGATGCCGTCGCGGTGGTGCGCCGGCTGCACGAGATGGGGTTACAGGTCGCCATGATCACCGGCGACAACGCCCGCACCGCGGCCGCGATCGCCGAGCAGGTCGGCATCGACCGGGTGCTGGCCGAGGTGTTGCCCGAAGACAAGGTCGACGAGATCCGCCGCCTCCAGGACGAGGGCAGGCTGGTCGCCATGGTCGGCGACGGCGTCAACGACGCCCCGGCGCTGGTGCAGGCCGACCTGGGCATCGCGATCGGCACCGGCACCGACGTGGCCATCGAGGCCTCCGACATCACGCTGATGTCCGACCGGCTCGACGGTGTGGTGCGCTCCCTGCAACTCTCGCGGCAGACGCTGCGCACGATCCACCAAAACCTGGGCTGGGCCTTCGGCTACAACACCGCCGCGATCCCGCTGGCCGCATTCGGGGTGCTCAACCCCGTCGTGGCGGGCGCGGCGATGGGCCTGTCCTCGATCAGCGTGGTCACCAACTCGCTGCGGCTGCGCCACTTCGGCCGCGACACGACCCGTGCCGGCGAGATGAAAGCCCTGCCCGGGCGGCCCGCGACCGCATGATCCACGGCGTCCTGCTGCGGTGGGCCGTCACGGGATTGTTCGCGCTGGGCGCTGTCGAATGCGCCCTGCCGATCCTCGCCCGACGCCGGCCATGGCCGATGGTCGTCAGCCACGGTTTGCACGTGCTGATGGCAGTCGCGATGGCGGCGATGGCCTGGCCGTGGAGCATGCGCGCCCCGGCGACGGCGCTCGCGGTGCTTTTCCTGCTGGCGGCGGTGTGGTTCGCGACGATGACCCTCGTTGCCGCCCGCACCCCCGGCCAGCGGCGGTCGACCGGATACCACGCCCTGATGATGCTGGCGACGGCCTGGATGTATGCCGCCATGGACGGTCTCCCGGCCGCCGTCTGGATCACGGTGATGAACTGGCTCGGTGCGCTGATCTTCGGGGCCGCAACGCTTTTCTGGACGCTGCGCTGCCTCACCGACATCGGCACCACCCGCCTGAAATCCCTGGGAAGCCTCGCCCAGGCCGCCATGGCCGCCGGGATGGCCATCCTGTTCCTCGCCGCACTGTCCCGCATCTGACCCTTGTGCGGGCCGGCTGCGGGGCCGAGGCTTGCGGACTCGGCCGGAACCGAATCGATACCGTACGGTCGAGGAAGCCCGCCCGTCGGGTGCGGCGGGGTTGATGCGCTTTTACGGCTTTGCACGCTTGCCGCCGCACGAGAGGGTGAGTCCAAGAGTTGACCGACACCACCACGCCGGTGGCCCACGAGCGCGACGACCGGTCACCGGCCCCGATCCGTCGTCGTCTGCGGTGGCTGCGGTGGGCGGTGCTGTCGGTGTGGGGCCCGGGCCTGGTGGTGATGTTCGCCGACACCGACGCGGGCTCGCTGATCACGGCGGCCCAGTCCGGCGATCGCTGGGGTTACCGCATGGTGTTGCCGCAGCTTGTTTTGATGCCGATCCTCTACGTCGTTCAGGAAATGACAGTGCGGCTGGGCATCGTCACCGGGCGGGGACACGGCGCGCTCATCAGGGAACGCTTCGGCCGCGGCTGGGCGTGGGTCTCGGCGTTCACCTTGTTCGCCTCGGCGATCGGGGCGCTGCTGACGGAGTTCGCCGGCGTCGCCGGGGTCGGCGAACTGTTCGGCGTTTCCAAGTGGGTGAGCATCCCGATCGCCACGGTGGCGCTGCTGGCGCTCGCGCTCACCGGCAGCTACCGGCGCGTCGAACGCGTCGGAATCGTGCTCGGGGCGGCCGAACTGGCGTTCCTGGTCGCCATGGTCATGTCCCGCCCCGACCCGAACGCGGTGGCGCACGGACTGACGTCCATGCCGCTGGGCGACCCCTCGTATCTGCTGCTGGTCGCGGCCAACGTCGGTGCGGTGATCATGCCGTGGATGATCTTCTATCAGCAGGGGGCGGTGGTGGACAAGCGCCTGTCGGTGGCCGCGCTCCGCCAGGCCCGCTACGACACCGCCTTCGGTGCGGTGCTGACCCAGCTGATCATGATCGCGGTGGTGGTCACCGTCGCCGCGACGCTCGGGACGCAGAACGGCGAGGCGACGCTGCAGACCGTCGGCCAGATCTCGCACGCGCTGACCCCCTACCTGGGGCACGTCGGCGGCACCGTTCTGTTCGGACTGGGAATGCTGGGCGCCGCACTGGTCGCCGCGATCGTCGCGTCGCTGGCCGGCGCGTGGGGGCTCTCGGAGGTGTTCGGCTGGCACCACACGCTCAACGAGCGGCCCAACCGCGCCACCGCCAAGTTCTACATCACCTACGCGCTCGCCCACATCGTCGGCGCGGTGCTCGTGCTGGGCAGCGTCGACCTGGTCAACCTGGCCGTGGACGTCGAGGTGATGAACGCCCTGCTGCTGCCCATCGTGCTGGGTCTGCTGCTCGCGCTGGAGGCCCGGGCCCTACCCGAGCAGTGGCGGATGCGCGGGCTCTACAAACACGTCACCCGTGCCCTGTGCCTGGTGGTGATCGCCTTCGGGCTGTACATGGTGCCCCTGGCGTTCGGCTGGGCCTGAGCTCCAGAACCCGGGGCCGGGATAGTGGCCGTCCTGATCCGGCACGAGCACGATCTCCTGGCAGTCGCCGCTCGCCGACGCGGCGCAGGATGAGACGGGCGGCCGGCGTGGCCAACCGGTCGCGGTGGTCACTGGTCGACGCGCAGCCGCACCATGCGGGTTGTTGAAGTCTCGTCCAGTTCAACGACGTCCGAGCGCGAACGCAGGAAGTCGCTGAACGACCGGAAACCCAGCGACTTCTCGCTGAACGAGGGATCCATCCGCTTCATCTGCGCCTTCACCGCGGAGTTGTGCAGCCAGTCGACGTCGTCTTTCTCCAGCCCGATCTGCAGCGCCCGCGTCAACAGCGCCGTGGCGGCGGCCTGCGGGTCGGGCGGCTCCGGCTCCTCGGGCTGGGCCGCCTGGGCGCGTCCGCGCCGCCCCTTCGGCGGGGCTTTCTCCGTGCCCGCCTCGGCCGGCGCGGGTGCCGGTTCCAGGGCCGGGACCCCGGGGAGCGCGTCGTAGATGACGAAGTCGTCGCAGGCCGCGGCCAGCGCGCGGCTGGACGCGCCGGCCACCCCGATGCCCACCACGTAGCGGCCCAGCCGCTTGCAGCGCTGCGCCAGCGGGATGTAGTCGGAGTCGCCGGCCACGATCACCACGTGGGTCAGGTCGGGCAGCCGGAACATGTCCTCGACGGCGTCGACGGCCAGCCGGATGTCGGCGCCGTTCTTGCCGTAGGCCGCGGCGGGGAACAGCTGCACCAGGTCGACCGCGCGGGCGACCAGCTGTCCGCGGTAGCCGGCGTTGACGTCGGCCGACCAGTCGGCGTAGGCCCGGGTCAGCACCAGCGTCCCGAACGAGGACGCGAAGTCGAGGATCGCCGCGACGTCGACCGTGGCACGGGCCTGCCGGTCGGGGTCGAGCCCCCTGGCCTTGTCCCGCTGGAACGAGTTGCGGCCGTCAACCTGGTCGTAGCGGGAGATCACGATGTTGTCGAAATCGAGGTAGACGGCCACGCGGGCGGCAACCGGTTCGGTCATGCTGTAGATCATCGCCGAGTCGACGGGTTCGGGGGTACACCGGAGGGATGAATCAGTTGAAGTTCCTCGAGTTGCACGGCGACCGCGTCGCCTACCGCGACGCGGGCGACGGCGAGATCCTGCTGCTCATCCATGGTATGGCGGGCAGTTCGGAGACCTGGCGTTCGGTGATACCGCAGCTGTCGAAGAAATTCCGGGTGATCGCACCGGACCTGCTGGGCCACGGCGCGTCGGCCAAACCCCGCGGGGACTACTCGCTGGGTGCGTTCGCGGTCTGGCTTCGCGACCTGCTCGACGAGCTCGGGGTCAGCCAGGCCACCCTGGTCGGGCACTCGCTGGGCGGTGGTGTCGCGATGCAGTTCGTCTACCAGCACCCCGACTACGCCAAGCGGTTGATCCTGGTCAGCAGCGGCGGCCTCGGCCCCGACGTCGGGCTGGTGCTGCGGCTGCTCTCGGCGCCCGGGGCGGAGCTGGTGCTACCGGTCATCGCGCCGGCGCCGCTCCTCGCCGCCGGCAACAGGCTCAGGTCCTGGATGCGCGGCGCCGGCGTCCAGTCGCCGCGCGGTGCCGAGTTGTGGAGCGCCTACTCGTCCCTGTCGGATCGGGAGACACGGCAGTCGTTCCTGCGGACGCTGCGATCCGTGGTCGACCACCGCGGGCAGGCGGTCAGCGCGCTCAACCGGCTGCGACTGCGCGAGGAGCTGCCCGTGATGGCGATCTGGGGCGAGCGCGACGGCATCATCCCCGTCGCTCACGCCTACGCCGCGCACGAGGCGCGCACGGACAGCCGGCTCGAGGTGCTGCCCGACGTCGGTCACTTCCCCCAGGTGGAGGCGCCGCGCGAGGTGGTCGAGCTGATCGAGGACTTCGTCGGAGCCGGCGAGCACCGCGACGTGGGCAGCCCGCAGCCGCGGGCGTGATCCGCAAGCCGGGTACTGCGAGGCGGTTGCGGCCCTCGCGCTTGCGCACCGCCAATTGCATTGCATACCAAGTCAATTCGCCTGCCGACGTCAGCGAGTCGTGGTCGGCGAATTCGGGGTCGACCAGGTTGGACCCGCAACGGGCGGCCCGGTGGAAAACGGCGGACGCGGGGCCGCGACAATCGCGGTGTGCTTTTGATCCCAGCGTGGATGTGGCGCGGAGGCGCCGTGCGGCGGGCGTTCTCGACGGGGATCCCGGCCGGCGGCGTCGTGGGCGCGCTGGTGTTGGCCGAGTCCGGTCTGGTCGCGGGCGCGGTCGCCGCGCTGATCGCGACCGGGGCGTGCGCGGGGACCGTGACGGCCCGCCGGATGTGCAGGCTGTGGCCGGCCGCCGAGGGCCTGAGCGCCGACGAGCGCGTCGCGGTGGTCCGTGCGGTGCGCCGCGGCCGGGTCGTCGACCAGGGGCGACTCGTGCCCGCGGCCCTCGGGTACGTCGACGGCCTGCGGGCGTGCGGGGACCAGGCCCGCAGCCGGCAGTGGCTGGTGTGGCTGCTCGCCGCGACGATGCTGGCCCTGGCCGTGCTCGACACCCGTTACGGCACGACCCGGATCGCCGCCCTGTCGTGGCTGTTCGCCGCCTTGCTGGCCGCCGAGGCATTCTGGGGGCCGCGGGCGCGTGCCGGGCTGCTCGCCCGAGCCGAGCGCAGCGCCGAATCGGCCCGGCGGGCGCTGCACCAGCAACGGGTCGGTGACTGATCGGGGTCAGCCCGGGGCCCCGTCGCCGGCGCCGAGATCGGCGGCCAAGGTGGCGACGAGCCGTTCGATCTGGCGCAGCGAATGCACCGCGGTGAGGAATCGGCGGGTGTCGGGCCGCGGCGGCGACCCGGCGTCCCGTTGCCCGGCCAGCGTGGTGTCGAGCGCTTCGGTCGCCGACACGATTGTGGCGGCGCGGGCTCCGTCGAGGACGGCGATCAGCGCGTCGATGTTGCGCCGGGTCTGGGCGGCGGCCGACGCGAGGGCCGCGACGAGCACGGCGGCCGGTGCCGGCGACCCGTCGGGAGCCGCGACCTGCGCGGCGCTGCGCGCCAGGGACCTGCCGAAGTGATCGCACGCCGTGAACAGTTGCAGCGCGCGGCGGATGCTGCGGCGCCCGGCAAACCCGGCGACCCCGACCAGGAGCGGCTTGGAGGTGGTCCGGAACTGTTGCAGATCCCGGTCGAGCCGGCGCGCCCGCTCGGTCGGGCGCACGGCGGCGGCGCCGCACATGGTCGCGGCGGAGGCCTCGATCAGCTCCGACAGCGTCGTCAAGAATGCGCGGGCGTCGTCGCGGATGGCGGTGCGGGTGTTGGTCGGCAGTACCAGGATGGCCACCCCGACGCCGATGACGGCACCGATCGCGGTCTCCTCGATGCGCAGCAGCAGGACGTCGACGCTGAATTCGCCGAGCAGGCCGTAGAGCAGCGCCAGCATCGTGGTGATCCAGAAGATCATCAGGCTGTAGGTGACCGTCATGAAGTAGAACGCGCAGAACAGGCACACGAAGATGAGCACGACCGAGACGACGGTGTCCCCGGACGCCAGGGTGGCCACCAGCATGCCGCACGGCACGCCCAGCACGGTGCCCAGCACCCGCTGCCAGCCCTTGGTCAGGGTTTCCCCCCAGGAGCTGGTGCCGGCGAAGATCACGAACGCCGCGATCACCGCCCAATACCAGCGCAGCGGGGACACCAACTCGCCGGTGACGATGGCCAGCGACGCGGCGACGGACACCTGGATGGCCTGCCGCGTGGTCGGCCGCAGGCCGGAGCGCGCTGCGGCGTCGGGGGCTGCGGCCTCCGGGCCGCCGGATTCCGGCGCGGGGGCGCCGCCTGCGGCGGCGCGTTCGACGATCGCGCGGACCTCGGCGCTCGCGTTCGCGGCGTTGGCGATCGCCAGGGCGAGACGGCGCACGGCGGCGTCGGCGGCCCCGGCGGGTCCGGGGGTCCCGGACGCCCCGGCGGGCACCGGCCGCCGGTCCAGCAGCCGCTGGGCGCGTTCCCCTGCCCCCCGGAGGCCGTCGGACTGCGGTGAGCGGATGGCCCGCGCCAGCTGGGTGAGCGTCCCGACGAGCTCGTCGCGGGTCGGCCCGGGTATTTCGGTGGAGACGTCGGCGGCTTTCCGGCCGGCGGTGGCGACCCATTCGATGGCCAGTTCGGCGTCGAACAGCCACGGGGCCAGCTGCCCGCCGGCGACCCCGAGCCACCGCATGGCGGGTTCGGCCTTGTCTTCGATCTGGCTCTGCACCAGCAGCGCGGTCTCGTTGAGCCGGATCGTGCGGGCCCGCATGCGCCGCCGCCGCCGCTCGTCGAACCGGCCGGTGCGGACCGCGTCGGCGGTGGTGTCGACAACGATCGCCATCCGCGCCCGCAAGGCCCGAACGGTCGCGCGCAGCACCCGTTCCGGCCGGTCCGGCAGGACGTAGGTGCCGATCACGTACGTGCACACCGTTCCCACCGCGACCGCCCCGATCATCCAGGGCAACTCCGCGATCCGGGCCCGCAGGTACAGGCTGAAGAAATACGACATGAACGCGACCATGCCGAGCGCCCTGCCGCGCGCGCCGAAGCGGCGGACGTACACCGCGCCGAACACGACCACCACGAAGGCGGCGTCGCCGGCGACCCGGTGCGGGGCGAGCAGCGCCGCGGCGGCGATGGCGAGCGCGGCGGGCACCGGCAGCAGTCCCATCGTGATCCGCTGCCGGCGCGGGTCGGGTTCGTCGACGGACCGGGACGCGACCATGGTGATCACGACCCCGAGCAGCGCGACGGTCAGGGGCTGTCCCGTCGCCCTCGTGAGCAGGAAGAGCACCACCAGGGAGCAGGCCAGCGCGGCCGTCGTCCGGCTGGCCATCCGCAACCGCAACAATCCGGGATCCGAGCCGATCGCCCAGGTGCGGGCGCCCTCGTAGAGACCAGTGATCTCCCCGACCGCCTCTCATCTCGCCGACCCACCTGCATTACCCGCAGCTGCGCCGCGGCGACCAAGCTACCCTTCGTGACCATGGCGCCGACCCGGGCGAAGCTGGCCGATGGCCGTGACCTGCTGTTCTTCGCGCTGCCCGGGCACCGCCCGGCGCCCGTCGCCGACCGCAGGCCGCTGCCCGGGCGCGACCCGGACCAGTCGCAGCTGCGGTATGACCGCACGACCGGGCAGTGGGTGATCGTGGCGGCGCGGCGCCAGGACCGCACCTACAAGCCGCCCCCCGACCAGTGCCCGCTGTGTCCGGGCCCCACCGGGCTGACCAGCGAGGTGCCCGCCCCCGACTATGACGTCGTGGTCTTCGAGAACCGGTTCCCCAGCCTGTCCGGTGCCGGCCGGGCCGCGCCGGTGCCCGGCGACGGCTTCGTGTCCGCCCCCGGGCATGGCCGCTGCGAGGTGGTCTGCTTTTCCAGCGCGCACACGGGATCGTTCGCCGAACTGGAGCCGGCGCACGCGCGGCTGGTCGTGGAGGCGTGGCGGCATCGCACCGCCGACCTGACGGCCGCGGCGGGCATCGAGCAGGTGTTCTGCTTCGAGAACCGCGGCGAGGAGATCGGGGTGACGCTGACCCATCCGCACGGTCAGATCTACGGCTACCCCTACCTGACCCCGCGGACCGCCACCATGCTGGCGCAGGCGCGCGAACACCGGCTGCGCCACGGCGGCAACCTCTTCGCCGACCTGCTGGCCCGCGAGGTCGCCGACGGCAGCCGCGTCGTGGCGCGCACCGACCTGTTCACGGCGTTCGTGCCGTTCGCGGCGCGCTGGCCGGTGGAGGTGCACATCTACCCGAACCGGTTCGTCCGCAACGTCGTCGAACTCAGCGCGGACGAACTCGACGGGTTCGCCCGCATCTACCTCGACGTGCTGAAACGGTTCGACCGCATGTACGCGGCTCCGCTGCCCTACATCTCGGCGCTGCACCAGTACGCTGACAGCGAGGCGCAGGCCGACGGCTACTTCCACGTCGAGTTGATGTCGATCCGCCGCAGCGCCACCAAGCTGAAGTACCTGGCGGCCTCCGAATCGGCGATGGACGCGTTCATCGGCGATGTCACGCCCGAAGATGTCGCCCGGCGGCTGCGGGAGCTGCGGTGACGGTCCGCTACGCCGCGCCCGGGCGCATCAACCTGATCGGCGAGCACACCGACTACAACCTGGGCTTCGCGCTGCCGATCGCGCTGCCGCAGCGCACCGTGGTGACGTTCACCCCCGACGGCGGCGACGAGATCGCCGTGGCCAGCGACCGCGGCGAGGGCTCGGCGCGCATCGCGCTCGGCGCCGTTCCCGGTGACGTGACCGGTTGGGCCGCCTATGTGGCCGGGGTGGTGTGGGCGCTGCGCCGGGCCGGACATCCGGTGCCCGGCGGCGCGATGGCGATCACCAGCGAGGTGGAGATGGGCTCGGGCCTGTCCTCCTCGGCGGCGCTGGAATGCGCGGTGCTGGGCGCGATCGCGTCGGCGGCGGGTCTGCGCATCGCGCCCCTCGAGCGGGCCCGGCTGGCCCAGCGCGCCGAGAACGACTACGTCGGCGCTCCCACCGGGCTGCTCGACCAGCTGGCCTCGCTCCTCGGGGCGCCGGCCACGGCGCTGTTGATCGACTTCCGGGAGCTCACCGTCGCGCCGGTGACCTTCGATCCCGACGCCGCGGGCGTCGCGCTGCTGGTCATCGACTCCCGCGCCCGGCACCGACACGCCGGTGGCGACTATGCGGCGCGGCGCGCGTCGTGCGAGCGCGCGGCCGCCGACCTCGGGGTGCCGACGCTGCGCGAGGCCCAGGAACGCGGGCCCTCGGTGGTGGCCGCGGTGGGCGACCCGGTCGACGCGCGCCGTGCCCGTCATGTGCTGACCGAGAATCTTCGGGTGCTCGATTGCGTCGCGGCGCTGCGTGATTGCGACTTCGCCGAGGCGGGCCGGATGTTCACCGCGTCGCACGCGTCCATGCGTGACGACTTCGGGATCACCACCGCGCACATCGACCTGATCGCCGACGCCGCCCTGCGCGCGGGCGCCCTGGGCGCGCGGATGACCGGTGGCGGTTTCGGCGGGTCGGTGATCGCGTTGGCGCCGGCCGGGCGGGCGGAAGCGGTGGGTGAGGCGGTGCGCCGGGAGGTGCGCGGCGCGGGGTTCGGCGAGCCGCTGATCGCCCGCACCCGCGCGGCCGCGGGCGCGGGGCCGGGCAGGTGAGCGGACCCGCCGGGCGGATCCGGCCCGCCTTCCCGACCGGCTCCGCGGCAGAATTGCCCACCCGCCACGCACAGTCAGACCTGTAACGTAACGGATATGCCCGTGACCGTCCGCGCCGTCGCCGACGTGCCGCGGACCGCCCGTGAGCAGGTCGAACGGTGGCATCGGGCGGCACTGCCCGCCGGAAAGGCCCCGCGATGACCTGGGATCTGGACAGCCGGGGGGAGGCCGTCGAGGAGGCCCTGGCGGGCGGGGCTCCGT
>NZ_VMQU01000122.1 GCF_007714205.1 Mycobacterium helveticum | reverse complement strand
CGTCGGCAGCTGAGCCTCAAACCGTCGGATCGCAGGTCGCCTGAAACTCACCGATCCACAGGTCTTGACGATATCTCACTCACGGATGTCGAAGAGGTAATTGTGTTTTACCTGCCATGGCCCTCGAGATCCCGCCTTCGGTAGCTGGTCCATCGCGCGCTGGAAGTAGCCTGGTGCGAAATCGGCGAAGGGTTCTTCTTCGACATCTTCCCTGGATGAGCGGCTACGACGGTGTCGTAGCCGCGCGCGTCCATGCAATTGAGCAGGCGACAAACGTATTCCGATACCAGGTCGGCCCTCAAGGTCCACGATGCATTGATATAGCCCATGGTGAACGCCATGGTGGGCACATCGGACAGCAACATCGACTTATAGGTCATCGACTTGCTGACGTCGACATCCTGGCCGTTACGACCAAGCTTGGCGCCCCCAAAAGCCACAAGTTCAATCCTGTTGCGGTAGAAGATGATATCGGCCGCCAACTCGTGACCCGTTCTGGTGAAGCGGTCGATGTTGGCGAACGTTGCAGCATCGTTATGTGCCCGGCGCCGCTGTCGATAACGACGACGTTCTTTACCGGCATAATCAAGGTCTCTGGGCCGGTGCTGAGGTTGCAATATGGGCCCACCGAAGTTCTCCTCGCCGGGAAAGTTTGGTCGGTAACCCGCGTCGTAGTTGTAATAGCCGCTACACATGAAGACGAACCGCGCCTCGAGCTCTAATTCCTCAGCCGTTCCGAACCGCCTTGATGGTCCAGCGCCGGCTGGCGTCCGACCAAGCGGCAGACAAGACCTGGGTACCGAAGTGAATGTGCTCATGGATGCCGTTCTCGGTCGCGACCTCACGCAGATAGTTCTTGATTGTCGGCGCGTCGACAGTGAACCTGGCCGAGTGCCAGGGCTTGAAGGAATCCGAACGTGCACATATCTGAGTCCGACCTGATGCCCGGATACTTGACCAGATCCCACGTGCCACCCGGATCACTTCTGCGCTCTAGAACTACGTACCTATTACCGGGGCAGCGATCCTGCGGGTGCCAGGCAGCGCTGATACCGGAAATCCCCGCTCCCACGACCACCACATCGAACAACTCTGACATGTTAATCGAGGTTAGCAACCCGATGACCTTGTCGCCAAACCGCTCGATCGACTCCGCATCTACTCCGTCGGACCGCCTTGATGCGGCGCAGAAGGTCCGCGCCGCAACGCATCTGCGTGCCACAACGTGTTCTGACCACTTCACTTCCTAGTGAAAGAGGACCGGCATCGTCCTAGCCTTCCCCAAGGACCGTTATTGCCAAACGCAAGCTCGGCTGTCACTGGGGGACTGCACCCCACCGAGATAGTCCCAGAGGGAAATGAGTAGTTTCATGCGAACCCGAAGGTCGGCATCGATCGATGCGGCAGCGCACTTTGTGTGCGAGATCGCCGTGTCGCTACCGTGGTCCGGGTCGCGCGTGCAGCTGGGAGGCCGGAGGCATATTGGGCGGGGCGCAATGCTTGATGAGATCATCGACGTTCTGTCCGACCCGCTCAGGCGCGGTACCTACCGACGGTGGGTAGAGCATGATGTGGTCTAGCACGCCCTCGTAGCGGCGTAGCCCGTTGCGAACCTCGTCAGCGGTGCCGGCGACACCCATGACGTCGATCATGTCATCGGTGACGGCGTTGAACATGGCCTGAAAGTCGCTGCGGGTGAAGGCTTCTCGGATGACGGCACCCTGCTTGGCGAATCCGCAGAAGTCGAGCAGCGGTTCGTAGGTCCTGACCGAGGCGTAGAATGCGATCTGCTGCGCTACCTCGCGACGAGCGATCTCGGGGTCGTCGTGGATGGAGCACATCACCATCGACACGATCTCGACGCCGTTAGGGTCGCGCCCGGTGCGTTGTGCGCCCTTGGCCACCGCAGGCCGCACGACTTCCTCCACATACGCGGTGGTGAAGAGTGGATGCCCGGCCAAGCCGTCAGCGACCCGTCCGGCGGCTTCACACATTCGCGGCCGCACGGCGGCGGTGACGATGGGGATATTGCGCGCAGGGGGTTCTACCGGCCCGGTGGGGACGAGATTCATATTGTAGAAACGGCCCTCATGGCGGACGGGTCCTTCGTGCAGGTTCCAGATGCGCCGGATAAGGGGTACGAGTTCCTCGACGCGCAGGGCGGGGGCGCTGGTATCGGTGACAGAGTGCCAATCGCTCATCATCCGTTTGGTGCCGTTGCCGATCCCGAGCACGACCCGACCACCGGACAGTTCGTCGAGGTCGCGTGTTTCGGTCGCCAAGACCAGCGGACTACGTCCGATGCCGTAGAGGATTGACGACCCGATGCGACACCTGTTCGTCGAGGTTGCCATCGCCGCCATCGAGATGGATCCCGACCGGGTGTAGAACTCGGATGCCCAGACGGCGTCGAACCCGGCCTGGTCGGCAGCCGCGGCGGTGGCCTTCATCGCGGCAAGTTCAGGGGCGACGACTGAAAGTCCATAAGTACTCATAAGTGACGGCTCCATCGTGTGGTAGGTGACAGACGGTGTCAGCGGCTAGTTGACCCGAAGGCGAAAGCCCATCGCCGCCGACAGCAAGCAGGTGTGTCAGCGTTGCCTCAGGACCGCGGTCTCAGTCCTCGACGGCGAGAGCGCCTGTGGGGCAGCACGATACTGCTTCTTCGATGAGTGATCTGTGGCATTCCGGTGGCTCGGGGTTCACGATATTGAGTTGGCCATCGTGCCTGACCTCGAAGAAGTCAGGAGCCAGGCCTTCACACATTCCGATTGACGAGCATCGGTTGCGGTCGACTCTGATCTTCATACCACGCCGCCTTACGCGTTCGGGGTGAAGCGGACGGGAAGGTGATTCACGCCGTGGAAGAACGTGCTGACGGTGTAGCTGGGTGGCCCGCAGACTTCAATATCAGGCAGGCGGTGCAGCAGTTCTCTGAAGAGCGCAGCGAGTTGCTGCCTGGCCAGCTGGTTGCCGAGGCAGTGATGGATTCCCCCGCCTCCGAAGCTCACGTGCGGGTTAGGGTCGCGCGACAGATCGAACTTCTCCGGGTTAGTGAACACGGTGGTGTCCCAGTTGGCCGAGCTGTAAAAAAGTATGATCTTGTCACCCTCGGTGATCTGCTGCCCGCCCAGTTCGCAGTCGCGAGCCGCCGTCCGGCGAAATGTCATGATTGGTGTGGCCCACCGGACGAATTCTTCCACGGCCCCTTTGATCCGTCCGTCGAAATCCTCCATGAGCCAAGCTCTTTGGTCTGGGAAGTCCGTCAATGCTTTCATCGCGTGACTGGTGCTTTGGCGCGTGGTGTCGTTCCCGGCGATCGTGAGAAGTATGAAAAACGAGACGATCTCGTCGTCGGTGAGTTGTTCGCCGTCCACTTCAGCTTGAACGAGGTTCGTCATAAGGTCATCTTCGGGCTGCCGGCGACGTGCGGCGATGATTTCGCGGGCGCCATCGCCCAAGAATCCCATCGCTTGGAACAGGCGAGGTATGACCGGGTCTTCGCCCATCACCTCCGGGTCGCTCCACCCACCGGCATACCGTGACTCCCACGCGATGTCGCGGCGCATCGAGTCCGGCACGCCCATCATGTCGAAGATGTTGTGCATCGGCAGCAACGCGGCGCACTGGTCGACGAAGTCAGCCTCGCCTTGCGGGGCAAGGCCATCGACGACCCGTTTCGCGTTGGCCTCGATCTGGTGACTGGTCAGCCGCATTTGCTTCGGTGTGAATGCGGATGCCAGCAATCGTCGAATCTTGGTATGCCGCGGCGGGTCCATAGCGATGAAGCCTTGCGCGGTGTCGAGCAGTTCCTGCGGGATCGACTCCATCACAATGCCTTGACCAGACAGGAAATCGTCGTGTCGCCGGGTCGCCTCGACAAGTAGCGGGTGGGTGACCACGGCCCAGAAGCCTTGGTCGTCCTCGTCGTCGATCATGGTGTGCTCGACGCGCGGGTGCCAGCTGATGGGGGCGCGTCGGCGCAGCTCCGCGTAGGTCTTCTCACGGTCAGCGGCGGTGCCAGCCCAAAAGGCAGTCGAGGACAGGTCGGCAGAATCATACGAACGTGCTGAACGACGCTCCACCGACGACTTCGGAGCGGAAGCGCTGACAGTCATGAGGGTCCTCCCGAGCTAGTGTCTCCACGCCAGTGTTTACACTTTTCTCTATAAAGTCAACATCCAGACAAAAATCTGCGTTGTGTAAACGGCCTCGCGGGATCTGCGCCCAAATAGCGAAGGGCGATCCGCGAGATCCGCTCACCGGTCAGACTTGCATCGGCAGAAGGAAGCACGACATGGCTCACAGTGAGCCTCACCAGCGCATCGGCGACTTCATGCACGTCATCGGCATCCAGACCTGGAAAGTGCTCGTTGAACCAAGTCACGAGGGCTGCCGAGGATAGCTCCAGCAGCGATGCCGAGGTCGGCAGGAGCGGCAACATACCGGTTGTCTCGGAAACCGTTTTGTCTGTAGGCCGATTTGACGTCAACACCGCCTTCAAGAGCGGGCTCGCTTCCGCTTCCTCGAGGGTGTACGACACCGCGGCGGTGATACCCCCGCGGACATCTCCGGCGTGTTGTGCCGAAACTGCGTGAATGCCGTTCAAGAATCGTTCGCCTTCGGACACAACCAGCGCGTCACCCAGTCCCTGCTTATCGGTGAATTCCTTGTAGAGCGTCGGGCGGGACACGCCGACAAGCTTGGCGACTTCACTCATGCGAACCCGATGCCAGCCCTTCTCGATAGTGAGGTCACGCGCAGCCCTGAGAACTTGCTCACGCATGTGCTGGCGAAACGAGAGGCGAACGGACTCTGTGGACATGGTGAGCAGGATATGCGTCTTGCACAAGTGTTCCGTCCGGGCGGTGGAGGACCACACCTGCTTGCTGTCGAAGATGACCAATCGCCGGTCCCTGCATGATTTCGTTGATGCGGTTCTAACGCCGGCTCGGAGCGTTCGATGGCTTAGTCGGCAAACGCCGGCGTGATAACGGTGGGCGTAAGCGTTGCCAGGACAGTGGCCACGCTTGGTCGTCACCACCAAAGACCACGCGAAGTCGTTCCCCATTCCATGGGCGTCGTAGCGTCCTCGCTCCGAATTCTGCCGCCGCCTGATCCGAGACGCTTGCGCTCGCGTTAGGGCCCCAAACCATCTTCACCGATGACGTGCATGGCACCAAGCGCGACAGGATCCGCGCGAAAAGACCTTGATTGGCTTTCGATGCGCGTCTCATCGGAGTTCGAAATCTGCGATCTCAGGTGCACGCAATAGTTCTCGGTGCCGCTCGGGTGTCCACGGAAACAATTCGGGAAGCCCATCTTTGCCTAGGTACCAACTGTTGCAACCGGTAACCCAAATTGTTTGTGGCATCGCTGCTTTCATGCTGTCGTTGTAGCCCTTGGTGGCCAACTTGGTGGGCGCGGCGGCGACGATGCGGCCCTCACGGATCCGGTTAATCCACCACAGCACATAATCAGCCTGGTCCTCGGCGACCGGTATCAGTGACTGGTTGCCGATCGGCGAATGCGGACCCATCAGCATGAACAAGTTTGGGAATCCGGGCACCGCGACCGACCGATACGCCGTGGGGCCATCGGCCCATGCCTCGTCGAGGGTGAGCCCACGCTCCCCGACCACTGTCAGCGGGCGCACGTAGGCCCGGGCGTCAAACCCGGTGGCATAGACCAGCAGGTCGAGTTCGTGCAAGGTACCGTCGGCCGTGATGACGCCGCGAGGCTCGATGTGGTCGATCGTCTCGTTGATCACCTCCACACCCGGTTGTTGGACCGAACGGTAGAAATGTCCCGCCATAATCTGGCGCTTGCACATCGGCTGATCTTTCGGGGTGAGTTTCGCGCGCAACTGCGGGTCGCGCACCGAGAGTCGCAGGTTCCATCGACATAGCGTCTGAACCAAGCGGCGCTGAAATCCCGGACGGATCGGCGCGCGGCCGAAGATGCGCCTGACCACCAATCCCCAGAACCAATAGCCCAGGCCGTTCAACCTCGGCCACCGCGTCAACGCGGCCTGGATCAGCGGTGAGTAGTGCGGATTGGGCATCGGAAAGACCCACTGCGCAGTGCGTTGGAAGACGGTGAGCCGACTGACCTTGCCCCCGAGTTCGGCAATGATCTGTATGCCTGTCGAGCCCGTCCCGATCAGTCCGACCCGCTTGTCCCGCAAGGTGACGGAGTGATCCCATTCCGCGGAGTGGAACACCGGCCCGGCAAAACTCTCCTGGCCGGGAATGTCCGGATAGCGCGGCACCCGGAGCACGCCGGTCGCGGTGACAAGGACGTCGAATGTCTCTTCGCTGTCGTCGGTCGTGATCCGCCACCGCTCGTCGTCGTATCGGGCGGATATGACCTCGGCGCCGAACTTGATGTGCGGGCGGATGGCCCGTTCGTCGGCCACCTGCTGGAAATAGGCCTGGATCTCCGGCCCCGGCGGCAGCAGGTGCGACCAGTTCGGGTTGGGCCGAAACGAGTAGGAGTAATACCGCGATGGGATATCGCAGGTTAGCCCCGGGTAGGTGTTGTCTCGCCATGTGCCGCCGACATCCTCGGCCTGTTCGAAAATGGTGTACGAGTCAATGCCGGCGTCCTGCAGCTTGATCGCCATGCACAGTCCCGACATGCCCGCACCGATGATTGCGACTTTGACTGACCGTTGTTCCGTCATGTTCATCACTCATTCTTGAAGTGCTACTTGTACTCGGCACTGCCGATCACGCCGATACCGGCGCCGCTACGCACTAAGGCATTGATGCGCGCTTCCGCTCGTTGTCGGCACACGACCAGCCGTCCTACCCGCGCACGCCGGTGCGGCGACCCTTGTTCCGTGCACCAAGCGTTCCCTCCTGCTGCCCCAGTTGCGGACCGCTACACGTGTGGAGCCACCAACAGTGTTAACCGTCGTTAGCGTACCCCTCGAAAATGGCTCCGGTGGGTCAAAAGCCGCGCTGCGTGGACGTTCGGCACCCAGATGCCAAGCTGAATGCAGCGGCCGGCCCAAGGCGGAAATTGTTACGTCAGAGCCGCTCCGGCGGCGAAGAGCGATTCCGTGAGCCGCTTTTCGGCGTCAGGCACACGCTCGGCTGCGGCCGCAGTGGCGGCGGCGCGAGCCCGCAGTGGGGTGCCTGGGTTGTAAGCCATCCGGGCTACTTCGGTCCAGGCGGTCGACACCTCCCGAGCAGCCCTCGACGCCTCCAGGGCGGCTTCGGAATGCAGCAAGTTGGCGATGCTTCGACAGCCGTCGGCCTGCAGGGCCCTGAACAACCCCCCTCCCGTCCCCGCCTTCTCAATGAACGCCCACAGCGCAAACAGGGCGCTTTCGAGGTTGTGATCGTCCAGGGCGTCAGGCCACGCCGCCACGTCGACGGCGAAATGCTCGACACCATCGAGTCCATCCTTCTGTGCCTCAGGGTCGCGAGTGACTGTAAGACCCCGGCTGTCGGTGATTGCCGCCATCGCCTGCGCGCTTCGGATAAGGGCGGGACCGGCGATCGCCGCCAAGTCCGGCGCCGTAGTCGGCCAGTCGACGATGTAGGCGGTGTGACGGGTCGGCACGGGAAAGCCGGTCGAAGACCGTGCCCGACGGAGATCCTCGTAGGGGACCAGTTGGACCGAATCTCGGTCGTTGTCAACGACCAAGGCCACGCCTCGGTCGTCGTCGTAGCCGGTGATGACAATGTCGTGGCGGCTCATGCTCAACCGTGCGCGCAGATAGGGCAGATGAGCAATGTCGGCCCAAACCATCACGGGGGTGCGGCGGTCGAGTTGATCGGTCACCCACTTCCACCCGAGGTCGCCGTCATCGGTGGCGCGAATCTCGAACTGTGCACCGACATTAGTGAGGTATTGCTCTTCGAGATCGGGGCCCCTGCCAACGAGGTACACCGGCGGAAATAACTCGTCGGAACGGGCATAGGAAAAATCCAGCGTGCCGCTCAGCGCGAAAACCAGTCCTTCGCGGGGGGCGTGCACACCCCAACGGAGTCCGGCCCACTCGGTCAGATCGCGGAGGGCACCGGACCCGCAGTGGCCGCCGAGCTCGTGTCTGTAAGGCACCTCTACGCGCGCCATGACGATCCCGTCCTGACGGCCTGCCCAGGGCGTCTAGGGAAATCCTTTGGAGGCAGCCGCGTCGATGGCCGCGGGGCGCGCTGCAAGGGCACCTATCGACCCCGGCTAGTGCTTGTGCACTCTTGCCGGAACTGTTTTCGCAGTTCGCGTTTGAGCACCTTGCCAGCACCTGAGAGAGGGAGCGCATCAACGAACGAGGCTGTACGGGGCGCCTTGTATCCCGCGATCTGAGTCTTACAGAAGTCTCTGAGCTCTTCGGCTGTCACCGAGGAGTTTTCGGTCAAGACGACGACCGCATGAACGCGCTCGCCCCAATTTTCATCGGCAACTCCGATGACCGCGCACGCCGCCACCTCCGGGTGCCTGGACAGAACATTCTCGACTTCCGTCGAGTAGACATTCTCGCCACCCGAGATAATCATGTCTTTGATGCGGTCGACGACGAACACATAACCCCGCTCGTCCATGTAACCGGCGTCACCGGTGTGCATCCACCCATTGCGCAGCGCGGCCGCTGTCTCGTCTGGTTTATTCCAGTAGCCCAACATCACGTTGCCGCCACGCACGACGATTTCGCCGGTATTGCCCGGCGGCACTTCCTTATCGTCAGCATCGACGATTTTGACCTCGGCGCAGGGCGCGGCGCGGCCGGCTGAACGCAATAGGTCCGGATGCTCGTGGTCCTCAGGACGCAGGACTGTGGCTAGGGGGGACAGTTCTGTCATGCCATAACCCTGCATGAATCGCGCCGACCGCACGGTCTTCATCGCGCGCGACAGGACCGCCTCGGAAATCGGCGATGCCCCGTACATCACGTTTCTGAGGCTGGAGAGGTCGTAATCCCTGACGGCGGGATGGTCGACGACCATCTGCAGCATGGTCGGCACTAAAAGGACGTCGGTGACCTGGTGGCGTTCGATGGTCTGGAGAATGGCACTGGGCTCGAAAGTCGAGAGCATCACATGTGTGCCACCCAGGGTGGTTTGCCCCGCCCAGGCGGCCAAGTCCGCGAGATGGAACAACGGCGCAACATGAAGCAGTCGAGCCTCCGAACTCAGAAAGCTTCCCACGCTGAGCATTCCCAGCACGGAGGTCATCAGGTTCGCGTGGCTAAGCATGACGCCCTTGGGTAGACCCGTGGTGCCACCGGTGTAGAACACACCGGCCAGTTGATCGCCGCTGCGCCGCACGTCATCACCGACTTCGCCGCCGGCTATGAGTTCCTCATAGCAGAACATTCCCTCCGGGGTCGGGGCGTTTCCGCAATGAACGACTGCGCGCAGGTCAGGATATGACGCGCGAAGTGCGGGGACTGCTGGACTGAAGGCGTCATCGACAAATAAGACATCGGTTTGGGAGTCGCGCAGGGCGTAGGCAATCTCCGGAGGGCTCCAGCGGATATTGATCGGGTTTAATACCGCGTCCGCCCACGGCACCGCCAGCAGGTACTCATGGTAACGGTCGGAGTTGAGCGCCAGCATGCCGACGCGATCCCCGCGGTTAACGCCAATCGTCCGTAATGCGCTCGCCAACTTCGCGATTCGTTGTGCGGACTGCGCATAGGTCCGTGTTCGATCCGCGTCGATGGTGGCGAGGCGGTCCGGGTGTTGTTGCAGTGCTCTGTGCAAGCCCTGCGTGAGGTACATCACGTCTCCTCCTGAACTCTCAACCGGTGCGGGCCCGGCAATGACACATCCAGTGGCCCCGAGCGCCCTCACGTTATCAGTGGTTAACATTACTGGGGCGCCGATGGATAGCACAATCGTCCTTTGAACTCGACAACTGAGAGCCCACCCAGTCACCCGCCTGCATCGAATCGTCGTCACGTCCCACAATCGTGAATGCTTAGTCACATATGCTGCGACTTGTGGCGGGAACGGTGTTACCAGTCCCCACTTCCAAGTCGACTACTCCAATTAGGTGGCGTTGGAGGCGATAAAATCGAAGACCCCGTCGCAGCCCAGACCTGCACGCCCCGCAGAAGGTGTCGCTGGGACGTCCAAGTGGTCGCCGATGGGACGCCGGCATTGTCGATGGAGACAGTGCCCAGAACACGCGGAAGGACTACCTTGGATGATCCGGTGATTTATGACGTCGTCGATGGGGTGGCCTGGCTGACTATCAACCGGCCCCACTCTCGCAATGCGCTCAGTGTCGCCGTGCGCCAAGGATTATGGGATGGCGCACGTCGGTTCAATGAGGACGCTGACGCGCGCGTACTCGTTTTGACCGGCGCGGGTGAAAAGGCATTCTGCGCCGGCGGCGACCTTAAAGAGATGGCGCACCAGGCGCTGGCGGTTCCGCCACTGGACTTCGCCCCGCAGTTCGGCCGCAACATCGACATCGCTAAACCGACCATCGCGGCGGTCAACGGTGTTGCATTCGCCGGCGGGTTCCTGCTCGCACAGCAGTGTGACCTGATCGTCGCCGCCGAGCATGCCCTGTTCGCGATCACCGAAGTCAAAGTCGGCCGTGGAGCTCCCTGGGCCGCTCCTCTTTCGTGGCTCGTTCCACCGAGAATCGCTCTGCAGATGATGCTCACCGGCGAACCGATCAGCGCGGCCCGGGCGTTCGAAGTGGGTCTTGTTAACGAGGTGGTGCCCGCCGCTCGGCTTAGGGATCGAGCCCAGAAGCTGGGCGCTCTAATCGCTGGAAATGCTCCGCTGTCGGTGCTGGCCGCTAAACAGACTGCGTATCTATCGGCGCGACATCGCCTTGAGGAGGCATACACGCTGGCTGAGAAGATCTGGGAACCCGTGTACCACTCCGCGGACGCGCAGGAGGGCCCACGCGCATTCCGGGAGAAACGGGCACCTGTATGGCGGGGACGCTGAACACGCCGGATGTCTGCGAATGCTCGTGCCAAGGACCGCGCGGCGAGACCGCCGGCTGACTGGCGCGGCGTGCGGGCCCGCCAAGCAAGCCGATTGGCGGCGTGCTTAATCGTGGCCAGGGAGCCATCGACACGAAGCAAATCATTGACAGCCTCTGCTCAGCGAAATCACCCTCCCGAGGACACGCCGAGGCGAGGACACTCCGAGGTTGCGCCTACCGTCGACCTCGGCGCTGCGGCAACGCGTGGCTTGCCCGATCCTCACTGTGCGACTCGCACGGTGGAACGCCGAGAACAGCGTGCCCCATCCGCGCGAGCAGCACCGAGACGCGCTCGGGAGGCATCCCCGTATCGCGATATTGCAACGTCGATTGGATGGCACCGATCGCGCCGTGAACAACGGCGCGCAATTCCGTCTCGTCCAACTCCGGCCTTAACTCGCCCAAAACGTGCACCCACTCTTCAACGTAGAGGCGCTGTTTGCGGCGCAGGCGACTACGTCGATGGTCAGGCAGATTATGGACTTCTCGGTAGTAAACAATGGCGAGTTCGCGCTTCTCCATCACCAGGGCAACGTGGTCGGCTACTAAGGCAGTCAGCGCCTCGCGATCATCTCGGCTTTGTTCAACGATCGCCGACGCCCGTCGCAGCAGCGTGTCAATCACTTGTTCGAACAGTGCCGCCAGCAAGCCCGCCTTGCTGTCAAAGTGCCGGTAGATCGCTGGACCGACGACCCCTGCCGAGATGCCGATATCGGCCATAGAAACAGCGTGATAGCCACGGTCCGCGATGAGTTCGGCGGCGGCCGCCAGAATCCGCTCGCGACGCTCGCCTCCTCGCGTGCGGCCGACGGTGACTGTGTCGGTCACGGTCGACCATCCTTTCGCAGTCGAAGCAGCAATACCTCTTCCGTTCGAAACGCCCACACGTTCCGGGTGATCTACGAACGTTAACACTTCTTCACGATGCCCACTCCCCACGCGCAACTGCCGCGCCATCCAACGTCCATACTGGGAGAGGCCCCGGGGTACCTCCAAGCGCGGCGCGGCTGCAACCACCAAGACAATCAACCCGGATAGATTGCAGTGATCGGCGGACGAGACCTCCTTCATTCGCATGAGTCGTAGATCTGGTGCACCGGAGCGCGACATCTACGCGATGGGTGTTGCAAATCCTTGGGCCTCGCACGTAACGTTAGCCACCAGTAACTGAGGCTGTTGAGCTTCGACGGTTTCTGGACTAATCGGGGCACGCGAAGCACTCCTTGAGGTGGCCACTTGCACGCGACGCCCGAGCCTTGCATTGACTTAAGTCGCGGTCGCGAGTGGGTAGGAAGGGATCGGTTTGAGAGATTCAGTGCCGATCCTCGCGCGAGGAGCCTGGCTGACCGATGCCGCCTATGCGCTTGATCGTGTTGGTGGGCGGCGCAGTCATGCTCCAGGACAATGCTTTCGGCGCGTGCGCTGGGAGGCGAAGACAAAGTTTCGCTCCGATTGTTTCGGAATTCAGCACACGGGCCGCTCGCCCCGTTGGGCGAATGCTTTCCGAATCGTCCGACTGCACAATCGAATTGAGACACCTTGCACCTGCGTGCAACCGCTGTTCGGTTGCCGACGCAATTCGATCCGGGAGCCATCATGACGGATATCGAAGCAACCACCAAACACATAGCCGGGACGGAAGGCTGCGCTGTGCCCAACGATCCGTGGACCACGCCGGAGCGGCTAGCACTGAGCCAGTTGGCGCGATCTTTCGTCGCTCGCGAGATAACACCGAAAGTGACGGATTGGGAGGAGGCAGGTGAAATCCCGCGCGAGCTGCACCGTAAGGCTGCCGATGTGGGACTTCTCGGGGTTGGATTCCCCGAGAACGTGGGAGGCAGCGGCGGCGACGCGATCGATTCGGCGTTGGTAACCGAGGCAATTCTGGCGTGCGGTGGGTCTACCGGCGTGTGCGCCGCGTTGTTCACCCACGGCATCGCGCTTCCGCACATCGCCGCGAATGGATCGGATGCCCTGATCGACCACTACGTTCGCCCCACCCTGGCCGGAGATATGATCGGCTCGCTGGCAGTCACCGAGCCCGGAGCGGGCTCAGATGTGGCGAACCTACGCACACGAGCAGTCCGCGATGGTGACACGTACGTGGTCAACGGTGCTAAGACCTTCATCACGAGCGGTGTCCGCGCCGACTTCGTGACTACCGCGGTGCGTACCGGGGGACCCGGGTACGGCGGAGTTTCGTTGCTGGTTATCGACAAGGGCACACCGGGGTTCAAGGTTGACCGCCGGCTGGACAAGATGGGATGGCGTTGCAGCGATACCGCAGAACTCTCGTTCTTTGACGTTCGCGTTCCCGCTGCGAACCTGGTGGGGGCAGAGAACGGCGGATTCTTGCAGATCATGCAGCAGTTTCAGTCGGAACGACTCGGCATTGCCGTGCAGGCATACGCGACGGCGGAGCGCGCGCTCAAATTAGCCAAGGGTTGGGCGCGCGAACGCCAGACTTTCGGGAAACCTCTGACGGCTCGTCAAGTGATCCGCCATAAGCTCGCGGAAATGGCCAGGCAGGTCGACGTCGCGCGCGCCTACACCCGCGCCGTGATGCAACGGTGGCTGGCCGGGGAGGATGTAGTCACTGAGGTGTCGATGGCCAAGAACACCGCCGTATACGCGTGCGATTATGTGGTGAATGAGGCGGTTCAAATCTTTGGTGGGATGGGTTATATGCGCGAGTCCGAAGTCGAACGGCATTACCGAGATTGCCGCATTCTCGGAATAGGCGGTGGCACCAACGAGATCATGAACGAGATCATCGCCAAGCGCATCGGCTTATAGCTGTTCGGCACTGAATCGGCCCACGACGACGTGTCTGGGCGACCGGCTCCGAAGGAGTTCACATGGACAGGGGTATTGGCAGTTGGGCGACGAAACGGGCCTTCCTGTCCGGCGACCGCACCGCCCTCGTTGACGATAACCGACGGATCACCTTCACTCAGCTCGATGAACGGACCAACCGGCTTGCGCGTGCCCTGCGAGCGCTCGGTGTCCGCAAGGGCGACAGGGTTGGCGGTCTCTTGATCAACAGTCCCGCGTTCATAGAAACGATGCTGGCGGCCGCGAAACTAGGCGCGATCTTCGTGCCCATGAACGTGCGGTTGGCGCCAGCAGAGGTGGCTTACCAGCTGGCCGACTCAGGCGCAGACGTGCTCGTGTATTCCAACCCGCTGGCCCCGGTCGCCCGCGCCGCGGTGTCAGAGGATGGGGTGCGGGTCCGCCACCAAATGGCCGTCGGCGGTGAATGCCTTGCCGGTGAGCTTTCCTACGACGACGTTGTGAACAGTGAAGCGCCCACAGCTGTGGGCTCCGACGTGGCGGGCCATGACATTGCAAATCTGATGTATACGTCCGGGACTACGGGGCGTCCCAAAGGTGTGATGCTCACCCACGACAACCATCTGTGGAACGTCATGAACGCGCTGACAATCGGGCGCGGGCTGCGTGAGACGGACGTGACCGTCGCCGTGGCTCCGATGTTCCACATCGGGGGACTCGGAGTGCACACGCTGCCGCTGCTGCATGTCGGCGGTTGCAGCGTGCTGCTGCCGTCCTTCGATCCGCGACAGACGCTGGCGATGATGGCCCAAGAGCATGCGACAGTGCAATTCATGGTTCCGGCGATGTGGGCCGCGCTGATGAACGTCGATGGATTCGAGGACCACGATTTGTCGGCTCTCGAACTGGCGGCTGCGGGTGGCGCACCGTGTCCGTTGACCGTCATCGAATTCTTCCAAGGACGCAGTCTGCCGTTCCAGGAGGGTTTCGGGATGACCGAAACCGCGCCTATCGTCTCATTCCTCGACGCTGAACACGTTAAGGAGAAGGCCGGATCGATCGGTCGGACGGCTTTTCACGTCGAAGCTCGTATCGTCGACGACGCCGACAACGACGTCCCCGTCGACGAGGTGGGCGAGTTAGTAGTGCGCGGCCCTAACGTATTCGCGGGCTACTGGGGTCTTCCCGAGGCGACAGTGCAAGCTTTTCGTGGCGGCTGGTTTCATACTGGCGACTTGGGCCGCATTGACCGAGAAGGTTTCATCACTCTGGTCGACCGAAAAAAAGACATGATCATCAGCGGTGGTGAGAACGTTTACCCGATCGAGGTGGAGCAGGTCCTCTACCGTCACCATGCCGTGCGCGAGGTCGCGGTTGTCGGTGTGCCGCATCCGCGTTGGGGCGAAACTCCGGTGGCCGTCGTGGCCCTTCAGCAGGATGCCGCCGTCAATGCAGAGGAGCTTATCGATTACGCTCGAGAACGCCTTGCCCACTTCAAATGCCCGTCACGAGTACATGTCGTTCCCGACTTGCCGCGAAACGCCACCGGCAAGGTGCTCAAGACGGAGCTTCGCCTGCAATTCGGCGGGGAGGGGCTTTCAGTTCTGCGTTGAAACGCCGTTCTCTCGGCCAGACGCACATTTGCTTTTCGCCACACCTCGACCACGTTGCGGTACGCAGAATGCGGTCAGCGGCAGCATGGACGTAAATCTTCGCACGCCTGCCGAATCGCTTTGGGTGAGAGTCGTTCATGGGTGGATACGAGTGGCAGCGCAGCGGGATGGCGGATGATCCGACGGTTCGAGGCTCAGCTGCCGACGGTTCGGGTGTGATGTCGATAGGCCGTTCGAGCGGCTTGCCCTTGTGGAAGACGGCGCTG
>NZ_VMQU01000121.1 GCF_007714205.1 Mycobacterium helveticum | reverse complement strand
CCCTGCCCCTGCCCCTGCCCCTGCCGGAGTCTCAACGCGAACACCCGGTCCAGCTGATAGCCGACGAACATCCCGTCGCGCACCAGGTCCCAGCTTTGGGCGGCCACGCCCTCGTCGTCGTAGCCCACGCTGGCCAGACCGTGTTCGACGGTGCGGTCGGCGGTCACGTTCATCACCGGCGAGCCGTAGCGCATGGTGCCCAGTTTGTCCGGCGTCGCGAACGACGTCCCCGCGTAGGCGGCCTCGTACCCGATGGCACGGTCGTATTCGGTTGCATGCCCGATCGATTCGTGAATGGTCAGCCACAGGTTGGTCGGGTCGATCACCAGGTCGGTGGGCCCGGGCGTCACGCTGGGCGCCTTGACCTTCTCGGCTAGCAGCCCCGGCAACTGGGCGAGCTCGTCGGTCCAGTTCCACACCTCGTCGCCGGCCAGGGCCTCCCAGCCCCGCCCCATCGGCGGCGCCAGCGTGCGCATCGAGTCGAAGCTGCCCGCCGCGGTGTCGACGGTCACCGCGTCCAGCGACGGCATCACCCGCACCCGCTGCTGGGTGATCGACGACCCGAAGGTGTCGGCGTAGAAGGTCTGCTCCTTGACGGCGTTCAGGCCGGCCGACACGTGGTCGACGCCGTCGGCACTCAGCAGCCGCGCGGAATACTCCTGCAGCACCGCGATCTTGTCGCACGCGGGGATGCCGAACGGGTCGATCCGGTAGCTCGAGCACCAGGTGGCGTCCGCATACACCGGTTCGGGCGCCAGCTCGACGCGCTCGCGGTTCAGCGCCGCCAGCGTGGTCGCCACCTGCACCGCGCGGCGGGCGGTCTCGGCCGCGACGGACGGCGCGAGTTCCGCGTGCGAGGCGAAACCCCAGGTGCCGTCGACGATCACCCGCACCGCCAGGCCGACCTCGCGGCTGACCACCGCCGTCTCGAGCTCGCCGTCGCGCAGCTGGATGATCTCGGTGCTGATGCGGTGAACCCGCAGGTCGGCGTGGCTGGCCCCGGCCGTTTTCGCCGCCGCCAACGCGGCGTCGGCCAACTCGTGGCGCGGCAGGTCCAGGAAGTCGGCATCGATCTCCCGGGTCGGTGTCACGACTCCACCGTAACGACCGCTGCCCACAAAACGCGTCGGCGCCCGCTTTAATACACCCATGCCCGACGTGACCCGTCGCTCCACCGCGCTGGGCTATGCCTTGCTGGCGCCCAGCCTGTTCGGTGTGGCCGCCTTCTTGCTGCTGCCCATCCTCGTGGTGGTGTGGCTCAGCCTGTACCGGTGGGATTTGCTGGGCCCCCTGCGCTACGTCGGCCTGGCCAACTGGCGCTCCGTGCTGACCGACCCCGGCTTCGGCCACTCGCTGATCGTCACGGCCGTGTTCGTGGCGATCGTGGTGCCCGCGCAGACGGTGCTGGGGCTGGTGACCGCCGCGTTGCTGGCGCCGCGTCTGCCGGGCTCCGGGCTGTTCCGCACGTTGTACGTGCTGCCGTGGATCTGCGCCCCGCTGGCCATCGCGGTGCTGTGGCGCTGGATCCTGGCCCCCACCGACGGCGCCGTCGCCACCCTGTTGGGGCACCGCATCGAGTGGCTCTCCGATCCCACCCTGGCGCTGCCGCTGGTGTCGGCGGTCGTCGTGTGGACCAACGTCGGGTATGTGTCGCTGTCGTTCCTGGCGGGCCTGCTGGCGATCCCCGATGCCATCCACGCCGCCGCACGCACCGACGGCGCCACCGCCCGGCAGCGGTTCTGGCGCATCACCCTGCCCATGCTGCGCCCGACGACGTTCTTCGTGCTGGTGACCGGGATCGTCAGCACAGCACAGGTTTTCGACACGGTGTATGCGTTGACGGGCGGCGGGCCGGCCGGCAGCACCGACCTAGTGGCACACCGCATCTACGCCGAAGCGTTCGGCTCGGCGGCCATCGGGCGGGCATCGGTCATGGCGGTGGTGCTGTTCGTCATCCTGATCGCGGTGACCCTGGTGCAGCAGTCCTACTTCCGGCGGCGGATCAGCTATGACCTCACCTAGCCGGCTCACCGGCGGCGCGATCTACGTCGCGCTGGCGTGCGGTGCACTCATCACGTTGGCGCCGTTCGCGCTCGGGTTACTGACCTCGTTCACCTCGGCACACCAGTTCGTCACCGGCACACCGCTGCAGTGGCCGCGGCCGCCCACGCTGGCCAACTACACCGACCTGGGCGGGGTCGGGTTCGGCCGCGCCGCAGCGGTGACCGCGCTGATGACCGCGGTGATCCTGCTGGGACAGCTCACCTCCTCGGTGCTGGCCGGCTACGCGTTCGCCCGGCTGCGGTTCCCGGGGCGCGACGGGCTGTTCTGGGTCTACATCGCGACCCTGATGGTGCCGGGAACCGTCACGGTGGTGCCGATGTATCTGATGATGGCCCAGTTGGGTCTGCGCAACACGTTCTGGGCCCTGGTGCTGCCCTTCATGTTCGGCTCCCCCTACGCGATCTTCCTGCTGCGCGAACACTTCCGCATGATCCCCAACGACCTGATCAACGCGGCCCGCCTGGACGGGGCCAACACGCTGGACGTGGTCGTGCACGTGGTCATCCCGTCCAGCCGGCCGGTGCTGGCCGCGCTGACGCTGATCACGGTGGTCTCGCAGTGGAACAACTTCATGTGGCCGTTGGTGATCACCAGCGGCCACAAGTGGCGGGTGCTCACCGTGGCCACCGCCGACCTGCAGTCGCGGTTCAACTCGCAGTGGACGCTGGTGATGGCGGCCACGACGGTCGCGATCTTTCCGTTGGTCGCGCTGTTCGTGACGTTCCAGCGCCACATCGTCGCCTCGATCGTCGTCTCGGGGGTCAAGTGAGCCGGCCCCGGTTTTCCACGCTGGCCGCCGCGGCGCTGGTGCTCGTCGCGGTGCTGCTGGCCGCGACGGCGGCGCTGCTGAACTACTCCGGCGAACCGCGCGGCGACAAGGTCGTCGTGCGGGTGCGGTTCTGGGCGGAGCCGATCGCGCTGGCGTACCGGCAGTCCTTCGAGGCTTTCAACCGCGCGCATCCCGGCATCGACGTGCGCGCCGACATGGTCGCCTACCCCACCTACTTCGACACCCTGCGCACCGACGTGGCCGGCGGCAGCGCGGACGACATCTTCTGGCTGTCCAACGCCTACCTGGCCACCTATGCCGACGGCGGCCGGTTGATGAACATCGGCACGACCCTCGGCCCGGACGCCGCCGCGGACTGGGAACCCGCGGTGGTCGACCAGTTCACCCGCGGCGGTGTGCTCTGGGGGGTGCCGCAGCTGACCGACGCCGGCATCGCGGTGTACTACAACAAAGACCTGGTCGCCGCGGCCGGCATCGATCCCGCGCGCCTGGACGCCCTGCGTTGGAGCCCCGACTCCGGCGCCGACACCCTGCGCCCCCTGCTGGCCCGGCTGACCGTCGACGCAAACGGGAGAACCGCGGACACAACGGGTTTCGATCCCGGTCGGGTCAGGCAATGGGGATACAACGCGGCCAACGACGCCCAGGCCATCTATCTGGACTACATCGGCTCGGCGGGCGGGGTGTTCCAGCGCGGCGACAAGTTCGCGTTCGACAACCCCGCGGCGATCGCGGCCTTCCGCTACCTGGTCGGCCTGATCAACGCCGACCACGTCGCGCCGCCGGCCTCCGACACCAACGACAACGGCGACTTCTCCCGCAACCGGTTCCTCGCCGGCAGGATGGCGCTCTTCCAATCCGGCACCTACAACCTCGCCGCCGTGGCCCGCGACGCCCGATTCCGCTGGGGCATCGCGATGCTGCCGATCGGCCCCGCGGGCCGGGTCAGCGTCACCAACGGCATCGCGGCGGTGGGCAACGCCGCGTCCAGGCATCCCGCGGCGGTGCGCGAGGTGCTGGCGTGGCTGGGCAGCAGGGAGGGCAACGCCTACCTGGGCCGCCGGGGCGCGGCGATCCCGGCCGTGCTTTCGGCGCAGCAGGTCTACTTCGACTACTGGGCCGCCCGCGGCGTCGACGTCACACCGTTCTTCTCGGTGCTGCGCGGCCCGCGGATCCCGGCTCCGGGCGGCGCCGGCTTCCCCGCCGGGGAGGTGGCCCTGCAAAGCTACTTCGACGAGATGTTCCTGGGCCGAGGCGATGTCGCGGCCACCCTGAAGCGGGCGCAGGCGGCGGCCAACGCCGCCGCGCAGCGGTAGTTCACCCGGGCAGCACCAGCACCGGCACCGGGCTGCTGCGGATGATCTTGGTGCTGCGTGACCCGAGGAAAACGCGACGGATGTCGCCGCGCGGCGACGTACCCAGCGCCAGGATCTCGCCGTCCACCCAGGACACTTTGCCCAGCACGTCTTCCCACGAGTGGCCGGCGACCACGTCGAGCGGGACGTCGTCGCCGACGATGTGTCGAGTCTTCAAATCTTCCAATATCTCTCGCGCCTGCGCCACCCACGCGTGCAGGATGGAGTCCTCGACGTCCAGCCCCACCTTCGGTGGGTACATCGTCTTGCCGCGCAGGGCGAAGTTGAGCACCCGCATCGGCACGCCGAACCGCGCGGCGGCCTCGAAACAGCGCCGCACCACGTCGACCGTGTCCGGGGTCGCGGAGTAGGCACAGGTGAGTCGGGCCAATGTGCCGCTATGCGAACGGTATTCGCGGGGACTGATGGCCACCGGCACGGGCGAGGCGTGCAGCAGCCAGTCGGCGGTCGACCCGATCACCACCTGACCGCGCCCGCCGCTGGGCAGCGACCCCAGCACCAGGAGATCCCCGCCGGCGTCCTCGACCACCTCGATCAGGCCGCCCGCCACCGAGCGGTGCGCGCGGTGCACGTAGGCGACCTCGACCCCGTCGCCCAGGTCGCTCAGGCAGCGCGCGGCCTCCTCGGCCGACTCGGCGGCGAGGCGTTCCGCCCAGTCGTCGCAGTCGGCGCCGGAGCGGGCGCGCGGCGGTGTCAGCCACGGCTTGGGCACGATGGTGGCCACCGTCAGGGAGGTGCCGAGGGTCCGCGCGGCGCGGACGGCCAGGTGCAGCCCCGACAGGCCGACCTGGCCCGCGCGGTAGCCGACGACGACCGTCACGGCGTGTCCCTGCCGGGACGGCTGAGCACATCGTTGAGAGCACTGTGGTGGCGGCCCCACACAACGTAGAAGATTAACGCCACCACGACCCAGCCGCCGAACGCGATCCAGGTGTACCAGTGCAGACTGGCGAGGATGTACGCGCACGCCAGCACCGAAAGCACCGGCGTGACAGGGTAACCGGGCACCGTGAACGGCCGGGGCAGATCGGGCTGCCGCACCCGCAGCACGATCACCCCGACCGATACCACGATGAACGCGGTGAGCGCGCCGATGGACACCATGTCCGCCAGGTCCTGCAGCGGTATGAGGGCGGCCAGCAGCGACGCGGCGATTCCGACGACCACCGTGTTGGTCACCGGGGTCAGCGTGCGGGCGTTGACCGTCGCGAACCGCGACGGCAGCAGGCCGTCGCGGCCCATCGCGAACAGGATCCGGGTCTGGGCGTACATGGTGACCAGGGTGACCGTGAAGATCGAGATCACCGCGCCCGCGGCCAGCAGCGTGCTGGCCCAGATGCCGTGCGTGACATGGTCGAGGATCGTCGCCAGCCCGGCGTCCTGCTGTGCGGCGAAGTCCTGCCACGGCTGGGTGCCCAGCGCGGCGAGCGCGACCAGCACGTAGGTGGCGATGACGATCACCAGCGCCGCGATCAGCGCGCGCGGCATCGACTTCTGGGGGTCCTTCACCTCGTCCCCCGCGGTCGACACCGCGTCCAGGCCGACGAACGAAAAGAAGATCGTGCCCGCCGCCGAGCCGATGCCGGCGACGCCGAACGGCGCGAAGTCCCTGAACTGCCCGGCGTCGAACGCGCCGAACGCGATCACCACGAACACCGCCAGCACGGCGAGCTTGATCAGCACCATGACGGCGTTGACCTTGGCCGACTCGCTGGCGCCCCGGACCAGCAGCAGCGCGCACAAACCGATCAGGATGACCGCCGGCAGGTTCACCCAGCCCGGCTCGGCGTCCCAGGGCGCGGCCGACAAGGCCTGCGGCACCCGCAACCCGAACAGGTTGTCCAGCAGCGTGTCGACGTAGCCGCTCCAGCCGACGGCAACCGCGGCGGTGGACACCCCGTACTCGAGCAGCAGGCAGGCCGCCACGCCCATCGCGGCGGCCTCACCCAGTGTGCCGTAGGCGTACGAGTACGACGAACCGGACACCGGTACGGCGGCGGCCAACTCGGCATAGCAGACGGCCGCGAGCCCGGCCGCGACGCCGGCGATGACGAACGAGACGATCACGCCCGGACCGGCTTCGGGCACCGCCTGGGACAGGACGAAGAAAATGCCCGTGCCGATCGTCGAGCCGACGCCGAACATGGTGAGCTGGAACGTGCCGATGCTCCGCTTGAGGCGCTCCGCGGCGCCGTGCGCGACGGGTGCGCCGGTTACCGGGCGGCGTCGCAGCATCTGCGGCACCAGGCCGATCGACGTCGCGGGCACATGCACCTCCTGGTGCCGGGTCAGCCGATTATGCGGCAGCCTCCCGCAGCACCGCAGCGAACTGCTGAACCGCCCAGTCGATCTCCTGCGCAGTGATCACCAGCGGCGGCGCGAACCGCAGCGTCGAGCCGTGGGTGTCCTTCACCAGCACGCCCCGGTCGGCCAGCCGCAGGCTGATCTCCTTACCGGTGGCCAGCGCCGGTTCGATGTCGACCCCGGCCCACAGGCCGAAGCCGCGCACCGCCACGACGCCGTGGCCGATCAGCGCGGCCAGCCGGCGGTGCAGGTGGCGACCCAGTTCGGCCGAGCGGGCCTGGAATTCGCCCCGCGCCAGCATGGAGACCACCGTGGCGCCGACGGCCATGGCCAGCGGGTTGCCGCCGAAGGTCGACCCGTGCTCCCCGGGGTGCAGCACGCCCAGGATGTCCCGGTTGGCCACCACCGCCGACAGCGGCACCACGCCGCCGCCCAGCGCCTTGCCCAGCAGGTACACGTCCGGTGTGACACCCCAGCGGTCACAGGCGAACGTGTAGCCGGTGCGCCCCAGGCCCGACTGGATCTCGTCGGCGATCATCAGCATGTTGTGCTCGCTGCACAACGCGCGGACCGACGGAAGGTAGTCGTCCGGCGGGACGATGATGCCCGCCTCGCCCTGGATCGGCTCCAGCAGCACCGCCACCGTGTTGTCGTCGATGGCCTGGGCCAGGGCTGCGGCGTCGCCGTAGGGCACCGAGCGGAAGCCCGGCGTGAACGGTCCGAAGCCGCCGCGCGCCGCGGGATCCGAGGAGAAGCTGACGATGCTGATCGTGCGGCCGTGGAAGTTGTTCTCGGCCACGATGATGTTCGCCCGGCCCGCGGGCACGCCCTTGACGTCGGCGCCCCACTTGCGGGCCACCTTCAGCCCGCTCTCGACGGCCTCGGCGCCCGAATTCATCGGCAGCACCATGTCTTTGTCACACAGCTGCGCCAGCGCGGCACAGAAAGGCCCCAGGCCCTCGGCATGGAAGGCGCGGCTCACCAGCGTCACCGTGTCCAGTTGCGCGTGCGCCGTCGCGGTGATCTCGGGGTTGCGGTGACCGAAGTTGACGGCCGAGTAGGCGGCCAGGCAGTCCAGGTAGCGCCGGCCGTCGACGTCGGTGATCCACACCCCTTCCGCGCTTGCCGCCACCACGGGCAACGGCGAATAGTTGTGCGCCGCATACGTGTCGGCCAAGGTGATCGCGCTCTCGGTGCGGTGCGTGGTGACCGCCTCCGCAGTCCGGGCGTCGAGAATCGTCATGAGAACACCTCCAATGTGCAGCATTTGACCGAACCGCCGCCCTTGAGCAGCTCGGATAGGTCCACACCGACCGGCTCGAAACCGGCCTCACGCAGTTGTGTCGCGAAATGCGTTGCACCAGAAGGAAGGACGACGTGCAGGCCGTCGGAGACGGCGTTGAGTCCCAGCACGTACGCGTCGGCGCTGCCCACCACGATAGCAGCGGGGAACAGCGCACGCAGGTGGTCCCGGGCCGCCTCGCTGAAGGCCGGCGGGTAGTAGGCGATCGTGTGATCGTCGAGGACGGCCAGCGCCGTGTCGAGGTGGTAGAAGCGCGGGTCGACCAGCCCCAGGGACACGACCGGGAGGCCGAGCGCCGCCGAGATCTCGTCGTGCGCGCGCCGGTCGGTGCGGAAGCCGTAGCCGGCCAGCACCATCTCGCCGACCATCAGCACATCGCCCTGCCCCTCGTTGACGTGACGGGTCGACAGCGGCCGGTAGCCCCGCGACGACATCCACGCGGCGTAGGCCCGCGCCTCGGCGGCCCGCTGGTCGAACCGGAACTTCGCGACGATGGCGATGTCGTCCGCGATGAACCCGCCGTTGGCGGCGTACACCATGTCCGGCAGCCCGGGCACGGGCTCGACGACGTCCACGCGATGCCCCAGCCGCAGGTAGGTCTGGTACAGGTTCTCCCACTGCGCGTGGGCGACGCGGACGTCCACGGGAGTGCCGAGGTCCATCCACGGGTTGATCGCGTACTCGACCGCGAAGTAGTCCGGCGGCGTCATCGCGTACCGGCGGGTCCGTGGCGCGCGGGCACGCCTCGGGGCCTCGGCCGCCGGCCGGGTCGCAAACGCGGGCACGGCGACCGGCGCCGGCCCCGCGACATAGTAATCTGTCACAAAAACACCATATTTGAGCACGCATAGACAATCAATCGACGAATCATGCGTCTTATCCGCATATTTGTTGCGTTATACTGGGTCTAGCGGTTGTTTATTGTCTCTCAACGGAAGAGGAGAGCGGGACCGGCATGGACAGGCTCGACGAGACCGACGAGCGCATCCTCGCGGAGCTGACCGACAACGCGCGGGCCACCTTCGCCGAGATCGGCGAGAAGGTGAACCTGTCGGCACCCGCGGTGAAGCGGCGCGTCGACCGGATGCTCGCCACCGGGGTGATCAAAGGTTTCACCACGGTCATCGACCGCAATGCGCTCGGCTGGAACACCGAGGCCTACGTGCAGGTGTACTGCCACGGCCGGATTTCGCCGGCCGAGCTGCGGGCGGCGTGGGCGGACATCCCCGAGATCGTCAGCGCGGCCACGGTCACCGGAACGTCCGACGCGATCCTGCACGTCCTGGCCCGCGACATGCAGCACCTGGAGACCGCCCTCGAGCGGATCCGGTCGAGCGCGGACATCGAACGCAGCGAAAGCATCGTCGTGCTGTCCGACCTGATCGACCGCATGCGGCCCTGACGCGCGCCGGCGCGCCGGCGCCTTAGCGTTGCGAAAGCCCGCGCACCACACGCCCCAACAGTGATGGCGCCGGGCGCGGCGGCCGGCGCGACGCGTAGGGCCACGGGTGGTTCCGCTCCGGCACCGAACCCGCGCGGGCGTCCTTGAGCCGCGCGCGCAGGTGCCCGCGCAGCGCGTCCAGGCCCGGATCGGTCCACCGGTTGTGGGCTTCGACCGGGTCGGCGGTCAGGTCGTAGAGCTCCCACTGGTCGTCGAGCGGAGACGTGCGATAGGTGTTGCCGCCCAGCCCGTTGGCCGCCAGGTGACGCACGCCGGGCTCGGTCCAGGTACCCGGGTCGTCGAACGTGCGGACCAGCTTCCACAGGTGGCCCTCGCCACCGGGGACGTCGTCGACGCGCACGACCAGCCCCTCGAAGTTGGACGCGGTGTGCGCCGGAACCCGGATACGAAGCGGCGCGGGCGGATTGACGGTCTGCTTGAGGCGGCGCGCCAGGCCCGAGGCGACGGTGTCCCCCTCGAGCATGTTGTCGCGGGTCATCAGGTAGACCGCGCGGGTGTCGTCGGCCGGCGCGCCGTCGACGACGGGCATCAGGTCGCGGCCCGGCAGCCCGTGGACCTCGGTGAACGACTCGGCAAGTGCGGAGCCGACGGCAGCAACGTCAATACCGGCGGCCGACAGCAGCGTCGGGACCAGGTCGACGTGCGACGTCGGCGCGGTCACGATCCGCGGGCCCGTAGACCGCTCCCCGATGCGGGCGATCACGAAGGGAACGCGGGTGGCCTCGTCGTACAGGTTGAACCACTTCTGGTGCAGTCCGCCGTGCGCACCGAGCAGGTCGCCGTGGTCGGCCGTGCGCACCAGCACCGCGTCGGCCGAGCCGTTTTCGGTGACGGCCCGCCGGACGCGGTCGATCGGCGCGTCGACCTCGGCGTGCAGCCGGTAGTACAGGTCGCGGTAGCGCTGGGCGTTGCGGTCGTAGGTCCGGTCGATCGCCGGGGCCGGGCCGTAGCCGGAGTAGTAGGCCTCGCGGAACGCGATCTGCGCGGCCGGCTTGGTCGACAGATCCTCGCCGGCCGTCGGCGCGGGCGGCACCGGCGGGGGGTCCAGCGGAGTCGACGGTTTGATCGGGCTGCGGCGCGCCCAGAGCGGGAACAGCACGATGTCGTGCGGGTTGACGAAGCTGGCAACCAGCAGGAACGGGCGCAGCGCCGCCGCGTCCCCGGCGCGGCGGCGGGCGTAGCGGTCGGTGAGCCAGGCGACAACCCGGTCGGCGATGAGCTGGTCGCGGCGCAACCCGGCGTTGGCCAGCGCGGCCCCGTGCGGCTCCGGGCCGACCCATCCCGAGAAGCCGTATGGCGCGAGCGGGTCGGCGTCGAGGTAGCGCTGCACGGCGGCGCGGTCGACGACCCCGTCGTCGTCGTTGGTGGCCAGCGTGCGGCCCGTGGCCGGGTCGGTCAGGTCGGCGTGCGAGATGTGCCACTTGCCGTCGTAGTGGGTGTCGTATCCCGCGGCGCGGAACCAGTTGCCCAGGGTGGGCACCTCGCCGCTGCGCAGCCAGCGCATCCGGGAGTCCGCGGCGGTCTTGCCGATGCCGTCGGTCTGGGTGACCCCGTGCAGGTCGGGATAGTGCCCGGTGAAGATCGTGGGCCGGCTGGGCACGCAGGCCAGAGAGCCGGTGTAGTGCCGGGCGAAACTGACCCCGTGGTCGTCGAACCATTTGCGGCCGGTGAGCACCCGGTCGCGCCAGGCGAGCACGTCGGGTGCCTCGTACGGCGGCACCGCGCGCTCCTCGTCGGTCATGATGACGACGACATCGGGGCGGTCAGACACGAGCCTTCTCCAATCGATTCGCGAGCCCGGCGAGCATGCCGCCGGACTGCCGGGCCAGGACGCGGCACAGGACGCGTTCGGCCAGCCGGTGCGGTGCGCGGGGCCCGATCTCGACGGTGCTGGTCAGGCTCACCACCGTCGCCCCGCCCCCCACCGGTGCCAGCGTCCAGCGGTTGGCCACCCTGCGCAGCCGGCCGGGCAGGCCTTCGATGTCGTAGCCGAGCGCGTGCGGCGGGTCGAACTCGGTGATGCGCTCGACGAGGGCCGCGCGCTTGACCTGGACCCGGCGCGCGGTGCCGACGGCCGCGCCGCCGGGACCGCAGAACAGGATGCAGGAGTGGTCGACGTTTCCGGCCCACGAGCTGATCGAGCCGAAATCCGCCAGGACATCCCAGATCTCCTGCGGGGAAGCCGCGATGCGGCGGCTGCGGTGCTTGTCTGACACGTGCCCAAGTTACGTGACGGCGGCCGGTCCCCGTGGCGTCCGACGGCCCTTCGTCACCGGGTCAGGTGGAACGCGGTCTCCACCCCCACCGCCGCGCCGCACACCGCGATCGTGATCGCCAGGGTCACCCAGTCCGTCGCCTTCGGCCGCGCCGGGTGGGCGGAGAGCTGGCCGGTCCCGCCGCGGGCGGTGATCGCGTCGCCCATCTCGTCGCCGCGGCGCAGCGTCACGGTGATGGCCGCGGCGAGCAGGTCGATCACCTCCAGCGCGTGCCGCCGGAACCGCGCCCTGCGGCCGCGCGGTATCCGCCGAGGCCGCAGCCGGCGGGCGGCGTAGAGCACCTGGAACTCGTCGATCAGCATCGGGAAGGCGCGCAGCGCGAGCGCCAGCGCCACCGCCCACTCGTCGACCGGGATCCGCAGCAGCCGCAGCGGGCGGCCCAACATGGCCATCGCGGGCCCGATCTCGGCGACGTTGGTGGTCCAGGACACCATCGCCCCCAGCCCGAGCAGGACCACCGACAGTGCGGTGATCCGCAGAAACTGCAGGAAACCGCCGAGTCCCAGGTGCAGACCGCCCAGGGCGACCACCGGGCTGCCGCCGCCCAGCGCGGCCGTGATGCCGCCCAGCGCGACGATCACCCACATCCAGCGCGGAACCGACGGCAGCACCCCCCGCGGAATGCGCGCGATCCGAATCGCGGCAGCCACCAGTGCGGCCACCGCGGCGATCGTCACCCAGCCCGGGGACAACGTCAGCAGCACCGAGATTCCGAACACCACGAGCAGTTTGGTTCCGGCCCACAGTTCGTGGATGGTCGACGTCCCGGGCACCGGGACGAGCAGCACCACCGGCCGCGGCGGGCGCCGGCTCGTACCGTGCTCCGGGCCCGCGGTCGGCGGGGCGCCCGCCGTGGCCGTCATGCGAGGCCCCCGGCCGGGGTCGGCACCGATTCCAGCATCCCGTTGTGCAGATGCAGGGTGCGCGGGCAGACGCCCTCCAGCCCGACGAAGTCGTGGGAGATGACCACCACGGTGAGGCCCCGCTCGCGGCGGAGGTCCTCCAGCAGCCGCAGCAGGCCGCGCTGGCTTGCGGCGTCCAGCCCGGCCAGCGGCTCGTCGAGGATCAGCACCCGCGGCGAACACGCCAGCAGCCCGGCCAGCACCACCCGGCGCATCTGACCGCCGCTGAGCTGGTCGATGCGGCGCGCGGCCAGTGCGGGGTCCAGCCCGACGCTGGCCAGCGCCGCGGCGACGCGGCCCTGGTCGCGGTGCGAGAAACCCGCGGCCGAGGCCACTTCCAGGTCGACGCGGCTGCGCATCAGCTGCAGCCGGGCCGCCTGGAACGACAGCGCCACCGCGCCGACCTGCTCGTGGGTGGGCCGGCCGTCGAGAAGGCAGGCACCGGTGGTGGGAATCGTCAGCCCGGCCATGATCCACGCCAGCGTCGACTTGCCCGAGCCGTTGCCGCCGTGGATCAGCAGCCCGTCCCCCTGCTCCACGACGAAACTGATGTGGCGCAGCGCAGGTTTGGCCCACGGTGTGCCGCTGGCGTATTCGTGGCCGACGTCGACGAGTTCGAGCGCCGGCGCCGAACACACGGAGGAGATCTGCGCCACCGGCGCGGACGGCAGCGGCGTGGGCGCGGACTCGACCATGTCGGCGTTGTCCGGCGAGTCGCTCAGGTTGATCGTGCGGTCCGCCGACCGGGCCTCGTTGTCGTAGTGCGTGATGTGCACCAGCGCGGTCCGGTGCCGTCCGGTCAGGCCCGACAGCACGCCGAGCAAAGCCTCCCGGCCCGGCTGGTCGACCATCGTGGTCACCTCGTCGGCGATCAGCAGCGACGGCTCCCGGGCCAGCGCCGCCGCCAGCGCCAGGCGCTGCAGTTCGCCGCCCGACAGGCTTCCGGTGTCGCGGTCGGCAAGCCCGTCCAGGCCCACCTCGCTCAGCAGCCGGTTCACGTCGATCTCGGTCCCCGGCGGCAGCCCCCACACCACGTCGTCGGCGACCCGGGTGCCCAGGACCTGGCTTTCGGGATGCTGAAGCACCACGGCCGTGCCGCCGACCTTGCCCAGGCCGACCGCACCCGGGCGCCGCACGGTGCCCGACGTGGGTTTGCGGCCCGCCAGGATCAGCATCAACGTGGTCTTGCCGGAGCCGTTGGCACCGGTGATCGCCACGTGTTCACCCACCCGCAGGTCCAGGCTGATCTCGCGCAACGCGTCCTGGGTGGCGTGCGGGTAGCGGAAGCGCACCCTGTCCAGCCGCACCGGCACGGGGCCGATCGGGGCATTCTCCCCCTGGCTGCCGTCCCAGGCGTCCAGCTTGTGCACGTCGGGCAGTTCGCGCATCCGCTGCAGCAGCCGGGACAGCGCCCACCAGCCGATCAGCGACACGATCGTGATGCCGACGATGTAGTAGCCCAGCAGGATCCACGGCCAGTAGTGCAGCCCGTCGGCGAAATGCCGTTTGAGATCGGCGCCGGCCTGCCGCAGGTGGATCCGGGACAAAAACTCGGCAACGCCGTCGATGTTCGCGGTCATCACCTGGAAGATCAGGTGCCGCAGCCGGGTCATGACGGCCAGCGTGCCGAGCATCACGGCGCCGAACGCCACCCCGGCGATCAAGGACAGCACGAGCACCGTCGGCGTGCCGCGGCGCCGGCGCTTGACGAATCCGGTCAGCCCGCCGATGTACGCGCCGTGCATGACCGTCATCAACCCGCCCAGGCCGGCGATGAGGAAGGCGATCATCCCGGCGGCGACCGTCGCGGCGAGCAGTACGCGCATTCGGTACCGGTAGGCGAGCAGCCCCGTCGGCACGGTGCCCAGCAAGGCCACCCCGGCGGCGAACGGCACGACGACGGAGATGATCGCGACCACCGCACACAGCGCCCCCATGACCGACGCCTGCGCCAGCTCCACCGGCTGCAGCGGTCCACCGCGGCGCCGCGCGCGCACAAGTCTGGGGCCGGTCACTCCACCGATTCTGCCAGGCCGCGGCCGCAAGTCCGCGCAGAACACCGCGCCAGCTGCGGATTTGCGGCTCGGCGCCCAGCCAGCGGCTCGCTTAGGGGAGCTATGCAACCATGGAAGCATGAACGCATCCGCCGCCAACCACAGCGGCGTCAGTGGAGCCGGTGAAGTGGTGGACGCCGCAACGCCCGAGCCGCGCCCGGGCCTCGGGGCGGACCTGCTCGCGGTGGTCGCCCGCCTCAACCGCCTCGCCACCCAGCGGATCCGGATGCCGTTGCCCGCGGCGCAGGCGAGGCTGCTCGCCACCATCGAGGCGCACGGCGAGGCCAGGATCGGTGACCTGGCGGCCGTCGACCACTGTTCGCAGCCGACGATGACCACGCAGGTACGACGCCTCGAGGAGGCCGGCCTGGTCACCCGGACGGTCGACCCCGGGGACGCCCGCGCCGTCCGCATCCACATCACGGCCAAGGGACGGCAGACGCTGAACGCGGTCCGCGCCGACCGTGCTGCCGCGATCGAGCCGCAGTTGGCCGAGCTCGCACCCGCCGAGCGCCAGGTGCTTGCGGAGGCGGTCGGCGTGCTGCGCCAGTTTCTGGACAATGCCGCCGTCCCGCGACGCCGCGGCACCCCGTGACCGGAACCCATCCGCTGGATCGACGGCCCCCGCACGGGTAGAAACTTAGGCAAAGCCCGGATCGGCGCGCCGGGTCACTCGGTCTGATCGGCGACGAAAGGTGACGGCGATGCGGCCCGACGCCCCGGCCTCCACGCTCACCGTGTGGGTCGGATCCATGCGGTACGTCTGCGCCCCGGGCCGCGACGTGATCGTCGGCCAGGGCAGGGGCTGCGACGTCCCGCTCGAGCGCCCGGGCCACGCCGATCCGCGGCCGCCGGCGCCCCGTTCGGATGTCGTGCTGCGGTTCGCCGAGGGCCACTGGGTCGCCATCGACACGAGCCCCTACGGCATGTTCGTCAACGGCTCCCGGGTGGCGACGGTCGACATCCGCGACGGGCAGGCGGTCACTATCGGTGATCCGCAGCGGGGCCCGCGGCTGGTGTTCCAGGTCGGAGCGCCCCACCGGCCGGCTTCCCCGCCGCCGCCGCAGTCCCGGCCCCAACCGCCCGGCGCGGCCCGGCACGACCGGCCCAAGCCCAGTATCAAATACACATATGACGCAGCC
>NZ_VMQU01000120.1 GCF_007714205.1 Mycobacterium helveticum | reverse complement strand
GCCCCCGCCGCCGCCGCGGACCCACCCGCCGGCCGCGACGACACCTTCGGAGACGGTTCCACCCAGCCCGACCGAGACGCCCACGGCGGCACTGCCGCCACCGCCCACGTCGGAGACGCCGACCACGACGCCGGTGCCGATGACGACGCAGTGGATCCACGTCCCGCTGCTGCCGATGCCGATCCCGGTGCCGGTGCCGGCGAACCAGGTTCCTCAGAACCCGGCCCCGCAGTACCCGGGCGCCGGGCAGAACCCGTTCCTGGGTCCTGGCTACTGATCGCATCGCCGCGGCGCCGCATCTCACAAGCAGCTCACAGGCGCCCCCGGGTCACACGGGGGTAGCGTGGGAGCAACGATTTGGGGGTGTGCGTCCGGCGCGCCCGCAGCGAGGTCTGGAGGACCTGGAGGCGCAAGTGGACATCGTGCTCGGGGTGTCAATGGCTCCCACGACCGTCCGGTTGTTGCTGATCGAGGGGGTCGACGCCGACGGCGTGACGATCGAAGAGGACACCTTCGACGTCGGCGACCCGGCGGCGTCCGGTGCGGTCGAGCAGGTGATCGCGGCCATCGACGGCACCCGGGAGGGCGCGATCGAGGGCGGCTGCCGGTTGGCGTCGATCGGGGTCACCTGGAGCGACCCCGCCGAGGTCGGCGCGCTGCGCCAGGAGTTGGCCGCCCGCGAGGTGGGCGGCGTGATGCTGGTCTCGCCGCTGCTGGCCGCCGCCGCGCTGGCCCAGGCCGTGGGCCAGGCGATCGGCTACGAGCACATCGCGATGCTGTTCGTCGAACCCGACCACGCGACGCTGGCCGTCGTCGAGGTTTCCGACGGTTCGATCGTCGACCTGCACCGGCGCGTTTTGGCCAACGCCCGGCCGGAGGCGCCCCGGGAGGCCCTGGCGGCCGAACTGGCGACGATCCTCGCCGCGCTGGACGCGCGCGGATCGTGGGCCGACGGCGTGTTCCTCATCGGCTGCGGGACCGACATCGTCTCCATCAAGCCCGCCCTCGAGGCGGTGACGCCGCTCGATGTCACCGCGCCCGAGGAGCCGGACATGGCACTGGCCCGTGGGGCGGCGCTGGCGTCGGCGAACGCGCCGCTGTTCGCCTCGTCGACGGCCGCCCTGGCCTACGCCCTGGACCCGGGCACCGGAGAGATCCACCCCCGCGGGCTGACCCCGACCTACCTGGACATCAGCGCCAACGCCGACCGGGGCGCCGAGGTCCTGGCCTACAGCGCGCTGACCGACGACGACGAGGAGGCCCCGCGCCGTCGGCGCCGGCCGTTCTTGCTGACCGGCAGCGCGCTGGCGGGCATCGCCGCCGTCGCGGTCGGGGTGGTGCTGGTGTCGCTGACGTCGGACCGGCCGGCGGCCGCCGTCCAGCACAAACCGCGTGCCAGCGTCGCCACCCCGGCAAAGCAGCTCCCGGCTCAGGCCCCGGCCAAGCCGTCCCCGCGCAGTGCGCCGCCGACCGCCGCGGCCGCGGCCGTCCCGCCGGCACCCGCCCCGGCGCCCGCGCCGGTCGAGCATGCGGCACCGCACACCGCGGTGGCGGCTCCGCCACCGGCCCCGGTCCACCGCTGGCGCGCGCCCGCGCCGGTGCAGCGGGTGGTGCCCGAGGCGCCGCCCGCACCCCGGCGGCCCCCGCTGACGCTGTATCTGCACCTCCCGTTCGTCACGGTGCCGATCCCGATCAATCCGCCCGCCCCGCCACCACCGCCGCCCGGACCGTAGGAGGTCGCAGTGAGCGAGCACGGCCCATTCGGGTTCGATCCCGACGAGTTCGATCGGGTGATCCGGGACGGCACCGAGGGCCTGCGCGACGCCTTCGAGCGGATCGGCAGGTTCGTCGGCGCGCCCGGCGCGCCCGGCGCCCGGGCGGGCTGGTCGGCGATCTTCGAGGACCTCGCCGGGCGGAACCGTTCCGCGCCCGAGACCGCCGGCGAGGCCGGTGACGGCGTGTGGGCCGTCTACACGGTGGACGCCGACGGCGGGGCCCGCGTCGAGCAGGTCTATGCCACCGAGCTCGACGCGCTGCGGGCGAACAAGGACAATCTCGACCCGCGGCGCAGGGTGCGCTTTCTGCCGTATGGCATCGCGGTGAGCGTCCTCGACGGCGATTCGGACTCACCGGGTTAAACGACGTTCCGGCGCGTGGGCCGGGCCTGTAGTTTCTGCTTCGTGCCCGACTTGCCGAACCGTCAGATCCTGTTGCGTCGCCGCCCGACCGGGCTGGTCCGGCTTGACGACACCGAGCTGGTCACCACGCCGGCGCCCGAGCCCGCGGCGGGGGAGGCGCTGATCCGCACCACCTACGTCGGCATCGACGCCGCCGCCCGCACCTGGCTGGACGACCAGCCCAGTTATCTGCCGCCGGTGCAGTTGGGCGAGGTCATCCGGGCCGCCGGCATCGGCGAGGTCGTGACGTCGCGCTGTGACGCCTTCGCCGTCGGCGACGTCGTCACCACGCTGACCGGCTTCTCCGAGTACGCGATCATCCGCGACGACATGTTCAGCACCCCCATCCCCGGCGAGGACGACCAGCTCGCGATCATGTCGGTGTACGGCCCGACCGGTGCCACCGCCTACTTCGGCATGACCGACATCGGCCGGCCGCGTCCCGGGGAGACGGTGGTGGTCTCGGCGGCCGCCGGCGCCACCGGCTCGGTGGCCGGGCAGATCGCCAAGATCGCGGGGGCCCGGGTGGTGGGCATCGCGGGCGGTCCCGAAAAGTGCACGGCGGTGGTCGAGGACTTCGGCTTCGACGCGTGCATCGACTACAAGAACGACGACCTGGCCGCGGCGCTCAAAGAGCACTGCCCGCGACGCGTCGACGTGTACTTCGACAATGTCGGCGGGCCCATCCTCGACGCGGTGCTGGGCCGGCTGGCCACCCGGGCGCGCGTGGTGCTGTGCGGTGTCATCTCCAGTTACCTGACCGGTGAGCACCCGGGCCCGGCGAACTACGTCAACCTGTTGTCCAAGACGGCGCTGATGCAGGGCTTCAACGCCCTCGACCAGTGGGGCCGCTTCGATGAGGCGTTCGCCGCGCTGCGCCGGTGGGAGGCCGACGGCCTGCTCCGGCACCGGGAGACCATCTTCGAGGGCATCGAGTCGTGCGTCGACGCCCTCAACGGGCTGTTCACCGGCGTCAACGTCGGCAAGACGCTGGTCAAGCTGAGCGAACCCACGTCCCGGTAGGGCCCTAGCTTTCTCCCAGGACCCGGTGCAGCGCCTTCTTCGCGTCGGTCAGGGCCGCCAGGACGTCGGCGCGGACCTCGGCGAGCCGCTGCTTCTGCTCGCCGGTGCCGGTCCAGGTGATCGTGCGGGTCAGGCCGGCCAGTTCGAACAGCTCCCGGCGGATCTTGAACGCATCGCCGAACTTGGCCGCCCGCCCCAGGAAGGCGTGCGCCGCCTCGCTGCTGACGCCCCGCCAGGCGAGCAGGTTTTCGCCCAGTTCGGTCAGGGTGGCCACGCCGTCGTGGACGGTGACCATGCCCCGCCCGGCCAGCAGCCCGATCGCGAGCTCCGCCAGGTCCTGCGGCGGGGTGAACGCGCCCCCGGTCGCCTCGGACACCCGCTGCACGATCTGCGCGGCGTCGGCCGGCCCGTCGAGCAGCATCGCCGCGCTGACGAACGCCGCGCGCTTGAGGCCATGGCGGCCGCCGGGCCCGAAGCCGTGCCCGCCCCGGCCGCCGCCGAAACCGCCTTTGCCCGAGCGCGGACCCCCGAAGCCGGGGCCCCCGAAGCCGGGGCCCCCGAGAAATCCACCAAACATGTCCATATCTCCTTGTCTATCTGACCATCAATCTCCTTGATACCACCGCCGGCGATGATGTCAAGCAACTTGATGGTTGCGCGCGGAGCCAGTGGCGGCATGCAACAAAAGGCTTTGTGGTGCAACGTGTTCAGGATCTGCTATGGCCGACGTTAGATCGTCGGTCCTGCGCCGGAGCCGGGTCTCGGGCCCCGCGGGGCCCGAGACGCTCGCCGCCCGGGATCCGGCCGTCGCGGCGCCCGGCAAACCCGGCGCGGCGTCGTTGCCCGCCGCCGCGGCCGGCGGCGGACGTGCCGTGACGCGGCGGGGCGAGATGCGGTGTGCCCCCGCCGCGTGGTTTCATAACACCGTTTGCAATGGTGCATAGGGGGAATGTCGGAATATGGCGTTCCGGCTTGCGGATGGGTGGTGTCTGGGAATGGATCGTCGCAGCATGTTGACGACGGGGATCGGCATGCTGGCGGCCGCGGCCGCCGCCTCGGTCCGTCTGCCGGCGGCCGAGGCGCATCCGGCGCCGCCCTCGGCGCCCGCCCAGGCCTCCGGGGGGCCCTACATCTTCCAGGACGAGTTCGACGGCCCGGCGGGCTCGGGACCGGATCCGGCCAAGTGGACGGTGCAGACCTGGCAGGACGACGTGTTCCCGCCGGTCGACGGGATATACCGCGACGACCGACAAAACGTGTACCTCGACGGCAAATCCAACCTCGTCCTGTGCGCCACCAACGACTTCGGCACCTACTACACCGGCAAACTGCGCGGCAACTTCCGCAGCATGATCAACCAGACCTGGGAGTCGCGCGTCAAGCTGGACTGTCTGTTCCCCGGTCTGTGGCCCTCTTTCTGGGCCGTCAACGAGGACCCGCTGCCCGACGGTGAGGTCGACATCTTCGAGTGGTACGGCAACGGCAGCTGGCCCGCGGGCACCACGGTCCACGCGGCGTCCAACGGCAAGACCTGGGAGGGCAGGTCGATTCCCGGGCTGGTCGACGGCGCGTGGCACACGTGGCGGATGCATTGGGGGGAAAACGGATTCCAGTTCTGGCGCGACTACGTCGACGGCGCCAAGCCGTACTTCAGCGTCCCCAACAAGCCGATTCCGGTGCACGGCAACCCGGACGACAAGCGCTGGCCGTTCAACAATCCCGGCTATTGGCTGACTCCCATGTACACGCTGGCGGTCGGCGGGGTCGGCGCCGGGGACCCCGCGATGGGCACGTTCCCGTGCACCATGCTCATCGACTACATCCGCATCTGGTAGGCGTCAGCGCCGCGCTTCGATCACCTGGACCAGGTTGAACTGCCAGCGCTCGACGAGGCGGAAGCCCAGCTCGCGGGGCACCGCGAAGGCCGGCGTCGGCCCGTAGCGCTGACCCGGCGGCAGCGCGGGCCCCTGCTCGTGAGCGGGCCGCGAGTCGTCGGCCTCGGTGATGATCCACACGACGCCGCAATGGCTCAAGGGCCCGGCGACGACCTCCGGGATGAGGTTGGTGTCGAAGACGTCGTGGCGGTCCGTCGCCCGTTGCCACAGGGTGAGGTCGACCAGCTTCCGGTAGGCATCGGGGCGCGCCGCCAGCAACGGGCGCATCGGGGCGGGCATGAACGTCACCGTGTCGTTGACGAGCAGGCAATCACCCGGCGCCGTCCGCGCGGCGATCAGGTCGGCCACCTGGCTGTAGTCCATGCCGTACTTGGCATACGGGTTGCGTTGCACCAGAATGTAGTTCGGCACGGCAACTACGGCGAACAGTCCGACCAGTACCGCCGCGTGCCAAGGCTTGGCGGCCACCGCCGCGGCGCTGGCGCCCAGGACCAGGGCCACCGCCGGTGCGGTGAAAGACAGATAGCGCGGCGTGTAGACCGGGTGAACCACCGCCGACCAGGACACGATCGCGGCGGTCGGCAGCACCACCCAGGCGGCCGCCAGGGTCAACAACTGCCGATCCGCCGGCCGCGGCGTGCGCAGCCAGACGGCGATCGCGGCCGCGACGAGCAGGCCTGCCAACACCGCGAACTGGGGATTCCTCTCGAAATACTGCTGCACCACCACGTCTTCGAACGTCCGGCGCCCGATCGGTGCGATCCAGCTGATCTGGTGCACCTGCCCGGCGGCCAGGACCAGAAACGGCGCCGTCGCACAGCCCGCCAGCGCCGAGGCGGCGGCGAACCGCGCCAGGGCGGTCCGCCCGCGCGGGAACGCGACGACGAAGGCCGCGTGCGCCAGCACCAGCAGCGCCAGGTACACGTCGAGCACGATCGAAACCGCTTGCGCGACAGCGTAAAGAAACCAGACCCGCGCGTCGCCACGGCGCGTGGCGTGCAGCAGCAACACCGTCAGCCACACCGCGGCCATCATGGAAACGGCGTAGGGCCGGGCCTCGACGCCCGCCCAGGTCGAGCGGGGCAGGATCGCGCAGAACACGCCGGAGGCCACGGCGGCGGTGCGCGACGAGAGCTGCCTGCCGAGCACCACCACCCCGGCCGCCGCGCCGCCGACGGCCAAACCGCTCGGCGCACGCGACCAGAACTCCGTGGGCCCAAAGATGGCGAACCAACCGTGCATGAGCAGGTAGTACAGGCCGTGCACGGCGTCGACGTTGCCCAGCATCCGCCACAACTGGGCCGGCGAGCGGCTGTAGGCGGCCGAGATGGTCGCCGCCTCGTCGTACCAGAAGGACGGGCGGCCGGCGCCGATCAGGCTGACCGCCGCGGCCAGCGCCCCGACCAACAGCGGATCCAGCGCGGCCGGTAACGGCCACCGCCGGCCGCCCCGGAGCGAGGCGCGCGGGTGCGGTGACGGCTCGCCGGACATCACCGCTATGTTGCCATGCGCGCGGCGCGGCCCCACGTATTCGAACGTATGATCGACCAATGGGCCAGCTCGGGTCGATCGGGTACAACGGGCAGCCGGTCCGCAGCCCGTTGCGGGTGGTGCGGCCGCCGGTCGCGGTGCTCGTGGACCTGACGGCGCTGTTCCCGCGTGAACCGCACCGCTGCGGCCGGTACCAGCCCAACGGCCTGCAGCTGCACAAGGTCGTCGAGGGCCGGCTGAGCTGCTGGGGCATCTGCGAGCAGGGCGACTGGTGGGGGCTGGTCACCTACCCCGTCGCCTACGGCGCCACGCAGAGCACCGTGACGCACTGGGTGCCGGCCTGGATGCTGCGCCGCGGAGGCTAGCCAGCGCCCGTGATCCCAGCGTGAGCACCGTCGCCTTCTCATGCGTCTGTCCCCGGTGGGGGAGCGGCAGGTGCGGGCCCGGGCCCCCGACGTCGATCCTCTTTTCGCCGCTGGTGGTCAGTGATGAAGGTCGATGCCGAAGTCGAAGGCGGCCTGCTGTGGTAACGCTGCGCAGCCAGTGCACACTCGCAGTGGATCTCAACGCCGGCCACGTCGATGCCGCCGTCGTTGATCCGCACGGCAACGTCATCGGCGCTCCCGACCGGTTCGACTTCGCCGTTACCGGTCCCACCTCCCACCTCCCACCGCGACGCCCAGGTCCGCCATGTCATCACCCGGCTCATTCACCTCGCCGCTGAGCATGGCTGCGCATCTATCAGTATCGAGGACCTGGGCTTCGACGAGGCACGCAACACCGGTCGCGAAACCATGGGCCGCGGCCGCCGGGGCAAACGCTTCCGACCCGACCGTCGACGGCCACCGCGCCGCCGCGGTGGTGATCGGCAGGAGAAGTCTCGGCCACCGTGCCCGGCGCAAGCCTGTCGGACCCGTCACGCGACAGAGGACGCGCGACGGCCAGCCGCCCAGGCCAGCCCCACGGCGATCCCCGTCTTCTCGCTCGCGTGTCACCGCAACGCCGAAGGCGCACGACGCCGCAGGCCCACCGGACCGATAGAACACACGCCAGCGCCGCCAACACCATTCGGGCGGCAGAGCACCCGGAGACGAGCCACACACTCACTCCCGCTCACTCAACAGGAACGGTTGGTTACCGCAGGACGGACTGTTCTGCTGGAGTGGATCGCGGGTCTAGCGGGAGAGCCGGCGTCCCTGCACGTACGTCTCGGCGACGGAAGACTCGCGCGTACCCATCAGCACTGCGAACAGGGTCGGGTCGGCCGCCGCCGTGGCGTCGCCGGAACCCACCCCGTGGGCGACGCGTCGGTGACCAGCGGGGTGCCGGCGAGGTGAAAGATGTGCCCGAGATGGATTTCTGCCACGCGCCTCCCCAGCTGCGGGTTCATCATGCCCAAGCGGGGCGCCAATGCGATGATTGCTGCCCGTGGCACAAACTTCGGGCTCCGTGCTGACCGCGCTCGTTGCGCTGGCGCTGGTCATCGCGGTCTCCCCCATCACGGTCATTCCGGCGGTCCTGGTCCTGCACGCCTCCCGGCCGCGTCCCGTGGGCCTCGCCTTCCTCAGCGGCTGGGTGCTGGGCCTGATGGCGGTCACCGCGGCGTTCGTCGCGAGCTCCGACCTGATCGGCGACCTGCGCAAGTCGCCGCCGGCCTGGGCGTCCTGGCTGCGCGTGGTGCTGGGGTCGGCGCTGGTCCTTTTCGGTGTCTACCGCTGGGTGACCCGGCACCGCCAGGGCAGCATGCCCGGCTGGATGCGCTCGTTCTCCAAGCTGACCCCGGTGCGCGCCGGGTTGACCGGGGCGCTGCTCGTGGTGATACGCCCCGAGGTCCTGATCCTGTCCGCGGCCGCCGGCCTGGCCGTCGGCAGCAGCACCCTGGGTGTCGCGGACGGGTTCGCCGCCGCCGCGCTGTTCGTCGTCATCTCCGCGTCCACGGTGGCCCTGCCCATCCTGGCCTACGTCGGCGCCGGTGACCGCCTCGACGACACGCTGGAGCGGCTCAAGGCCTGGATGGAGAAAAACCATGCCGCGATGATGGCGGTGATCCTGGTGCTGATCGGTTTCATGGTTATTTACAACGGAATTCACGCTTTGCGGTGACCGGCTGTGGCAGGATTCCCGCCCATGGCAGGTAGCTGGGGTTCCGTGCTGACCGCGCTGGTTCCGCTGGGGCTGGTCATCGCGCTCTCGCCGGTCACGGTCATACCGGCGGTTCTGGTGCTGCAGGCCCCGCGGCGGCGGCCCAGCAGCCTCACGTTCCTGGCCGGCTGGCTGGTGGGCCTGGCCGCGCTGACGGCGCTCTCCGTGGCGGCCTCCGGTCTGCTGGGCGGACTGCACAAGTCCCCGCCGCCCTGGGCGTCGTGGCTGCGCGTGGTCATGGGGTCCGCCCTCATCGTCCTGGGCGTCTACCGGTGGCTGGCCAGGCATCGTCACACCGATTCGCCGTCGTGGATGCGGTCATTCGCCACCATCACGCCGGGGCGGGCGGGGGTGACGGGGTGCGTGCTGGCGGCCGCCCGCCCCGACGTGTCCTTGTTGTGCGTGTCGGCCGGACTGGCCATCGGCACCAGCGGGCTGGGTCTGATCGGCGACTGGATCGCCGCCGCGTTCTTCGTCGTCGTCGCCGCCTCGACGGTCGCGATCCCGGTCCTGGCCTACGCCGCCGCCGGCCGCCGACTCGACGGCACGTTGGCACGGCTGAAAACGTGGATGGACGAGAACAACGCCGCGCTGCTCGCGGTGGTCCTCGTCGTGATCGGAGCGATGGTGCTGCACAACGGAATTCAAGAATTGTAGCCGCCGTCGGAGAGGCCCGCGTCCACTTCGAGCCGATTGGCCGTGCCAAGGACCCACTCACGGAACAGTTCTCGCCCGTAGTCGACAATCATGCCCGCATAGCCCTTGGCCGCCCACTGCCGGCAGTGGATCTCCTCGTGGTGCAGCAGCCGGTCGAGGTCGGGGTTGTGCCGGCTGGATCTGATGATGCGGCGCAACTGTTCGGCGGGGTCAGCGACCCTGCCGGCGTTGATCATGAAGATGTCGCCCCAGGTGGTACCGCCACGCCGGCTGAACTGACGCTGGATCCAGTTGCCGCCCAGGCCCATCAGCATGCCGTTGGGGGTGGTGACCAGGCGACCCCCGTTGCGGTGCACGAACCCGACGTCGCGGGCGTAGCTCCAGCCGTTGCGGCTCTGCCGGTTGAAGATTCGCCACACCTCGGCGGCGCTGTAGGGCGTCTCGGGGAAGTCGGCGGGCCGCCTACCCGCCGCGCCGTAGCCGGTGCCCGCATTGAGGACGTAGGTCAGCAGCACCGCGTCGCGGGCGTCGTCGCCGCCGGTGGACCGCGGGATCAGGAAGAACGACTTGCCGTGGGGGTCGCGGATCTCCTCCATTCCCTCCAGAAGGTGAAAGCCGGCGGGCGGGATGCGTGGCGCGATGCCGGCGACGACCTCCGGCGGCACACTGCACCGGGCGGCGTTGTCGAGCCATTGCCTGGCGTAATCGTCCATCGGCCCTTCCTCGCAGAACTTGCTGGCAGCCCTGCGCCCGTTCGGGTGGATCGAATGAACGGGCGGCCCTGGCGACGCGTGCGCGGTGTCAAAGAAATCACCCGGGACCGGGCACCCTGGACCGGGCACCCTGGACCGGGAACTGTTCGACACCATCGCCGCGACGCCCGTTACGGATAGTCGTCACCGACGCCTATTTCGCATCGGGTCATTGCCGATCGATCCAACAAACCCCAGACTGTACTTGCGCTCGCGCACCCGGGCCGAGGGTGGAGCAGGGGAACGAGAGCTGCAGGTTGTTGACGAATCCGCGGGGCGAGGCCGAGGGGAGGTGCCGCGGTGGCCGCTGAACCCACCGGGCCGGCATCTGTCCGATCGGGCGAGCGACATCCGGCGGGCCGCGTGCGGCGGCAACTCGCCGAGTTGATGACCACCCGCGATCAGGTGGGGCAACTGCTGCGGGCCGTGGTCGCCGCCTCCGCCGCTCGCGGGCAGGCTGAGGCGGAGCGGGAGTTCCGGCGCATCGTCGACGACAGCCCCGTCGCGATCTGTGTCCACGCCGACGGGCGCTTCCGCTACGTCAACGACACCATGGTGCGGGAGATGGCGGCCGAATCCGCCGATCAGCTGCTGGGGCACCGCATCATCGACTTCGTGGCGCCGCAATCGGTTCCCACGGTGCTCGGCCGGATCGCAGCCCGCCCACGTGACGGGGATATCTCACCGCCCGTGGAGATGGTGATCCTGCCGTTGGACGGGACGGCCCGCGCGGTGGAGGCGGTCGCAGTCCGGGCGCAGTGGCGGGGCAGACCGGCCCACCAGGTCGCGTTCTGGGATGTGACCGCACACAAGACCGCCGAGGCGAACCTGCGCTTCCAGGCGGCGCTGGTCACCCACGTCAGCGATGCCATCATCGCCACCACCCTGACCGGCGCGGTCACCAGCTGGAACCCGGCGGCCGAAGCCATCTACGGCCGCTCCGCGGTGCAGGCGCTCGGTCGCCCGGTCCGCGAGGCGGTCGGCGCCGCCCTGGACCCGGCCGTCATCATCGCCGCCGGGGGCGTCGTGCACACCAGCCACCGCGCCGCCGACGGTTCGCCCCTGGCGGTGCGGGTGTCGGCGTCCCGGATGGACGCCGGATACGTCGTGGTGTGCGCCGACCAGACCGCGCTGCGGCGCGCCGAACAGCATTTCCAGACCGTCGTGGCGTCCCTGGAGGAGGGCGTGATCGTCATCTCCTCCGAGGGAATGGTCGAATCGGTGAACCCGGCGGTGCTGCGAATACTGGGTGTGCCGACGGGAGTCGACGTGGCCGAGGCGGCCACGGTACCGATCTACGACAGGGACGGCCGGCTGCTTTTCACCGATCGGCGTCCGGTGCTCCCGACCCTGAAAACCAGCCCGAGGCGTGGCGGCGTCTACGGAGTGGACCGCCTCGACGACGGGCGACGGGTCTGGCTGTCCGTGACGTGGTCGCTGCTCGATCCCGCCGATCCCGACGGTTCGTCGGTCCTGGTGTCGTTCGCCGACGTCACCGAGCAACACACCAGGTACCAGCGTCTCGTCCATCGGGCGACACACGACCACGTGACCGGGCTGCCCAACCGCGCCCACATACTGGACCTGGTCACCGACGCGCTGGAAACCGGAGGTCACCGGTTGGGCGCGGTGCTGTTCATCGACCTCGACAAATTCAAGAGGGTCAACGACGCGTTCGGGCATCACGCCGGCGACGCCGTGCTGCGGGTCGCCGCCGAACGCCTGCGGAAAACGTTGCGCCCCGACGACGTGATCGGACGCGTCGGTGGCGACGAGTTCGTCGCACTGCTGGCCGGCCCGATCGAGCCCGCCGAGGCGGATGTTGTCGCCGTGCGGCTGCAGGGTGCGCTTTCCCAACCGATCTTCCTCGGGGGCGACGGTGACGGAACCCGGGATCCGAGCTGCATCAGCGCCAGCATCGGCGTCGTCTCGGTGCGGCCCGGCGAGCAGCGCGCCGCCGCCGAGATCCTGCACGACGCCGACCTCGCGATGTATCGGGCGAAGGCACAAGGACGGGTGGCCAGCCACCTCACGATGGGCGCTCTCGGTCAGCACGGACCCGTCGGCAGCCGTCGCGGGTAGCTTCGGGACCCGGCCGGCCTCAGAGCCAGCCGGTGCGGGCGGCGGCGACCGGCTCGGCGGGGGCCGGGGCCAGTTCCCCGTCCCGCACCCGCTCGAGCATCCGCTGCACCGCGGCGACGATCTCCGGGGCCGCCGCGGCCAGTGCGGTCATGTCGGCCTCGCCGACCTCGTCGGCGTCGACGCCCGCCCGGGCCAGCACGGCCGCTGGGTCGGCCAGCTGACCGGCCAGCCAGGACACCGGGTCGGCCGACAACTCCGGGACGAAATGCCGGCGTCCGGGTTCCCACCCGTTGAAGCGGGGATGGTGGTGGGCCCGGTCCAGCGTGCCCGGCGGGCTCTCGGTGGACCCGAACAGGTCCACCCGCCACACCGGCCGGTTGAAGGAGATCGGCACGCCGGCGTAGATGGACCCCTGCGGGTCACCGTGGTCGACGAGGCGCAGTTCCAGTCTGACTCCCCGTTCCGGGGTTTCCTGACCTTCGAGCGGTGACGGGTCGACGAAGAACATGTCCCCGATGACCACACCCAGGGTGTCGAATCCGAATGCTGCGAGCATCGCGCACCTTTCTCATTCCCGCTTGGGTCCCTCGTCGTCTGTGATCGAGGGTAGACCCGGGTGGTGCGCAGGTCATCGTGGAGCCGATGACGGGAATCGAACCCGCGTATTCAGCTTGGGAAGCTGATGTTCTGCCATTGAACTACATCGGCATAGTGGCATTGACCTGCGGAAACGCTCTTCAGCGTGCCTGGGGTCGGGCCTCAGTGTCACATGATGCCACAACTCGATCCAAACTCGCTCCGGCGTCCTGCAGGGCAGCAAACTGCGAGTGAGCATACAGCCGCATGGTCAGGCTGGCGTCCTTGCGCCCGCTGCACGCCGCGATCACGTGAGCACCGACAGCAGCCGGTGCTGCCCGCTGCCACGCGGGTGTTGGCCACGGTGATGGCCCTGGCGTCCGGGTCAACATCAGTCCACAGCCATCCGGCGATTTCCCCACGCCGCAGCCCCGACGGCGCCAGTTCCCAGGCGTGGGCGAGCCGGTCATCAGCGATAGCGGCCAGCAGTTTTTGAACCTCGGCCTCGGTGTAGGTGTCGACCGCTTTGTGCTGCGGTGCAAGAGACGAAAAAGCAGACGACCGTCAACGTCACGCGAACAGCGCTCGACGACCGGCGCGCTCCGTGAAAGCGTCTAGCGCGCTGAGAACTTCGGGTGAGCGCCAGGCCCGATTACGGCCCTGATCGGTGAGCTCGACGATGATTCTGGCCTCGACAAGCGGGTCCAAGTATCGGTAGACGTTGCCAATCGCGATGTGCAGTTGATCGCTGACCAGTTGAGCGTTGATCACTGGGTGTTTGATGAGCAAGTCCGCCACACGGTGCACGGCCGAGTTGCGACGGGCGGTGATCTTCGATTCCCACCCCCTCCTGATCGTTTGCAGATCATCCACCAGGTGTCGGGCATTGACGACGGCCAGGAGGTGACTTTCGTCCACTCACCGGGCGCGAACTACCGCTCGTCCGTCGTTGCGGCCGCCAGAGTAGTCGTTGAGGACGCACCGGCTCGGCGACCCCGGATGGCGAGCGCCCGATGTTTACCCTTTCGTGATAATTCGTTATCTCGTAGGGTGCGTGTCGTGGGCCGCCATCAGTTACCCAGGACCCGGCGAAAGTCGGCAACGGTCCTGGCAGCGCTGGCCGCCCCGGCCGTCGTCTTCTTAGCGGCGGGAGCGGACGCATACCCGGGCGCCGCCCCCGAGGTCGCCGCGCCGGTCGCCGCCGACGTCGCACCCGGCTGTTTCGAGGTCGTGGCCGCGATGCCGGCCCCGGGGGTACCCGGTGACGGCGCGGGCAGGAGCGCCGAGTTCGCCGCGGCGTCGCGCTGGCACCGGCAATCCCGGTTCTTGCCGGTCGGTGTCGCCTCTGAGCGGGGCCTTCAGGTCCGGACCATCCTGGTCGCCCGCGCGATCAGCGCGACCTTCCCCGAGATCCACGAAATCGGCGGGGTGCGACCGGATCCGCTGCCGTGGCATCCCAACGGCCTGGCGATCGACGTGATGATCCCCAACGCCGGCACCGCCCAGGGCATCGCACTCGGCAACCGGATCGTCGCGTTCGTGCGCCGCAACGCCCGTCGATTCGGGATGCAGGACGCGATCTGGCGCGGCGTCTACTACACGCCCGGTGGTGCGCAACCGAGCAGGCTGGGGCACTACGACCACGTCCACGTGACCACCACCGGCGGCGGGTATCCCACCGGTCGGGAGATGTACCTGCGTTGAGCCGGGGCCGTCTCCGGCGGCAGATAGGCTCTGCGGATGCTGCTCTCCGATCGTGACCTCAGGGCCGAAGTCGCCGCCGGCCGGCTGGGCGTCGACCCCTTCGACGACACCCTGGTGCAGCCCTCCAGCATCGACGTCCGCCTCGACCGCCTGTTCCGGGTGTTCAACAACACCCGCTACACCCACATCGACCCCGCCAAGCAGCAGGACGAGCTGACCAGCCTGGTCGAACCCGATCCCGGCGAACCCTTCGTGCTGCACCCGGGCGAGTTCGTGCTCGGCTCGACGCTGGAGCTGTTCGCGCTTCCCGATAACCTCGCGGGACGCCTGGAGGGCAAATCGTCGCTGGGCCGCCTGGGCCTGCTGACGCACTCGACGGCCGGGTTCATCGACCCGGGCTTCAGCGGCCACATCACGCTGGAGCTGTCCAACGTCGCCAACCTGCCGATCACCCTGTGGCCGGGGATGAAGATCGGCCAGCTGTGCATCCTGCGGCTGACCAGTCCGGCGGAACACCCCTACGGCAGTTCGAACGTGGGCTCGAAATACCAGGGCCAGCGGGGCCCCACGCCGTCGCGCTCGTATCAAAACTTCATACGAAGTTCCTAGCTTCGGCAGCACGGCCGCACAGCTTCTCCGCCGAGTATGAGCACAGCGGTCCGCGTGGTTTCTCCTCCGCCAGACCATCGTCGGCTGCGGAACTTTGGAGGATGGGTTTTGGACACCGTGCTCGGGGTGTCGATGGCACCGGCATCGATCCAGATGGTTCTGCTCGAGGGCGAGAACGCCGACGGCCCCACGATCGACGAGGACGAGTTCGGTGTCGCCGCCGCCGGCGCTCCCGATCGGGTGATCGCCGCCATCCTGGGCACCCGCGAGGGCGCGGCCGACGCGGGCCTGGAGCTGTCGTCGATCGGGGTGAGCTGGACCGACCAGCACGAGGCCGCGGCGCTGCGCGACGCGCTGGCCGCCCACCGGATCGACAACGTCATGCTCGTGTCGGCGTTCCTGGCCGCTACTGCACTGGCGCAATCTGTCGGCGGCGCAATGGGTTACGAGCGCACAGCGGTGCTGTTCGTGGAGCCCGACACCGCGACGACGGCGCTCGTGGAAACCTCCGACGGTTCCGTCGCCGACGTCCGCAAAGCCTGCATCCAGGCCGAGTCCTACGGCGAGGCCGCCGCGCAACTCGGCGAGATGGTGGCCGGGCTCGACGCATCGGAACCGGCCGCGGGTGGCCTGTTCGTGGTGGGATCGGGGGTCGACATCGCCCCGCTGCGGCCGACGCTGGCAGCGGCGACGTCGCTGGATGTGAGTGTGCCCGAGGAGCCCCGGACGGCGTTGGCCCGCGGCGCGGCGCTGGCGTCGGCGAACGCACCGTTGTTCGCCTCGTCGACCGCCGCGCTGGCCTATGCCCAGGACGCCGGCACCGGTGCGGTCGACCTCTACGCTCTGCCGGACTACCTCAGCCTCTCCGGCGTTCCCGGCG
>NZ_VMQU01000011.1 GCF_007714205.1 Mycobacterium helveticum | reverse complement strand
CCCCCCCCCCCCCCCCCCCCCCCCCCCCCCCCCCCCCCCCCCCCCCCCCCCCCCCCCCCCCCCCCCCCCCCCCCGCGACCCTGGCCGCCGCATTCGGCGATGCGTCGTGACCGAGGGCGGGGGCGTTGGTGCAGCCGCGCACGTGCGGCGTACCCACGGGCAGCAGTTCGGCGGGCGGCACCCGCAGCGGGTCTGTCCAGCTGTTCGACGAACGGCGCAGCCCCCATTCCGGCAATCTAGGCGGCCGCCCCCGGCTTGAGGTAGGTCACCAGGCTGCAGTCCAGCATCTCGTCGGCGAAATAGTGCTCGCAGCCGCGCAGGTACTTCATGTAGCGGTCGTAGACCTCCTCGGAGGTGACCTCGATGGCCTTGTCCCGGTTGGACTCGAGCGTGTCGCCCCAGATGTGCAGCGTCTTGATGTAGTGCGGGCGCAGCGAAAGCGGTTCGGGCACAACGAAACCCGCCTTCTCGCCGTGGTCGACCATCATCTCGGTGGACGGCAGCCGGCCACCGGGGAAGATCTCGGTGACGATGAACTTGATGAAGCGCGCCGTCTCCCAGGTGATCCTTTTGCCGCGAGCTGCCATCTCGTAGGGGTGGTAGCTGACGCTGCTCTGGACGGTCATCCGGCCGTCGTCGGGCATGATGTCGAAGCACCGCTTGAAGAAGTCGTCGTAGTTCTCGTGCCCGAAGTGCTCGAAGGCCTCGATCGACACGATCCGGTCCACCGGCTCGGAGAAGTCCTCCCAGCCGTACAGCCGCACCTGACGCGAGCGATCGGTGTCGATCGCGCCGAGCACCTGCTCGCAGCGGGCGTGCTGGTTCTTCGACAGCGTCAGCCCGATCACGTTGACGTCGTAGCGCTCGACGGCGCGCTTCATCGTGGTGCCCCAGCCGCAGCCGATGTCGAGCAGTGTCATGCCCGGCTTGAGGTCCAGCTTGTCCAGGTTCAGGTCGATCTTGGCGTACTGGGCCTCTTCCAGGCTCATCTCGGCGCGCTCGAAATATGCGCAGCTGTACGTCCGGGTCGGATCCTGGAACAGCGCGAAGAACTCGTCGGAGACGTCGTAGTGGGCCTGGATGTCCTGGAAGCGCGTGCGCGTCTTCGTCGGGCTCTTCGGTTGCTCAGCCATGGTGGTGTTGTTCTCCTGGGTGATGTTCGTTGCAACCATACCCACTGCGCCGGGCGCACCCGAAATATGCTGGTCGGCGCGAGAGGCTCACTTTGCCAGCGTGAACTGGTTGCAGTCGACGTAGCCGGTGCGGAACACGTGGGCGCACCCGGTCAGGTACTTCATGTACATCTCGTAGACCTCTTCGGACTGGATCGCGATGGCCTCGTCCCTGCGCGCCTGCAGGGCCTCGGCCCAGAAGTCGAGGGTCCTGGCGAAGTCCGGCTGCAGCGACTGGATGCGGGTCACCGTGAACCCCGCCTTCGTCGCGTGCTCCTCGACTTTCTCGATCATCGGCAGCCGCCCGCCCGGGAAGATGTCGGTGACGATGAACCTCATGAACTTCGCCATGTCCATCGTCAACGGGAGGCCGCGCTCCATGACCTGCTTGACGTGCAGCCCGGTGATCGAATGCAACAGCATGACGCCGTCGGCGGGCAGGGCGTTGTAGGCGAACTCGAAGAAGTCGTCGTAGCGGTGGAAACCGAAGTGCTCCAGCGCCTCGATGACCACGATGCGGTCCACCGGTTCGCCGAACTGCGCCCAGTCGCGCAGCAGCACCCGCCGCGAGCGGTCGCTGTCGATCCCGTCGAGCACCTGCCGGCAGTACGCGTACTGGTTCTTCGACAGCGTCAGCCCGACGACGTTGACGTCGTAGCGCTCCACGGCGCGCTTCATCACCGAACCCCAGCCGCAGCCGAGGTCGAGCAGGGTCATCCCCGGCCGCAATCCCAGCTTGTCGAGGGTCAGGTCGAGCTTGGCGAGCTGAGCCTCGTGCAGGGTCATGCCCTCGCGCGGGAAGTAGGCGCAGCTGTAGGTGCGCGTCGGGTCCACGAACAGCGCGAAGAATTCGTTCGAGAGGTCGTAGTGCGCCTGGACATCTTCGAGGTTGGAGTCAAGGTTCGACCGTTTGAGCGTGGCCCCCACCCGATTCTCGGACATGATCCCCTCCCGACCGGAACGGCAACTCTGCTCGATGCCGTTTCCGGCACCCTACTCGCGGTCGGGCACGAGTCATGGATTTCGAGGGCGCTTGCCCCGGATTTCTCGATTCGGGATCAGCGGATCGTGTAGTCGCTCAGCGGGAAGCGGGACGCCTCCCGCACCGCGTTCAGCGTCGAGGTGGGCCGCAGTAACGACGCCTCGCCACTGGGGTTGAAGTAGTACGAGCGGGAGGTGGCGCAGTCGCCCCGGTGGAAGACGGTCTTGTCGAGAAGCCCGGTCATCCGGTCCATGAAACGCGCCGTCGCTTCTTCGGTCACCTCGAACTCCGCGGCCCCCCGGCGCCGAACCTCGCCGAACAGCCGGTCCATGTGCCGCATCTGAGCTTCGATCGTGTGGAAGAACGACAGCCCCGAGAAGGCGTACGGGCTGGCCAGGCCCAGGTAGTTGGGGAAAAACGGCACGGCGACGCCCTGGTAGGACTGGAACCTGGTCTCGCGCCACCACTTGCCCAGGTTGCGTCCCTGCCGCCCGATCACCTCGAAGGCCGGGAAGTTCGCTTCCCAGAGGTCGAAACCGGTGGCCAGCACCAGCGTGTCGATGACGGTCTTGTTGCCGTCGGCGGTGACGATGCCGTCGGAATCGATCCGTTCGATGCGGTTGGTCTCGAGGTGCACGTGTGGTTTGGCCAGCGTGCGGAAGTAGCTGTTGGACCAGGTGGGACGTTTGCAGCCGAAGTCGTAGTGGGGTGTCAGCTTGCGGCGCAACTCTTTGTCGCGGATCCAGATGAACCGGTTGATCTTGCCCAAGTCCGACGCGGCGATGTTCACCCGCCGCAGACCGCGGTGATGCAGGCCGGTGATGATGATCATCTCGAACAAGGTGTCGGTGAGCAGCCGGAAGGCGCGGTGCACCAGGGGCGCCCGCGCGAACAGCCGCTGCAGCCGGGCCGGGATCGCGAAATCGGGCTTGGGCACCACGTGGGTCGCGGTGCGCTGGTACACGGTCAGGTCGGCGGCCCCGTCGGCCAGCTCGGGGATCAGCTGGACGGCGGTCGCACCGGTTCCGATGATGCCGACGCGCTGCCCGGTCACGTCGCAGCTGCCGTCCCATGCCGTGGTGTGGATGACGTTGCCCCCGAAGCCGTCGACGCCGGGGATCGGTGGCGTGTGCGGCTGCGACAGGAAGCCGGTGGCGCTGATCAGGAATCGCGTCGTCAGGCTTTCACCGCAGTTCAGCGCCACCTGCCACACCCGGGCATCCTCGTCCCAGCGCGCGCTCTCGACGGTCGTGTTGAACCGCATGTGGCGTTTCACGTCGTACTTGGCCGCGATGTGGTCGGCGTACCGTTGCAGTTCGTCGCGGCGCGGGAACAGCCGCGACCAATACGGGTTGGGCTCGAACCAGTACGAATAGGTGGTGCACGGCACGTCGACGGCCAGCCCCGGGTACCGGTTGACGTGCCACGTTCCGCCGAGGTCGTTCTCACGGTCGAGAATTGCGATGTTGTCGTAACCGAGCCGCTTGAGCGCGATCGCGGCGCCGATGCCGCCGAAACCGGCGCCAACAACGATGACGTCGAAGGGGTCCATGCTGGGTGAGGCCATTGCCTGTCGTGGCCTTTCGTGAAAATCAGTTCGCGGTCGCGTCACTGCGGCGTGTAGGTGGGGGAGCGCATTTGCTGCGCGGCAAAATTATAACGGGAAACCCGCCGCGTGCCCCGCAGGTGAGGGGCGGTTGGGAGGTTGAATTCCATCACTTTTCGGTATAATCGGTGGCCGGTCGAGCGATGTCGGGGCGGCGGAAGCGCCGACTATTTCGTTAGCGTGTACTGCGCGACGTTGGAGATGCCCTTGCGGAACAGGCCCGCACAGCCGGTCAGATAGCGCATGAATCTGTCGTAGACCTCCTCGGACTGGATCGCGATGGCGCGTTCGCGGTTGGCCTCGAGGTTGGCCGCCCACATGTCGAGAGTCCGGGCGTAATGCGGCTGCAGGTATTGGACCTGCTCGAGTGAGAAGCCGCTGTCGCGTGCGTTGTCGACGATATCGGGCTCGCCGCACATCTGGCCGCCGGGGAAGATTTCCTTGCCGAGGAAGTGGAAGAAACGCAGATCCGTCATCGTGATCGGGATGCCGCGTTGCTTCCACTCCGACTGCGGGTACGTGAAGAGGCTGTGCATCAGCATCCGGCTGTCGTCGGGGAGGGTCCGGTAGGCCCAATCCCAGAACGCGGGCCAACGTTCCTTCTTGAACGCGTCGAAGGCCTCGAAGCTGATGATCCGGTCGACGGGCTCGTCGAACTCTTCCCAACCCTGCAGCCGCGCCTCGGCCCGCCGCCCCGTGGGGATGGCGGCCAGCCTGGCCTTGGTGCGCGCGTAGTGATTTCGGCTGAGCGTGATCCCGATGACGTTCACGTCGTATCTCTCGGCTGCCCGGGCGACGGCCCCGCCCCAGCCGCACCCCACGTCGAGCAGCGTCATTCCCGGCTCGAGTTCCAGCTTGTCCAGCCCCAGGTCCAGCTTTGCGAGCTGTGCCTCTTCCAGCGTCATGTCGTCGCGCTCGAAGTACGCGCAGGTGTACACCATGTTGGGGTCGAGGAATAACGAGAAGAAGTCGTCCGAGATGTCGTACGTCGCTTGCGACTCTTCGTAGTACGGTTTCAGGTCGCTCATCGTCAAGCATCCTTCCAACGCCGAGCTCGTGGCCCTGACAGTGTTCCCACGAACTTCGCTCCGAATCCGCTTTCGCTCCGAATCCGCTTTCGCTCCGAATCCGCTAAAGCCTGATCAACCTTCCTCAGCGGGCCTCGGCGAAATTGCTCGTCAGCACGCTGATCAGCCGATCCCACAGTTGGTGAGGCAGGTCGTGGCCCATACCGTCGATCAAGAATAGTCGAGCGCCGCTCACGGCGCGCGCGACGGCCCGGCCGCCGGAGGGGCGCATCAGCTTGTCGGCCCGACCGTGGATCACCACGGTCGGCGCGTCGATGCGCCGGTTGTACCGCGTCAGGCTGCCGGTGCCCAGGATCGCGCCGAGGTGCCGGGCGACGCCTTGTGGGTAGTAGCTGCGGTCATACCCCTCGGCGGCCTCGGCGCGGACCTGCTCCTCGGCCGCGCGGTAGCGCGGGCTGCCGATGATGGTGGTGACGCGCACCGCGTTGTCGATGATCACCTCGCGCGGTGAGCCCGGCGGCGGGCCCTTGAGGAGCGCCAGCAACGCGCGCGGGGCGGGCGGCGGCAGGAACGGCCGGTTGTTGCTGGAGAACAGGACTCCCAGCGTCCTGGTCCGTTCGGGGAACCGCGCCGCGAAGACCTGGGCGATCATGCCGCCCATCGACGCGCCCACCACGTGGGCCGCCTCGATGCCCAGATGATCCAGCACCGCGGCGGCGTCGCCGGCCATGTCGTCGAGCGTGTAGGCCGCGTTGCTGCGCAAACCGAACCAGAAGCGCGCCAACCGAATCGGCAGCGGCTGCCCGGAGCCGCGATGCCCGGTCCTGCCGGACAGGCCCACGTCCCGGTTGTCGTACCGGATGACCCGCAGCCCGTGCCCGACGAGCTTCTCGCAGAAGGCGGTCCGCCACAGCAACAGCTGGGCGCCCAGTCCCATGATCAGCAGCACGGGCGGATGGTCGGGGTCGCCCATGTCCTCGTAATAGAGCTTCAGGTCGCCTTCCGGAGCGGACGAGACGGCGTGCCCACTGCGTATTTCCACGGGTCCCGTCAGACCTCGACGTCGGAGGAGTGCTCGCGGCTGACTTCGACCATGAAGTTGGCGAAGTATCCCGTCAGCTGCGGGTCGGACATCATCTGCCACTTCGGCGCCAGCAGCTTCATGTACCGCTCGACGTAGAGGAACTGCTTGCCGATCAGCACCAGCTCGCGGGGGAGCTTGACGTCGTAGGCGTCGGCCAGCGCGGAGAGCTGCCGGCCGATGTCGGCATACGACATGTCGCCCAGCGTCTGCACGGTCAGCGGGGTGGCGAAGCGCTCCAGGTCCTTGGCGGCCTCGGCCTCCGGCTTCGTCGCGCCGACCGCGCCCATCAGCACGACGATCTTGCCGGCCGCGGCGTGGTCCTTCTTCACCAGCAGCGCGTACACGAGCTCCCGCAGCAGCCAGCGGGTGCGGGGGTCGATGCGGCCCATGATCCCGAAGTCGAAGAACACGATCCGGCCCGCCTCGTCGACGTAGAGGTTGCCCGCGTGCAGGTCCCCGTGGAACAGCCCGTGTCGCAGGCCGCCCTCGAACAGACTGAACAGCAGCGCCTTGACCAGCTCGGTACCGTCGAACCCGGCCTTGCGGATGGCGGCAGCGTCGTCGATCCGGATGCCGTGCACCCGCTCCATCGTCAGCACCCGGTCGCTGGTGAAGTCCCAGTACACCTGGGGCACCCGGATGCCCCGGCCCAGCGGCGAGGCGTGCAGGTGTGCGACCCAGGCCTCCATCGACTGCGCCTCCAGGCGGAAGTTCAGCTCTTCGGCCAGGTTGTCGGAGAAGTCGGCGACCACGTCCTGCGCGGAGAGCCGGCGGCCCAGCTTGGCCAACTCCACGGCCTGGGCGAAGCGTTTGAGGATCTGCAGGTCGGCGGCCACCCGCCGGCGGATGCCCGGCCGTTGGATCTTGACGACGACGTCCTCACCGGTGTGCAGGGTCGCGTAGTGCACCTGGGCGATGGACGCCGACGCGAACGGCTCCTCCTCGAAGGTGGCGAACAGCTCGGCGGGCTCACGGCCGAGATCCTCGACGAAAAGCTTGTGCACCTGCGTGCTGTCGGCGGGGGGCACGCGGTCCAGCAGGCCGCGGAACTCGCGGGACAGCGATTCGCCGAACGCGCCGGGACTGGACGCGATGATCTGCCCGAACTTCACGTACGTCGGGCCAAGGTCGGCGAAGGTCTGTGGGAGCTGCCTGATCGCCTTCTGCTGCCACGGCCCCCGTCCCGGCAGCGTGGTGAGGAAGCGGGCGGCGGCGCGGGTGACCTGCCAGCCGGTGGCCGCTACGCGGGCCGCCTCGGCCGGCAGCGGCACCCGGTTCAGCCTGGCCACCTCTCGGTGTTTGGTAGAGCTCATCTGAGCAGTCTGCCAAACCGGCGGTGTCAAGTCCCAATCTCTGTGCGGTCGCTCACCGGCGCCATGGCCTGACCCAGCCCTGGCTCTCCCAGCCCTCCCGCGCGGCGATCAGCTCGTACATGGTGGCGCCGTCGATGGTCTCGCGCACGATGTCGGCGTGCCCGGCGTGCCGCGCCAGCTCGTTGATCACATGCAGGATCACCCAGCGCACCGACCAGGCCCGCTGGTCCTTGGGGAACCACGGGATGTCCTGCGGCACGGGCACCGCGGCGTCGAGGTCCGCGGACTCCACCAGCCGCAGCGACGCCTCGTTCTGCGCTTCGAACGCCCCCAGCAGCCCGGCCAGCGTCTCGTCGGGCCGCATCACGTGCTGGTCGGCGAACTCCGCCGCGATCCGCTCGAACGGCCGGGTGTCCTTCGGGGGCGCGTCCGGGGCGGCGGCCACGCGGGCCATCCAGCTGCGCTGCATCCCGGTGGCGTGCTTGATCAGCCCGCCGATCGACAGGGCGCTGGCCGACGGCGCGGACCGGGCCTGCGCGTCGGTGAGGCCGTGGGAGACGCCGAAGTAGGCGCTCTGGTGGAACGCCAGATAGGCGCGCAGGGCGCTGCGTTCGTCGGACACGGGCGGGGCGAGTGCGGGCATGGGCCGATCCTTCCCCGTAAGGTGCGGGCATGCAGGTGGTTTCGGCCGATGCGACCGAGTTGTTCGTCGGGCCGCCGGACGCGCCGCTGCAGCTGGTGCGGGTCGCCATCTCGGGGTGCGCGCGCGCGACGCCGGTCCGCATCGACGGCGACGGGCTGGCCGGGGAAGCCGTCGCCGAGGCCGGCCGGCGCAGCGTCGAGGTCCCGGTCGCGGTGCGACGTCGGGCCGTCGGCGAGCGACGGCCGGCGCGGGTGCACGCCGGCGATGCCGTCACGCAGTGCGCATTCACCTTTGAATTCCTGGTGGCCGAGCCCGGCTGGACGATGTTCATGGTCAGCCACTTCCACTACGACCCGGTCTGGTGGAACACCCAGGGCGCCTACACCAGCGAGTGGACCGAGGACCCGCCCGGGCGCGCGCGGCAGGCCAACGGCTTCGCCCTGGTCCACGCCCATCTGGAGATGGCCCGCCGCGACCCCGACTACAAGTTCGTGCTGGCCGAGGTGGATTACCTCAAGCCGTACTGGGACACGCGCCCCGAGGACCGCGCCGACCTGCGCCGGTTCCTGGCCGAGGGCCGCGTCGAGGTGATGGGCGGCACCTACAACGAACCCAACACCAACCTCACCAGCGCGGAGACGACGATCCGGAACCTGGTGCACGGCATGGGTTTTCAGCGTCATGTCCTCGGCGCCGACCCGGCCACCGCGTGGCAGCTCGACGTGTTCGGCCACGACCCGCAGTTTCCCGGGCTGGCCGCCGGCGCCGGCCTGACGTCGAGTTCGTGGGCGCGCGGTCCGCACCACCAGTGGGGCCCGGCCCGGGGCGGGGACGAAACCGGGGGTGTGGACCGCATGCAGTTCAGCAGCGAGTTCGAGTGGATCTCGCCGTCCGGTCGCGGCCTGCTCACCCACTACATGCCCGCGCACTATTCGGCGGGCTGGTGGATGGACTCCTCGACCACGCTCGCCGAGGCCGAGGACGCCACCTACGGGCTGTTCGCAGAACTCAAGCGGGTCGCGCTGACGCGCAACGTGCTGCTGCCCGTCGGCACCGACTACACGCCGCCGAACACGTGGGTGACCTCGATCCACCGGGACTGGGCCGCCCGCTACACCTGGCCGCGTTTCGTGTGCGCGCTGCCGCGGGAGTTCTTCGCCGCGGTGCGCGCCGAACTGGCCGGGCGCGGGGGTGCGCCGTCGCCGCAGACCCGCGACATGAACCCGATCTACACCGGCAAGGACGTGTCCTACATCGACACCAAACAGGCCAACCGGGCCGCCGAGAACGCGGTCCTGGCCGCGGAGCGCTTCGCCGTGTTCGCCGCGCTGACGACCGGCGCGGAGTATCCGCAGGCCGCGCTGTCCAAGGCGTGGGTGCAGCTGGCCTACGGGGCCCACCACGACGCGATCACCGGCTCGGAGTCCGACCAGGTCTACCTGGACCTGCTGACCGGCTGGCGCGACGCGTGGGAGCTGGGCTGCGCGGCCCGCGACAACTCGCTGATGCTGCTCTCCGAGGCGGTGGCCGGGGACGTCACCGTGTGGAACCCGCTGGCCAGGCGGCGCACCGACATCGTCACCGCCCGGCTCGACCCCGCCCCCGGGCCGGGGGTGCGGGTGGTCGACGCCGACGGTGCCGAGGTGCCCGCCCACGTCGAGCACGACGGCCGGTCGGTCACCTGGCTGGCCCGCGACGTGCCGTCGCTGGGCTGGCGCGCCTACCGCCTGATCCCCGGCGGGGAACCCACCGGCTGGGAGCCGGTGCCCGGCTGCGAGATCGCCAACGAGCACTACCGGTTGCGGGCCGATCCGGCGCGCGGCGGGGGCGTGGCGGCGCTGTGGCACGGGGCGAGGCAGCTGATCGCCGACGGCCGGGTGGGCAACGAGCTGGCCGTCTACGAGGAGTACCCGTCCCACCCGACGCAGGGCGAGGGCCCCTGGCACCTGCTGCCCAGGGGACCGGTGGTGTGCTCGGCCGCTTCCCCCGCGCGGGTGCAGGCTTACCGCGGCCCGCTCGGTCAGCGGCTGGTCGTCCACGGCCGCATCGGCACGCTGCTGCGCTACACCCAGACCGTGACCCTGTGGCGCGGCGTGGCGCGGGTGGACTGCCGCACCACCGTCGACGAGTTCACCGGCGCCGACCGCCTCGTGCGCCTGCGCTGGCCGTGCCCGGTGCCCGGTGCCATGCCGGTCAGCGAGGTGGGCGACGCCGTGATCGGGCGGGGTTTCGCCCTGTTGCACGACGGGGAGCGCTCGGTGGACACCGCGCAGCACCCGTGGACCCTGGACAACCCGGCCTACGGCTGGTTCGCGCTGTCGTCGGCGGCCCGGGTGCGCGTCGGGGGCGACGTGCGGGCGGTGTCGGTGGCCGAGGTGGTGTCACCGGACGAGACGACCTCCGGACCGCTGGCCCGCGAGCTGATGGTGGCGCTGGTCCGCGCCGGTGTCACGGCCACTTGCGGCGACGCCGGCAAGCCGCGCTACGGCCACCTCGACGTCGACTCCAACCTGCCCGACGTGCGGATCGCGCTGGGCGGGCCGACCCGTAACGCCTTCACCGAAGCCGTTCTCGCGCAGGCTGATCCGGCATACTCGCGCGAACTCGACCGGCAGCTGGCCGCGACCGGCAGGGCCAGGGTGTGGGTGCCGGCGGCGGCCCCGCTGGCGGCGGTCTGGGTGCCCGGCGCCGACCTGCGCCCGCCGCGGGCGCTGCCGGTGCTGGTGATCGCCGGCCGCGGCGAGCAAGGCCTGCGCGCCGAGATCGCGGCGGTGGCCGAGGACCTCGCCGACGCCGAGGTATGCGTCACGCAGCGGGCGCCGTCGGGGATGGGTCCCTGCGAAGACCGCACCGTCGCGCTGCTCAACCGCGGCGTGCCCAGCTTCGCCGTCGACGCCGGGGGCACGCTGCACACCGCGCTGCTGCGGTCCTGCACCGGCTGGCCGTCGGGCGTCTGGATCGACGAGCCGCGCCGCACCGCGCCCGACGGCTCGAACTTCCAGCTCCAGCACTGGACGCACGCCTTCGACTACGCGCTGGCCTGCGGCGACGGCGACTGGCGGCGCGCCGGGATCCCGGCGCGCAGCGCGGAGTTCTCCCACCCGTTGCACGCCGTCGTCGCCCCGGCCCGACGCCGGTTGCTGCCGCCGGCCGGGTCGCTGCTGCACGCCGAGCCCGCCGACGCGGTCACGGTGGCGGCCCTCAAGGCGGCGGGCAACCCGCTGGCGGCGGGCCGCGCCCGGCCGGTCGATCCCGGCGCGGTGGCGCTGCGGTTGGTGCAGACGACGGGGGCCCCCACCCGCGTGGTGCTGGGATCGTCGATCGCCGCGATCACCGGCCTGCGCGATGCCGACCTGCTGGAAGAGGCGGGCGAACCCGTCGACGCGGTGCAGCTGCCCGGCTATCAGGTGGCCACCGTGCTGGCGCGACTCGAAACACCCAGGTTGACGACGGAACCGGTCGAGCTGGCGCCGCGCGCCGAGGCCGCCCAGCCGCTCTACGCGCGCTACTGGCTGCACAACCGGGGGCCCGCGCCGCTCGGCGGGTTGCCCGCGGTCGCCCACCTGCACCCCGCGCGCGTGTCCGCCGACCCCGGCACCGAGGTGGTGCTGCGGCTGACCGCGGCCAGTGACTGCGGCGACGCGGCGCTGGACGGCGCGGTGACGCTGGTGTGCCCGGACGGCTGGTCGGCCACGCCGGGCTCGCTGCCCGTGGTGCTGGACCCCGGCGGGCACCGGGAGGCCGACGTGACGGTGGCGATCCCGGCGCGGGCACGACCCGGGTTGTATCCCGTCCGCGCGCAGCTCCGCCTGGGCGGCCGCGAAATCCCCCCCGCGTGGCGCCAGGTGGTCGAGGATGTGTGCGTGGTGGCGGTGGGCGGCGACACCGATCCCGGCGGACTGGCCTACCTCGTTGACGGGCCCGCCGACGTCACGCTGCGCGCCGGCGACGCGGCCCGGCTGACCGTCCGGGTCGGCACACACGCCCGGGCCGACGTGGCACTGGAGGTGCATCTGATCAGCCCGTGGGGCACCTGGGAGTGGATGGGCCCGGCCGCGCGCGGTGCGGTGCTGCCCGCCGGCGGCGCGGTCGAGCTGGGCTTCGAGGTGGCCCCGCCGGCGTGGCTGGAGCCGGGCCGCTGGTGGGCCCTGGTCCGGGTGGGCTGTGCCGGGCGGCTGGTCTACTCTCCGGCGGTGCGGGTGACCGTGACGTGAGCATCCAGCCGGTCGCCACCGTCGGCGGCGCGCCCGTCGCGCTCGCCGACGTCGACGCGGCCGAGGCGCGGTTGCGTGGCGGTCCGCTGGCGGCGGCGCTGCCCGCCGCCGGCACCGGCGAGGGGCGGCAGCTGCGGCGCTGGCTGACCCAGCTGATCGTCACCGAGCGGGTGGTCGCCGCCGAGGCGGCCGCGCGGGGGCTCACCGCGGGTGGCGCCCCGACCGAGGCCGAGCTGCTGCCCGACGTCACGGCCCGGCTGGAGATCGGCAGCATCGCCGCCGCGGCGCTGGCCGATCCGCGCGCCCGGGCGCTGTTCGCCGCGGTCACCGCCGGGGTCGCGGTGACCGACGACGACGTCGCCGCCTACCACCTGCGCAACCCGCTCCGGTTCGCCGCGCCGACCCCGGCCCGGCACGGCTGGCGGGCCCCGCCGCGGTCCGCCCCGCCGCTGGCGGAGGTGCGGTGCGCGGTCGCCGAGCATCTGCTGGGCGCCGCGCGGCGCCGCGCCTTCCGGATCTGGCTGGAGGGGCGCCGGGCGGCGCTGGTCCGGCTGGCCCCCGGGTACGAGCATCCCGGGGACCCGAGCCAACCCGACAACACCCACCGGCACTGAGCGCCATGTACACCCTCTGCCTGGACATCGGGGGCACCAAGATCGCCGCCGGGCTGGCCGACGCCGCGGGCGCGCTGGTGTACTCCGCCGTGCGCCCCACCCCCACCGACGGCGTCGCCGAAGGGGTGTGGGACGCCGTCGCCGCGGCGATCGCCGACGCGCGGCGCGTGGCGGATGCTCCCGTCGGCGCCGTCGGCGTCGCGTCGGCCGGCCCCGTCGACCTGCGCCGCGGAACCGTCAGCCCCATCAACATCACGTGCTGGCAGCGCTTCCCGCTGCGCGACAGGGTCGCGGCCCTGATACCCGGTGCGCCGGTGCGGCTGGGCGGCGACGGCCTCTGCATGGCCCTGGGCGAGCACTTCCGGGGCGCGGGGCGTGGGGCGCGTTTCATGCTGGGCATGGTGGTCTCCACCGGCGTGGGCGGCGGGCTGGTGCTCGACGGTATGCCCTACGCCGGGCGTACCGGCAATGCCGGGCACGTCGGCCACGTGGTGGTCGAACAGGACGGGCGGCCCTGCGCGTGCGGCGGCCACGGCTGCGTCGAGACCGTGGCGTCGGGACCCTCGATGGTGCGCTGGGCGCGGGCACACGGTTGGTCCGCGCCGCCCGGCGCGGGCGCCCGGGGCCTCGCCGCCGCGGCGGTGGCCGGGGACCCGGTGGCGCAGCAGGCCTTTCGCCGGGGCACCACCGCGCTGGCGGCGATGATCGCCTCGGTGGCCGCGGTGTGCGACCTGGACCTGGTCGTCGTCGGGGGAGGGGTCGCGAGGTCGGGTCCTCTGCTGTTCGACCCGTTGCGCGCGGCGCTGGCCGATTACGCCGGGCTGGAGTTCCTGGCCGGCCTGCGGGTGGTGCCCGCGGAGCTGGGCGGGGAGGCCGGCCTGGTCGGCGCGGCCAGGCTGGTCGCCCTGGCTTCACCCTGGACGCCCTGAACGCTCACTCGACCCACGCGGGTGCGAGTCGACCCGGGGAGACGCGACGTTTTGGCCGACGGCGGGTGGTCGGGCTATCCTGATCGTCGATCCACCGAAGACCGTCGGTCACCGAGAAATCGGTCGAAGGTCCGGGAGCATCCCGGCGGCCCGCGCAGGAGGACGAGGCATCATCGCCGGCGCTCAGGCCGGTGCACACTTGACGCCCCGGCCGCTCTGCGCCGGGGCGTTCGTCGTTCTTCCGGTAGGTCACATGGACACGACCACACCAGGAGGTAGGCATGGCCAGGGCTGACAAGGCCACCGCCGTTGCAGACATCGCCGAGCAGTTCAAGGGCTCGACTGCCACCCTGATCACCGAATATCGCGGCTTGACGGTGACCAACCTGGCCGAGTTGCGCCGGTCGCTGGGGGCGTCGACCACCTACTCGGTCGCCAAGAACACGCTGATCAAGCGGGCCGCGTCGGAGGCCGGGATCGAGGGGCTCGACGAGCTGTTCGTGGGCCCGACAGCCATCGCGTTCGTCACCGGCGAACCCGTCGACGCCGCCAAGGCCATCAAGACCTTCGCCAAGGAGCACAAGGCGCTGGTCATCAAGGGCGGCTACATGGACGGCCGCGCCCTGACGGTCGCCGAGGTCGAGCGCATCGCCGACCTCGAGTCCCGCGAGGTGTTGCTGGCCAAGCTGGCCGGCGCGATGAAGGGCAACCTCGCCAAGGCGGCCGGACTGTTCAACGCCCCGGCCTCGCAGATCGCCCGGCTCGCGGCGGCGCTGCAGGAGAAGAAGGCCGCCGAGTCGGCCGCGGCGCCGGCTTCTGAGCCGGCTCCGGCGGCACCACCATCTTCGGAAGCCCCGACGGAATCTGCTGAGACCCCGGCCGAAGCCGAATAAACCCCAAACCGAAACCAGGAAGGACCCACACCATGGCAAAGATGTCCAGCGACGAACTGCTCGACGCGTTCAAGGAAATGACCCTGTTGGAGCTGTCGGACTTCGTCAAGAAGTTCGAGGAGACCTTTGAGGTCACCGCGGCCGCCCCGGTCGCCGTCGCCGCGGCCGGCCCGGCCGGCGGTGGCGCGCCCGCCGAGGCCGCCGAGGAGCAGTCCGAGTTCGACGTCATCCTCGAGGGTGCCGGCGACAAGAAGATCGGCGTGATCAAGGTGGTCCGCGAGATCGTCTCCGGCCTGGGCCTCAAGGAGGCCAAGGACCTGGTCGACGGTGCGCCCAAGCCGCTGCTGGAGAAGGTCGCCAAGGAGGCCGCCGAGGAGGCCAAGGCCAAGCTCGAGGCCGCCGGCGCCACCGTCACCGTCAAGTAGTTCGCACCCGCGCAGACCCCCGGGACCGCGCGTCCCGGGGGTTTCGTGCTCTCAGCCGGCACGCGTCGCCAGTTCCAGCGAGGAAGCCACCCGCTCGGGTGTATCTCCCAGCGCGACAAGCAGTTTGGATCTCATCGAGTCGAGCACCAGCGCGACGGCTGAGCCGTCGTCACCGTAGAAGCCGCCCAGTTCGAGCATCACGAACCCGTGCAGCAACGCCCAGAACTGCGCGGCCGTCGCAATCACGGCCGCGTCGTCGGCCACCGAGCTCGCGGTGATCCGGCCCGCGCGCATGCAGCGCTGCACCGCTCGCACCAGATGGGCGAAGCTGGGGATGTGTTGCTCGATCTCGGTAACCGACAGGGTCAGGACGTTGCCCGTCGGCGCGTTGATGCCGTGCGCGCTGGTGCTGCCGAACATCAGGCGATACAGGTGTGGCCGCCCGATGGCAAAGCGCCGGTATGCGAGGCCGAGGGCGAACAAGTCGGCGACCGGGTCAGCGGTCTCCGGCGCCATGAGTGCGGCGTCCAGCTGCCGGAAACCCTCGTCGGCGAGTTCGGCGACGAGCCCCCGCATTCCGCCGAAGTGGGTGTACACCGCCATCGTCGACGTGCCGGCCGCGCCGGCGATCTTTCGCGTCTGCAACGCATCCGGTCCGTGCTCGCGCAGCAGGTCGACCGCGGCCAGCAGCATGTCCTGACGAACACTGCGCTGCAGCGGTGGACTCGTGTCAGGGGGCGCTTTGGAAACCATCGTTGCCATTCTCGCATTCGGGGCGTACGTTACTCATAACGCTGGCATAACGATGTTATAGGAGCTCAGCCGTGACGTCCACGCGAACCGCCGAAACCGCTAACCCGTACATCGAAGGCTTCCTGGCGCCGGTGAGCTCCGAGGTCACCGCCTACGACCTGCCGGTCACCGGGCACATCCCGGACCACCTCGACGGGCGCTACCTGCGCAACGGCCCCAACCCGGCCGCCGAGGTCGATCCGGCGACGTACCACTGGTTCAGCGGCGACGGCATGGTGCACGGCGTCGCGCTGCGCGACGGCAAGGCTCGGTGGTACCGCAACCGGTGGGTGCGCAGCCTGTCGGTGTGCACAACGCTGGGCGAGCAGGCGCCGGCCCGGCTCGACCCGCGGGCGGGCATCCTCTCGCTGGGGGCCAACACCAGTGTGCTGAGCCACGCCGGACGCACTCTGGCACTGGTCGAGGGCGGCGTCGCGAACTACGAGCTCACCGACGAGCTGGACACCGTGGGGACCTGCGACTTCGACGGGACTCTGTATGGCGGCTATACCGCCCATCCGCACCGCGATCCGCGCACCGGCGAATTGCATGCGGTGTCGTACTCCTTCGCCCGCGGGCGAACGGTGCAGTACTCGGTGATCGGCACCGACGGGCGGGCCCGCCGAACGGTCGACATCACGGTCTCGGGATCGCCGATGATGCACGATTTCTCGCTGACCGACAAATACGTCGTGATCTACGACCTGCCGGTGACCTTCGAGGCCGCGCAGGTCCTCCCGGCCAACATGCCGCGCTGGCTGGATCTGCCGGCGAGGTTGGTGGCGCAGTCGCTGATCGGCCGTGTCCGCGTGCCGGGTCCCATCAACGCGATGTTCAACCGCAGTCCCAAGCACTCCGACCAGATGCCCTACGCGTGGAACCCCCGCTATCCGGCCCGCATCGGGGTCATGCCGCGCGAGGGGGGCGACAAGGACGTGCGGTGGTTCGACATCGAACCGTGCTACGTCTACCACCCGCTCAATGCCTACTCCGAGATGCGCAACGGGCAGGAGATGCTGATCCTCGACGTGGTGCGCTATCCACGGATGTTCGACCGCGACCGGCACGGCCCGGGCGAGGCCCCGCCCACGCTGGAGCGGTGGACCGTCAACCTGGCGACCGGCGCGGTCGGCACCGAATGCCGCGACGACCGGCCGCAGGAGTTCCCCCGCATCAACGAGGCCCGGCTGGGGGCGCGGCACCGCTACGGCTACACCATCGGCGCGTACTTTGCCGACCGCTCGTCGGCGCTGTACAAGCACGACTACGCGACGGGCTCCACGACGACGGCCGCGCTCGACCCCGACCTCCTGATCGGGGAGGTGTGTTTCGTGCCCGACCCCGGGGCGGACGCCGAGGACGACGGCATCCTGATGGGTTACGGCTACCACCGCGGCCGGGACGAGGGCCAGCTGCTGTTGCTGGACGCGCGGACCTGCGAGCCGGTGGCCACCGTGCACCTGCCGCAGCGGATACCGATGGGGTTCCACGGCAACTGGGCGCCGACCCGCTGACCTCATGTTCCCGGGGGGCCGCCGGCGCGGGTCGGGGGTCGGCCACTTTTGTTTGGCGGGGCCGCGCAACCGTGATGTCACCCCTCGGGCGTTGCGCTACAGTGACTCAAGCCACAGAAACGGGCAGGTGGTGGGCACACGCGAGGACGGAAGGATCTCCTATGGGCGTCGCTATCGAGGTCAACGGACTGACCAAGTCCTTCGGCGCCTCGAGGATCTGGGAAGACGTGAGCTTGGAAATCCCCCCGGGGGAGGTCAGCGTCCTGCTCGGACCGTCGGGTACCGGCAAATCCGTCTTCCTGAAGTCCCTGATCGGGCTGTTGCGCCCGGAGCGCGGCTCGATCGTCATCGACGGCACCGACATCATGCAGTGCTCGGCGCGCGAGCTGTACGAGATCCGCACGCTGTTCGGCGTGATGTTCCAGGACGGCGCGCTGTTCGGGTCGATGAACCTGTTCGACAACGCGGCGTTCCCCCTGCGTGAGCACACCAAGAAGAAGGAAGGCGAGATTCGTGACATCGTCATGGAGAAGCTTTCGCTGGTGGGCCTGGGCGGCGACGAGAAGAAGTTCCCCGGCGAGATCTCCGGTGGTATGCGCAAGCGCGCCAGCCTGGCCCGGGCGCTGGTGCTCGACCCGCAGATCATCCTGTGCGACGAGCCGGACTCGGGTCTGGATCCGGTGCGCACCGCATACCTGAGCCAGCTGATCCTGGACATCAACGCCCAGATCGACGCCACGGTGCTGATCGTGACGCACAACATCAACATCGCCCGCACCGTCCCGGACAACATGGGCATGTTGTTCCGCCGCAAGCTGGTCATGTTCGGGCCCAGGGAGGTGCTGCTGACCAGCGACGAGCCGGTGGTGCGGCAGTTCCTCAACGGCCGTCGCATCGGGCCGATCGGCATGTCCGAGGAGAAGGACGAGGCCACCATGGCCGAGGAGCAGGCCGCCTTCGAGGCCGGCCAGCACGCCGGCGGCGTGGAGGAGATCGAGGGCGTGCCGCCGCAGATCGTGGCGTCGCCCGGCATGCCGGAACGCAAGGCGGTGGCTCGTCGCCAGGCCCGGGTGCGCGAGTTGCTGCCCACGCTGCCCAAGAAGGCTCAGGCCGCGATCCTCGACGACCTGGAGGGAACCCACAACTACCGATCGCACGAGTTCGGCGGCTAGCGGCGCGGGGCACGGCCTCATTCGCCGTTAATTCGCCGCAACTTGCCGCCCCGCCCCCTTGACGACGAGGCCCAAACGGGTCAATCTGTTGGGCAGCATGTGTCCACGGGAAAGTCGAGATGCCAGCCAGCGCCGATGCCCCCACGGGCTGGGAGTTATCGCTAGTTGAGGAATGCGCCGCCCTGCGCTATTGTTGGACGTTGCGCTGGCTACCTCCTGCCCACCTCACCCGCCACTAACACAGTGGTCCCACTAACACAGTGGTTCTAGGTTGAGTCGCCCTTTGCGGCTCAGCTGTCTAGTTGCGTGCGTGAGATCCGGACAGTTCGTTCGTCGGCGCAACCGACACAATGTCGCGGCGAACAGGCCCGGTGGCCGCCGGTTCCACGTGAGTCGCATGAGGTGCTGGAAGGATGCATCTTGGCAGATTTCCGCCAGAGCAAGACGGATCGCCCACAAAGTTCCTCCCCTGGAAGTTCCTTGAACGGCTCCGTACCCGGCGCGCCAGACCGAATCTCCTTTGCCAAGCTGCGCGAACCCCTCGAGGTTCCGGGGCTGCTCGACGTTCAGACCGACTCGTTCGAGTGGCTGATCGGATCGCCGCGCTGGCGGGAGTCGGCTCTGGCCCGGGGTGGGGGCAAGCCGGTGGGCGGCCTCGAAGAGGTGCTCTCCGAGCTGTCGCCGATCGAGGACTTCTCCGGCTCCATGTCGCTGTCGTTCTCCGACCCCCGCTTCGACGAGGTCAAGGCGCCGGTCGACGAGTGCAAAGACAAGGACATGACGTACGCGGCCCCGCTGTTCGTCACGGCCGAGTTCATCAACAACAACACCGGCGAGATCAAGAGCCAGACGGTGTTCATGGGTGACTTCCCGATGATGACCGAGAAGGGCACCTTCATCATCAACGGGACCGAACGTGTCGTGGTCAGCCAACTGGTGCGCTCACCCGGTGTGTACTTCGACGAGACCATCGACAAGTCGACGGAGAAGTTGCTGCACAGCGTCAAGGTGATCCCCAGCCGGGGTGCGTGGCTGGAGTTCGACGTCGACAAGCGTGACACCGTCGGCGTGCGCATCGATCGCAAGCGCCGCCAGCCCGTCACCGTGCTGCTCAAGGCGCTGGGCTGGACCAACGAGCAGATCCAGGAGCGCTTCGGCTTCTCCGAGATCATGATGTCCACGCTGGAGAAGGACAACACCGTCGGCACCGACGAGGCGCTGCTGGACATCTACCGCAAGCTGCGGCCGGGCGAACCGCCGACCAAGGAGTCCGCGCAGACGCTGCTGGAGAACCTGTTCTTCAAGGAGAAGCGCTACGACCTGGCCCGTGTCGGCCGCTACAAGGTCAACAAGAAGCTGGGGCTCAGCGCGGAGCCGGCCCAGACGTCATCGACCACGCTGACCCAAGAGGACATCGTCGCCACGATCGAGTACCTGGTGCGCCTGCACCACGCTGCGCAGGATGGCCAGCCCGCGGTCATGACCGTCCCGGGCGGGGTCGAGGTGCCGGTGGAAACCGACGACATCGACCACTTCGGCAACCGCCGGCTGCGCACGGTGGGCGAGCTGATCCAGAACCAGATCCGGGTCGGCATGTCCCGGATGGAGCGGGTGGTCCGCGAGCGGATGACCACCCAGGACGTCGAGGCGATCACGCCGCAGACCCTGATCAACATCCGGCCGGTGGTGGCCGCGATCAAGGAGTTCTTCGGCACCAGCCAGCTGTCGCAGTTCATGGACCAGAACAACCCGCTGTCGGGTCTGACCCACAAGCGCCGCCTGTCGGCGCTGGGGCCGGGCGGTCTGTCCCGTGAGCGCGCGGGCCTGGAGGTCCGGGACGTGCACCCGTCGCACTACGGCCGCATGTGTCCGATCGAGACGCCGGAAGGCCCGAACATCGGCCTGATCGGCTCGCTGTCGGTGTACGCGCGGGTCAACCCGTTCGGGTTCATCGAGACCCCGTACCGCAAGGTCGTCGACGGTGTGGTCACCGACGAGATCCACTACCTGACCGCCGACGAGGAGGACCGCCACGTCGTCGCCCAGGCCAACTCGCCGATCACCGACGACGGCCGGTTCGTCGAGTCGCGCGTACTGGTACGGCGGAAGGCCGGCGAGGTGGAGTACGTGGCCTCGTCCGAGGTGGACTACATGGACGTCTCGCCGCGCCAGATGGTGTCGGTGGCGACCGCGATGATCCCGTTCCTCGAGCACGACGACGCCAACCGTGCCCTGATGGGCGCCAACATGCAGCGTCAGGCGGTTCCGCTGGTGCGCAGCGAGGCGCCGCTGGTGGGCACCGGCATGGAGTTGCGCGCGGCGATCGACGCCGGTGACGTCGTCGTCGCCGAGAAGGCCGGGGTGATCGAGGAGGTGTCCGCCGACTACATCACCGTGATGGCCGACGACGGCACCCGGCACACCTACCGGATGCGCAAGTTCGCCCGCTCCAACCACGGCACCTGCGCCAACCAGTCGCCGATCGTGGACGCCGGCGACCGGGTCGAGGCCGGCCAGGTGATCGCCGACGGCCCGTGCACCCAGAACGGCGAAATGGCGCTCGGCAAGAACCTGCTGGTGGCCATCATGCCGTGGGAGGGTCACAACTATGAGGACGCGATCATCCTGTCCAACCGGCTGGTCGAAGAAGATGTGCTGACCTCGATCCACATCGAGGAGCACGAGATCGACGCCCGCGACACCAAGCTGGGCGCCGAGGAGATCACCCGGGACATCCCGAACGTCTCCGACGAGGTGCTCGCCGACCTCGACGAGCGCGGCATCGTGCGCATCGGCGCCGAGGTCCGCGACGGCGACATCCTGGTCGGCAAGGTCACCCCGAAGGGGGAGACCGAGCTGACGCCGGAGGAGCGGCTGCTGCGCGCGATCTTCGGCGAGAAGGCCCGGGAGGTCCGCGACACCTCGCTGAAGGTGCCGCACGGCGAGTCCGGCAAGGTGATCGGCATCCGGGTGTTCTCCCGGGAGGACGATGACGAACTGGCCGCGGGTGTCAACGAGTTGGTGCGTGTCTACGTGGCCCAGAAGCGCAAGATCTCCGACGGCGACAAGCTGGCCGGACGACACGGCAACAAGGGCGTCATCGGCAAGATCCTGCCGGCCGAGGACATGCCGTTCCTGCCCGACGGGACCCCGGTGGACATCATCCTCAACACCCACGGGGTGCCGCGACGGATGAACATCGGCCAGATCCTGGAGACCCACCTCGGGTGGGTGGCCAAGTCGGGCTGGAATATCGAGGGTTCGCCCGAGTGGGCGGTCAACCTGCCCGAGGAGTTGCTGCACGCCGAGCCCGACCAGATCGTCGCGACCCCGGTGTTCGACGGCGCCAAGGAGGAGGAGCTGCAGGGCCTGCTCTCGTCTACGCTGCCCAACCGCGACGGCGAGGTGCTGGTGAACGGGGACGGCAAGGCGAGGTTGTTCGACGGGCGCAGCGGCGAGCCGTTCCCGTACCCGGTGACGGTGGGCTACATGTACATCATGAAGCTGCACCACCTGGTGGACGACAAGATCCACGCCCGCTCCACCGGCCCGTACTCGATGATCACCCAGCAGCCGTTGGGCGGTAAGGCTCAGTTCGGTGGTCAGCGGTTCGGCGAGATGGAGTGCTGGGCCATGCAGGCCTACGGCGCCGCCTACACGTTGCAGGAGCTGCTGACCATCAAGTCCGACGACACCGTCGGGCGGGTCAAGGTCTACGAGGCGATCGTCAAGGGCGAGAACATTCCCGAACCCGGCATCCCCGAGTCGTTCAAGGTGCTCCTCAAGGAGCTGCAGTCGCTGTGCCTCAACGTCGAGGTGCTGTCGTCCGACGGTGCGGCGATCGAGCTGCGCGAAGGCGAGGACGAAGACCTCGAGCGGGCCGCGGCCAACCTGGGAATCAACCTGTCGCGCAACGAATCCGCATCCGTTGAGGATCTTGCGTAACCAAGTCGGTAATTAATCCCGCAAGGGGAAAGGGAGTTACGTGCTCGACGTCAACTTCTTCGATGAGCTCCGCATCGGTCTGGCCACCGCGGAGGACATCAGGCAATGGTCTTACGGCGAGGTCAAGAAGCCCGAGACGATCAACTACCGGACGCTGAAGCCGGAGAAGGACGGCCTTTTCTGCGAGAAGATCTTCGGACCGACTCGCGACTGGGAGTGCTACTGCGGCAAGTACAAGCGCGTCCGCTTCAAGGGCATCATCTGTGAGCGCTGCGGCGTCGAGGTGACCCGGGCCAAGGTGCGCCGGGAGCGGATGGGCCACATCGAGTTGGCGGCGCCCGTCACGCACATCTGGTACTTCAAGGGCGTGCCGTCGCGGCTCGGGTACCTGCTCGACCTGGCCCCGAAGGATCTCGAGAAGATCATCTATTTCGCGGCGTACGTGATCACCGCGGTCGACGGCGAGATGCGGCACAACGAACTGTCGACGCTCGAGGCCGAGATGATGGTGGAGCGCAAGGCCGTCGAGGACCAGCGCGACGCCGACCTGGAGGCCCGCGCGCAGAAGCTCGAGGCCGACCTGGCCGAGCTGGAGGCCGAGGGCGCCAAGGCCGACGCGCGGCGCAAGGTGCGCGACGGCGGCGAGCGGGAGATGCGCCAGCTGCGCGACCGGGCCCAGCGTGAGCTGGACCGGCTGGACGACATCTGGAACACCTTCACCAAGTTGGCTCCCAAGCAGCTGATCGTCGACGAGAACCTGTACCGCGAGCTCGTCGACCGCTACGGGGAGTACTTCACCGGCGCCATGGGCGCGGAGTCGATCCAGAAGCTGATCGAGAACTTCGACATCGACGCCGAGGCCGACATCCTGCGTGACGTCATCCGAAACGGCAAGGGGCAGAAGAAGCTTCGCGCCCTCAAGCGGCTGAAGGTGGTTGCCGCGTTCCAGCAGTCGGGCAACTCCCCCATGGGCATGGTGCTCGACGCGGTGCCGGTGATCCCGCCCGAGCTGCGCCCGATGGTGCAGCTCGACGGTGGCCGGTTCGCCACGTCGGACCTCAACGACCTGTACCGCCGGGTGATCAACCGCAACAACCGGCTCAAGAGGCTGATCGACCTCGGGGCCCCCGAGATCATCGTCAACAACGAGAAGCGGATGCTGCAGGAGTCGGTCGACGCGCTGTTCGACAACGGCCGCCGCGGCCGCCCGGTCACCGGGCCGGGCAACCGTCCGCTGAAGTCCTTGAGCGACCTGCTCAAGGGCAAGCAGGGCCGTTTCCGGCAGAACCTGCTCGGTAAGCGCGTCGACTACTCCGGCCGCAGCGTCATCGTGGTCGGCCCGCAGCTCAAGCTGCACCAGTGCGGCCTGCCCAAGCTGATGGCACTCGAGCTGTTCAAGCCGTTCGTGATGAAGCGGCTCGTCGACCTCAACCACGCGCAGAACATCAAGAGCGCCAAGCGCATGGTGGAGCGCCAGCGTCCGCAGGTGTGGGACGTGCTCGAAGAGGTCATCGCGCAGCACCCGGTGCTGCTGAACCGCGCGCCCACCCTGCACCGTCTCGGCATTCAGGCTTTCGAGCCGATGCTGGTGGAGGGCAAGGCGATCCAGTTGCACCCGCTGGTGTGTGAGGCCTTCAACGCCGACTTCGACGGCGACCAGATGGCCGTGCACCTGCCGCTTTCCGCGGAGGCGCAGGCCGAGGCCCGCATCCTGATGCTGTCCTCCAACAACATCCTCTCGCCGGCATCCGGCCGCCCCCTGGCCATGCCGCGTCTGGACATGGTGACCGGGCTGTACTTCCTGACCACCGAGGTCGACGGCGACACCGGCGAGTACCGGCCGGCCGACGGCAACGGTGCGGAGTCGGGCGTGTACTGCTCGCCGGCCGAGGCCATCATGGCGTTCGACCGCGGCGTGTTGTCGGTGCGGGCCAAGATCAAGGTGCGGCTGACGCAGCTGCGGCCGCCGGCCGAGATCGAGGCCGAGTTGTTCGGCGTCAACGGCTGGCGGTCGGGCGATGCCTGGACGGCGGAGACCACGCTGGGTCGCGTGCTGTTCAACGAGCTGCTGCCGCACGGCTACCCGTTCGTGAACAAGCAGATGCACAAGAAGGTGCAGGCGTCGATCATCAACGACCTGGCAGAGCGCTACCCGATGATCGTGGTCGCGCAGACCGTCGACAAGCTCAAGGACGCCGGTTTCTACTGGGCGACGCGCAGCGGGGTGACCGTGTCGATGGCCGACGTGCTGGTGCCGCCGCGCAAGAAGGAGATCCTCGACCACTACGAGGAACGTGCCGACAAGGTCGAAAAGCAGTTCCAGCGTGGCGCTTTGAACCACGACGAGCGCAACGAGGCGCTGGTGGAGATCTGGAAGGAAGCCACCGACGAGGTCGGCCAGGCGCTGCGCGAGCACTACCCCGCCGACAACCCGATCATCACGATCGTCGACTCGGGCGCCACGGGTAACTTCACCCAGACCCGGACGCTGGCCGGCATGAAGGGCCTGGTGACCAACCCCAAGGGTGAGTTCATCCCGCGTCCGGTCAAGTCCTCGTTCCGCGAGGGCCTGACCGTGCTGGAGTACTTCATCAACACCCACGGCGCCCGAAAGGGTTTGGCGGACACCGCGTTGCGCACTGCCGACTCCGGTTATCTGACCCGTCGTCTGGTGGACGTGAGCCAGGACGTCATCGTCCGCGAGCACGACTGCCAGACCGAGCGCGGCATCCTCGTCGAGCTCGCCGAGCGGTCGGCCGACGGCACCGTGATCCGTGACCCGTACATCGAAACCTCGGCGTACGCAAGGACTTTGGGAGCGGACGCGGTCGACGAGGCCGGCAACGTCGTCGTCGCCCGCGGCGAGGACCTCGGCGACCCGGAGATCGACGCGCTGCTGGCGGCGGGCATCACGTCCGTCAAGGTGCGCTCGGTGCTGACCTGCACCACCGGCACCGGCGTGTGCGCGACCTGCTACGGGCGTTCCATGGCCACCGGCAAGCTGGTCGACATCGGGGAAGCCGTGGGTATCGTGGCGGCCCAGTCCATCGGCGAGCCCGGCACGCAGCTGACCATGCGGACCTTCCACCAGGGCGGTGTGGGTGAGGACATCACCGGCGGTCTGCCCCGGGTGCAGGAGCTGTTCGAGGCCCGCGTCCCGCGCGGCAAGGCGCCCATCGCCGACGTCACCGGTCGGGTCCATCTCGAGGACGGGGACCGCTTCTACAAGATCACCGTTGTTCCCGACGACGGGGGCGAGGAGGTCGTGTACGACAAGCTCTCCAAGCGGCAGCGGCTGCGGGTGTTCAAGCACGAGGACGGTTCCGAGCGGGTGCTGTCCGACGGCGACCACGTCGAGGTGGGCCAGCAACTGCTGGAGGGTTCGGCCGACCCGCACGAGGTGCTGCGCGTGCAGGGCCCCCGCGAGGTGCAGATCCACCTGGTCCGCGAGGTCCAGGAGGTCTACCGCGCCCAGGGTGTGTCGATCCACGACAAGCACATCGAGGTGATCGTCCGCCAGATGCTGCGCCGGGTCACCATCATCGACTCGGGTGCCACGGAGTTCCTGCCCGGCTCGCTGATCGACCGCGCGGAGTTCGAGGCCGAGAACCGTCGGGTGGTGGCCGAGGGCGGCGAGCCCGCGGCCGGCCGCCCGGTGCTGATGGGTATCACGAAGGCGAGCCTGGCCACCGACTCGTGGCTTTCCGCGGCGTCGTTCCAGGAGACCACGCGCGTGCTGACCGATGCGGCGATCAACTGCCGCAGCGACAAGCTGCAGGGTCTGAAGGAGAACGTGATCATCGGGAAGCTGATCCCGGCCGGTACCGGAATCAACCGCTACCGCAACATCCAGGTGCAGCCCACCGAGGAGGCCCGGGCCGCGGCGTACACGATCCCGTCCTACGAGGATCAGTACTACAGCCCGGACTTCGGCCAGGCCGCCGGTGCCGCGGTTCCGCTGGACGACTACGGGTACAGCGACTACCGGTAACCTCGCGAGCAGACGCAAAAGCCCCCGCACGCACGGCGTGTCGGGGGCCTTTGCGTCTGGTGGCGGCGTCCACAGCTGGGCATTCATCCCCAGATTTGACGTAGCCGGCTACCGCTGCGCCGACTGCGGCGGCAGCGTGTGCCGCCATGGATATCGAGAGCGTGCTGCTGTCGCGGGGCGGTCTGGCGACCACCGCCGAGCTGCTGACGGTTATCACCCGGAAGCGTCTCGCCGGATTCGTCAAGGCGGGCAGGCTGATTCGGGTGTGCCACGGCGTCTACGCGGCGAGCGAGCCGGATCTGGTGGGAAAGCTGGCCGCGCTGGACCTGTTCGCGGGTAAGCGGGTCGTCGCCTGCATGGGTACCGCCGCGGCGCTGTACGGTTTCGACACCGAGGACACGTCGCGGCTGCACGTCCTGGATCCCGGCGTGCGGATGCGGCCGTCGTCGAACCTCATGGTCCATCAGCGCATCGGTGCACCGCTGCGCCGGGTCGACGGCCGACTCGCGACGGCGCCGGCATGGACGGTGATCGAAGTCGCGAGGACGTTGCGACGGCCGCGCGCCCTGGCGACGCTGGATGCGGCCCTGCACGTGGGCGCGTGTACGACGGGCGAACTGCACGCGGCCATCCGCGAGCAGAAGGGGCGCCGCGGCATCGTACGGGTGCGCGAATTGATCGGCCACGCCGATCGTCGTGCCGAGTCGCCGATGGAAAGCGAAGCGCGCCTGGTGTTCATCGACTACGGGGTCCCCAGGCCGGAGTTGCAGTACAGCATCGTGGATTGCTCCGGCAGGACCTGGCGCGTCGATTTCGCCTGGCCCGACGCGCTGGTCGTCGCCGAATACGACAGCGTGGAGTGGCACGTCGGCCGCGAGGCGCTACTGCACGACAGGCTCAAGACCGCGCGGCTGCTGGAATGCGGCTGGACCACCATTCCGATGACGGTCGACGACATCCGGCACGACCCGATCGGGCTCTCCGCTCGCATCAACTACCACCTGCTCAACGGCGCGAGCAGACGCAAAGGCACCCGCACGCACGGCGTGTCGGGGGCTTTTGCGTCTGCTCGCCATAAAAAGGTGGGCCACTAGACTGGCCGGCATGCTCATCGGTTCACACGTCAGCCCCCGGGATCCGCTGGCCGCGGCGCGGGCCGAGGGCGCCGACGTCGTCCAGATCTTCCTGGGCAACCCGCAGAGCTGGAAGAAGCCGAAGCCGCGCGAGGACGCCGCGACGCTGAAGGCCGCGGCTCTGCCGATCTATGTGCACGCGCCCTACCTGATCAACGTCGCCTCGGCCAACAACCGGGTGCGGATCCCGTCGCGCACGATGCTGCAGGACACGTGCGACGCGGCGGCGGCCATCGGCGCCGCCGCGGTGATCGTGCACGGCGGCCACGTGGCCGACGACGACGACCTCGACGAGGGATTCGGCCGCTGGCGCAAGGCGCTCGACCGGCTGGAGACCAGCGTGCCGGTGTACCTGGAGAACACCGCCGGCGGCGACCATGCGATCGCCCGGCATTTCGACACCATCGCCCGGCTCTGGGATGTCATCGGGGACAACGGGATTGGGTTCTGCCTGGACACCTGTCACGCGTGGGCGGCGGGGGAGGTGCTCGTCGACGCCGTGGAACGCATCAAGGCCATCACCGGTCGGATCGACCTGGTGCACTGCAACGATTCCAAGGACGCCGCGGGCTCGGGACGGGACCGTCACGCCAACCTGGGTAGCGGCCAGATCGACACAGAACTGCTGGTTGCGGCGGTCAAGGCCGCCGACGCGCCGGTGATCTGCGAGACCGCCAACGAGGGTCGCAAGGACGACATCGCATTCCTGCGGGACAAGACCGCCGGTTGAGCCGCGGTTACACCTCTTGTGCGGTTGTCGAAAAAATGTAACATGGGTGGCATGCCAGACACCCACGCCGTCACCAACCAGGTCCCGCCCCTGGAGAACTACAACCCCGCCGCCTTCCCGGCGCTCGTCGAGGCGCTGATCCGCGAAGGCGGACAGTGGGGTTTGGACGAAGTCAACGAAGTAGGTGTGCTGTCCGGGTCGCGCCAGGGGCAGCGCTGGGGAGAGCTGGCCGACCGCAACCGGCCGGTGCTGCACACCCACGACCGCTACGGGTACCGGGTTGACGAGGTGGAGTACGACCCGGGCTATCACGAGCTGATGACCGCGGCCATCGGCCACGGTCTGCACGCCGCGCCGTGGGCCGATGACCGGCCGGGCGCCCACGTGGTGCGGGCCGCCAAGATGTCGGCGTGGAACTGCGAACCCGGCCACGTCTGCCCGATCTCGATGACCTACGCCGTGGTGCCGGCGCTGCGCCACAACCCCGAGCTGGCAGCGGTGTACGAGCCGTTGCTCACCAGCCGCGACTACGACCCGGAACTGAAACTCGCCACCACCAAATCGGGCATCACCGCGGGCATGTCGATGACCGAGAAGCAGGGTGGTTCCGACGTGCGCGCCGGGACCACGCAGGCCACGCCCAACGCCGACGGCAGCTACAGCCTGACCGGGCACAAGTGGTTCACCTCGGCGCCGATGTGCGACATCTTCCTGGTGCTCGCGCAGGCGCCGGGCGGGTTGTCGTGCTTCCTGCTGCCGCGCATCCTTCCCGACGGAACCCGCAACCGCATGCTCCTGCAGCGGCTCAAGGACAAGCTGGGCAACCACGCCAACGCGTCCAGCGAGGTCGAATACGACGGCGCGGTCGCGTGGCGGGTCGGCGAGGAGGGCCGTGGCGTCCCCACCATCATCGAGATGGTCAACCTCACCCGCCTGGACTGCGCGCTGGGCAGTGCCACCAGTATGCGCAGCGGCCTGACCCAGGCCGTCCACCACGCCCAGTACCGAAAGGCCTTCGGCGCCTATCTGATCGACCAGCCGCTGATGCGCAACGTGCTCGCCGACCTGGCCGTGGAGGCCGAGGCCGCCACGATGGTCGCGATGCGGATGGCCGGTGCCACCGACAAAGCGTTGCGCGGCGACCAGACCGAGGCGCTCTTCCGCCGGATCGGACTGGCGGCCAGCAAGTACTGGGTGTGCAAGCGCTCCACCCCGCACGCCGCCGAGGCGCTGGAATGCCTGGGCGGCAACGGCTACGTCGAGGACTCCGGGATGCCGCGGCTGTTCCGAGAGGCGCCGCTGATGGGGGTCTGGGAGGGCTCAGGAAATGTCAGCGCGCTGGATACGTTGCGCGCCATGGCAACTCGCCCCGAATGCGTCGAGGTGCTGTTCGGCGAACTCGAGGAGAGCGCCGGCCAGGACCCGCGGCTGGGTGCCCATGTCGAGCGCCTGCGCAGCGAGCTGGCCGACCTCGACACCATCGAGTACCGCGCCCGCAAGGTGGCCGAGGACATCTGCCTGGCGCTGCAGGGTGCGCTGCTGGTGCGCCACGGACACCCCGCGGTCGCCGAGGCGTTTTTGACCACGCGGCTCGACGGCCGGTGGGGCGGGGCGTTCGGCACCATGCCCGCCGGGCTGGACGTCGCACCCATTCTGGAGCGCGCCCTGGTCAAGGGCTGAGCGCCAACATGACGCGCGCCGGCGACGATGCAGAGCGAAGCGATGAGGTGGGGGCACCTCCCGTTTGCGGGGGAGAGCGGCGCCGATGACCCATGCAATCAGGCCGGTCGACTTCGACAACCTGAAGACGATGACCTACCAGGTCACCGACCGGGTCGCGCGGATCACCTTTGACAGGCCGGAAAAGGGCAACGCGATCGTCGCGGACACCCCCCCTGGAGCTCTCCGCGCTCGTCGAACGCGCCGACCTCGACCCGAACGTGCACGTCATCCTCGTGTCCGGTCGCGGAGAGGGTTTCTGCGCGGGTTTCGACCTGAGCGCCTACGCCGACCGCACCGGCTCCGCCGGCGGCACGGGCGCGTATGAGGGCACCGTGCTGGACGGCAAGACGCAGGGGATCAACCACCTGCCGAACCAGCCGTGGGACCCGATGATCGACTACCAGATGATGAGCCGGTTCGTGCGCGGCTTCTCCAGCCTGATGCACGCCGACAAGCCGACGGTGGTCAAGATCCACGGCTATTGCGTGGCCGGCGGCACCGACATCGCGTTGCACGCCGACCAGGTGATCGCGGCCGCCGACGCCAAGATCGGCTACCCGCCAACCCGGGTGTGGGGCATTCCGGCGGCCGGCCTGTGGGCCCACCGGCTCGGCGACCAGCGCGCCAAACGACTGCTGTTCACCGGCGACTGCATCACCGGCGCGCAGGCCGCCGAGTGGGGGTTGGCGGTCGAGGCGCCGGACCCCGGGGAACTCGACGAGCGCACCGAGCGACTCGTAGAGCGGATCGCCGCAGTCCCGGTCAACCAGCTCATCATGGCCAAGCTCGCGCTGAATTCGGCACTGCTGCAACAGGGCGTGGCCGCCAGCAGGATGGTCGGCACCGTCTTCGACGGCGTGGCACGGCACACCCCCGAGGGGCACGCCTTCGTCGCCGACGCTGTCGAGCACGGCTTCCGCGCCGCGGTCCGGAACCGCGACGAGCCCTTCGGCGACCACGGCCGCAGAGCCTCCGGGGTCTAGCCCATGCCGAACATGACGGCCCGGTCGGTGGTGCTCAGCGTGCTGCTGGGCGCCCATCCCGCCTGCGCCACCCCCGGCGAGTTGATCGGGCTGACGGCTGATTTCGGCATCAAGGAGACCACGTTGCGGGTGGCGCTGACCCGCATGGTCGGTGCCGGGGACCTGATCCGCTCCGCGGACGGCTACCGGCTCTCGGAGCGATTGCTGGCCCGCCAGCGCCGCCAGGACGACGCCATGCGCCCGCGCACCCGGACCTGGCGCGGGGACTGGCTGACTCTGATCGTCACCACCGTGGGCACCGATGCCCGCACCCGGGCGGCCCTGCGAACCACCATGCACCACAAGCGCTTCGGAGAGCTACGCGAAGGGGTGTGGATGCGGCCGGACAACCTCGACCCGGATCTGGGCCCCGACACGCTGCACCGGGTCCGGGTGCTCAAGGCCCGCGACCCCGCACCCGCCGAGTTGGCCCGCGAGCTGTGGGACCTGCCCGCCTGGTCCGCAACCGGCCACCGGCTGCTCGACGAGATGGCCGCCGCCGCCGACGTTCCCGGCCGGTTCATGGTGGCCGCGGCGATGGTGCGCCACCTGCTGACCGACCCGGTGCTGCCCGACGAACTGCTGCCGGCCGGATGGCCGGGCGCCCGGCTGCGGACGGCCTACCACGACTTCGCCATCGAACTGGCGAAACGGCGCGAGGCGACCCGACTGGTGGAGGTGACGTGAGCGATCCGGTGCGGGTGGAGCGCAACGGCGCGGTGACCACGGTGATCATCGACCGCCCGGCGGCGCGCAACGCGGTCAACGGCCCGACCGCCGCCGCGCTGTACGCGGCGTTCGACGACTTCGACCGCGACGACACCGCGTCGGTGGCCGTGCTGTGGGGCGACGGCGGAACATTTTGCGCGGGAGCCGATTTGAAAGCCTTCGGCACCCCCGAGGCCAACGCCGTGCACCGGAGGGGCCCCGGCCCGATGGGGCCGACGCGGATGGTGCTGTCCAAGCCGGTGATCGCGGCGGTCAGCGGCTACGCCGTCGCGGGGGGGCTCGAGCTGGCCGTCTGGTGCGACCTGCGGGTGGCCGAGGAGGACGCCGTGTTCGGGGTGTTCTGCCGGCGCTGGGGCGTCCCGCTCATCGACGGGGGCACCGTGCGACTGCCCCGGCTGATCGGGCACAGCCGGGCGATGGACATGATCCTCACCGGCCGGGCCGTGGCCGCCGACGAGGCGCTGGCGATCGGGCTGGCCAACCGGGTCGTGCCCAAGGGCCGGGCCCGGCAGGCCGCCGAGGAGCTGGCGGCCCAGCTCGCGGCGCTGCCGCAGCAGTGCCTGCGCTCGGACCGGCTCTCGGTGCTGCACCAGTGGGGGACAACGGAATCCGAGGCGATCGACTTCGAATTCGCCAGCATCTCCCGCGTCGCCGCGGAGGCCAACGAAGGGGCCGGGCGGTTCGCCGCGGGCGCCGGACGGCACGGCGACCCGGCGAGCTAGCGGGTCAGCTGCCCTTGCTGATGGTGTTGCCCGTGCCGATGTCGTCCACCTTCGGGCTGCCGCCCTTGTAGGTGACGGTGTTGTTGAGCCCGAGCACGGTGATGCGGGTGTTGACCTTGTCGAAGGTGATCGTGTTGTTGGCGCCGCCGACGGACACCGTCTCGCAGGTGCCGGTGACGGTCAGCGTGTTGTCGTTACCGCCCACGTTCAGCGACTTGCCATCACCGCAGTCCAGGGTGGCCGTCGTCCCCATGGACCCGTAGTTGAGCGTGTTGCCGATCTCGACGGAGGCGGTGGTGCTGCCGCTGCTCGTGCTCGTCGGCGCGGCCCCGCCGCTCGTTGTCGGGGCCGTACTGCTCGACGTCGTCGTCGAGGCGGAGGTTCCGGGCGGGTTGGCCGTCGAACTGCATCCTGCCAGCACAACGGCCGCGACGGCCGGGGCCAGGGCGAGCGCGCCCAGGCGAAGGGGGTGGTCGGTGAAGTGGGCGCGCATCGCTTCCGGGTTCTCCTCGCTGGTTGACGGCAATCTGGGTGGCAGTCGATCTGCCTTACGCGGGCACCTGCTGGAGACGGTTTACCATGCCCAGTTCGCGGCCGCGGTCCCAGAGGAACGGCGCGCCGTTGTGGAAGAACACCGTCTCGTCCGATCCGTAGACGGTGATGTCGTGCGTGACCGTGTCGGCGACGACGGTGTTGCCCGAGCCCATGACCGTCACCGCGTAGCAGGTTCCCAGCGCGGTGACGACGTTGCGGGTGCCGTTGACCAGCAGCGTCGCATCGTTGCAGTCGACCGTCTGCTCGACGCCCTCGCCGATGACATGGGTGTCGCCGTTCTTGGCCTGCGCGGCCGGGGGCGGCGCTACGGGGACAGCGGCCAGGGTGACGGCGCAGGTTGCCAGCGACCCGGCGACGGCTGTCCAGTTCACTGCGGCCCCCTTTGCGACGGGTGAATCTGCACGATTGAGACTACGTGCACCCCGCCGTCCGATGGCAGGGCTAATGGCAGGGCTATTTGCATTTACCGGTCCGCACTAGAGTCATTAGTCGACCCCAGTCAGCGCAACCGAAGGGCATCCGCATGGCAGCTCAGCCGGAAACTCCGGCGGCCGGGCGCCAGCGGGGCGGGAAGTCCGCCTCGCGGCCGGCGAAGCTGAGCCGCGAGGGCATCGTCGACGGCGCCCTGGCCTTCCTGGACCGGGAGGGTTGGGACTCGCTGACCATCAATGCGCTCGCGACGCAGCTGGGGACCAAGGGTCCCTCGCTGTACAACCACGTGGACAGCCTCGAGGACCTGCGGCGCGCGGTGCGGATCCGGGTCATCGACGACATCATCATGATGCTGAACCGGGTCGGCGAGGGGCGGGCCCGCGACGACGCGGTGTTGGTCATGGCGGGCGCCTACCGCAGCTACGCGCACCACCACCCCGGGCGGTACTCGGCGTTCACCCGCATGCCGCTGGGCGGTGACGACCCCGAGTACACCTCCGCGACCAGGAGCGCGGCCGCACCGGTGATCGCCGTGCTGACCTCCTACGGCCTCGGCGGTGACGAGGCCTTCCACGCGGCGCTGGAGTTCTGGTCCGCCCTGCACGGGTTCGTGCTGTTGGAGATGACCGGCGTCATGGACGAGATCGACACCGATGCGTTGTTCTCCGACATGGTGCTGCGCCTGGCGGCGGGCCTGCCCAAGCGCACCGAGGAGCACGCCGCGGCGGGCGGTGCCCGAGGGTGACGGCCGCCGCTTTGACCTGTCAGACCGGCGCCGGGTATCGTGGAAGCTCGTGCCTGGCGGCTTACGGCGCCTGACGTAAGTAAAGGGATGCCGGGCAAATTCGCATGTCCACGGCGCAACGGCGAAATCCGCCGCCGGACGCATGCGACACACCCGGCCGCGGGGTAGTGCGGTTGGGCAAAACCGCAGTGAGAAGACTTGGACACCGCCCGCAGTACCTGAACACCTCGAACGCTCAACACAGAACGCTCAACACAGAAAGCCGCCTAGATGCCAACCATTCAGCAGCTGGTCCGCAAGGGCCGCCGGGACAAGATCGCTAAGGTCAAGACCGCGGCCCTCAAGGGCAGCCCGCAGCGTCGTGGCGTGTGCACCCGCGTGTACACCACCACTCCGAAGAAGCCGAACTCGGCGCTTCGGAAGGTCGCGCGCGTGAAGCTGACGAGCCAGGTGGAGGTCACGGCCTACATCCCCGGCGAGGGCCACAACCTGCAGGAGCACTCGATGGTGCTGGTGCGCGGTGGTCGGGTGAAGGACCTGCCCGGTGTGCGGTACAAGATCATCCGCGGTTCGCTCGACACCCAGGGCGTCAAGAACCGCAAGCAGGCTCGCAGCCGCTACGGCGCCAAGAAGGAGAAGAGCTGATGCCGCGCAAGGGACCCGCGCCCAAGCGTCCGTTGGTCAACGACCCGGTCTACGGGTCGCAACTGGTCACCCAGCTGGTGAATAAGGTTTTGCTCCAGGGGAAGAAATCGCTGGCGGAGCGCATTGTCTATGGTGCGCTCGAGCAAGCCCGTGACAAGACGGGGACCGACCCCGTCATCACGCTCAAGCGCGCGCTCGACAACGTCAAGCCCGCCCTGGAGGTCCGCAGCCGCCGCGTCGGCGGTGCGACCTATCAGGTGCCCGTCGAGGTGCGTCCGGACCGGTCCACCACGCTGGCGCTGCGCTGGCTTGTCAGCTTCTCGCGGCAACGCCGGGAGAAGACCATGATCGAGCGGCTGGCCAACGAGATTCTCGATGCCAGCAACGGCCTGGGAGCCTCCGTCAAACGGCGCGAGGACACCCACAAGATGGCCGAGGCCAACCGCGCCTTTGCGCATTACCGCTGGTAGGAGCCGGAACCGGCGCCGATTGGCAGCGTGGCCGGGCGCAACCAGGACAGCGAACTAAGCAATCGAAAGTGGGAAGACTTCTGTGGCACAGAAGGACGTGCTGACCGACCTGACCAAGGTCCGCAACATCGGCATCATGGCGCACATCGACGCCGGCAAGACGACGACCACCGAGCGGATCCTCTATTACACCGGCATCAGCTACAAGATCGGTGAGGTCCACGACGGTGCGGCCACGATGGACTGGATGGAGCAGGAGCAGGAGCGCGGGATCACCATCACCTCCGCGGCCACCACCTGCTTCTGGAACGACAACCAGATCAACATTATTGACACGCCTGGTCATGTTGATTTCACCGTGGAGGTGGAGCGCAGCCTGCGCGTGCTCGACGGCGCGGTCGCGGTCTTCGACGGCAAGGAAGGTGTCGAGCCGCAGTCCGAGCAGGTCTGGCGCCAAGCCGACAAGTACGACGTGCCGCGGATCTGCTTCGTCAACAAGATGGACAAGATCGGCGCCGACTTCTACTTCTCGGTCAAGACCATGGAGGATCGCCTCGGCGCCAACGTCATCCCGATCCAGCTGCCCGTGGGCTCGGAGGGTGACTTCGAGGGTGTCGTCGACCTGGTCGAGATGAAGGCCAAGGTGTGGCGGGGTGAGACCAAGCTGGGCGAGACCTACGAGACCATCGACATCCCGCAGGACCTTCGGGAGAAGGCCGACGAGTACCGCACCAAGCTGCTCGAGGCGGTCGCCGAGACCGACGAGTCGCTGCTGGAGAAGTACTTCGGCGGCGAGGAATTGTCGGTCGAGGAGATCAAGGGTGCGCTGCGCAAGCTCACCGTCAGTTCCGAGGCCTATCTGGTGCTGTGCGGCAGCGCGTTCAAGAACAAAGGCGTGCAGCCCATGCTGGACGCCGTGATCGACTACCTGCCTTCACCGCTTGACGTGCCGCCCGCCGTGGGCCACGCCCCGGGCAAGGAGGACGTGGAGGTCATCCGCAAACCGTCGACCGACGAACCGTTCTCGGCCCTGGCGTTCAAGGTCGCCACGCACCCGTTCTTCGGCAAGCTCACTTACGTGCGGGTGTATTCGGGCAAGGTCGATTCCGGGTCACAGGTCATCAACTCCACCAAGGGCAAGAAGGAGCGGCTGGGCAAGCTGTTCCAGATGCACGCCAACAAAGAAAACCCGGTGGAGACGGCCAGTGCCGGCCACATCTACGCGGTGATCGGGCTCAAGGACACCACCACCGGTGACACCCTGTGCGACCCGAACGACCAGGTCGTGCTCGAGTCCATGACCTTCCCCGCCCCGGTCATCGAGGTGGCCATCGAGCCCAAGACGAAGAGCGACCAGGAGAAGCTGTCGCTGTCGATCCAGAAGCTCGCCGAAGAGGATCCGACCTTCAAGGTGCACCAGGACGCCGAGACCGGCCAGACCGTGATCGGTGGCATGGGCGAGCTGCACCTGGACATCCTGGTGGACCGCATGCGCCGCGAGTTCAAGGTGGAGGCCAACGTCGGCAAGCCGCAGGTGGCCTACAAGGAGACCATCAAGCGCACGGTCGACAAGGTCGAGTACACCCACAAGAAGCAGACCGGCGGTTCGGGCCAGTTCGCGAAGGTGCTGATCAGCATCGAGCCCTTCCACGGTGAGGACGGTGCGACCTACGAGTTCGAGAACAAGGTCACCGGTGGGCGCATCCCGCGCGAGTACATCCCGTCGGTGGACGCCGGCGCCCAGGACGCCATGCAGTACGGCGTGCTGGCGGGCTACCCGCTGGTCAACTTGAAGGTCACCCTGCTCGACGGCGCCTTCCACGAGGTCGACTCGTCCGAGATGGCGTTCAAGATCGCCGGTTCGCAGGTGCTGAAAAAGGCTGCGCAGCAAGCACAGCCGGTCATCCTGGAACCGATCATGGCCGTCGAGGTCACCACGCCCGAGGACTACATGGGCGAGGTCATCGGCGACCTGAACTCCCGCCGTGGCCAGATCCAGGCCATGGAGGAGCGGGGCGGTTCGCGCGTCGTCAAGGCGCACGTGCCGCTGTCGGAGATGTTCGGCTACGTCGGCGACCTGCGGTCCAAGACCCAGGGCCGGGCGAACTACTCCATGGTTTTCGACTCGTACGCCGAAGTGCCGGCGAACGTGTCGAAGGAGATCATCGCGAAGGCGACGGGTCAGTGACCCCCACCGCGAAGACGACGGCGAGCAAGCGCAGCTTGGGAGCAAGGAGTCGAGCAGCCAGCATGGAGTAACCTTGCCGGGTCACTGCAATGCCTTGGGCGCGGCACAACTGAAAACATCAACACTGCTTTAACGAGCACCAACAAGTCCAGGAGGACACAGAAGTGGCGAAGGCGAAGTTCGAGCGGACGAAGCCGCACGTCAACATCGGGACCATTGGTCACGTTGACCACGGTAAGACCACGCTGACCGCGGCGATCACCAAGGTGTTGCACGACAAGTACCCCAATCTGAACGAGTCGCGTGCATTCGACCAGATCGACAACGCGCCCGAGGAGCGTCAGCGCGGTATCACGATCAACATCTCCCACGTGGAGTACCAGACCGAGAAGCGTCACTACGCGCACGTCGACGCCCCCGGCCACGCCGACTACATCAAGAACATGATCACCGGCGCGGCGCAGATGGACGGCGCCATCCTGGTGGTCGCCGCTACCGACGGCCCGATGCCGCAGACCCGCGAGCACGTGCTGCTGGCCCGCCAGGTGGGTGTCCCCTACATCCTGGTCGCGCTGAACAAGGCCGACGCCGTGGACGACGAGGAGCTCCTCGAGCTCGTCGAGCTGGAGGTTCGCGAGCTGCTGGCCGCTCAGGAGTTCGACGAGGACGCCCCGGTGGTCCGCGTCTCGGCGCTCAAGGCGCTCGAGGGCGACGCCAAGTGGGTGGAGTCGGTCGAGGAGCTGATGAACGCCGTCGACGAGTCGATCCCGGACCCGGTCCGCGACACCGACAAGCCGTTCCTGATGCCCGTCGAGGACGTCTTCACCATCACCGGACGTGGCACCGTGGTCACCGGCCGGGTGGAGCGCGGCGTCATCAACGTGAACGAGGAAGTCGAGATCGTCGGCATCAAGCCGACCAGCACCAAGACCACGGTCACCGGTGTGGAGATGTTCCGCAAGCTGCTCGACCAGGGGCAGGCCGGCGACAACGTCGGGCTGCTGCTGCGTGGTATCAAGCGTGAGGACGTCGAGCGCGGCCAGGTCGTGGTGAAGCCCGGCACCACCACGCCGCACACCGAGTTCGAGGGCCAGGTCTACATCCTGTCCAAGGACGAGGGCGGCCGGCACACGCCGTTCTTCAACAACTACCGTCCGCAGTTCTACTTCCGCACCACCGACGTGACCGGTGTGGTGACGCTGCCGGAGGGCACCGAGATGGTGATGCCCGGTGACAACACCAACATCACGGTGAAGCTGATCCAGCCCGTCGCCATGGATGACGGTCTGCGCTTCGCGATCCGCGAGGGTGGCCGTACCGTCGGTGCCGGCCGGGTCGTCAAGATCATCAAGTAGTGGCTCGACAGCGCGGCGGCGCCCATCCGAAAGGGTGGGTGCCGCTGCGCGTTTGCGCGCTGACCTCACACGAGTCGTCGCTCGTGTCATCGTTCGCTCGTGTCATCGTTCGCTCGTGTCAGGGGGCGAAGGCGCCGGCGCGCTTGGCCGACGACCACACAACCCACCACCTGAGCGGGCAGGCCGGCCCGCTGATGGAGATCCGGCAGATCCTCGCGATCATCTCCGAGATCTGATCGGCACGGGCAACTAGAACGCGTTTCAGTTTCGCTGCTAGCCTGGCTCCGGCACAGTGCGGCGAAAGGGGCAGACGTGGCTGGATCACTGCAGGGCCGGGTGGCGTTCGTGACCGGGGCGGCCCGGGGCCAGGGGCGCGCGCACGCGGTGCGCCTGGCCGCCGAGGGGGCCGACGTCATCGCGCTCGACATCTGCGCGCCGGTGTCGGACACCCTGACGTACACGCCGGCCACGCCGGAGGACCTCAGCGAGACCGTCCGCCTGGTGGAGGCGCAGGGCCGCAAGGTGCTCGCCCGCGAGGCCGACGTCCGCGACGACGCCGCGGTGCGCCGGCTGGTGGCCGACGGTGTGGAGCAGTTCGGCCGGCTGGACGTCGCGGTGGCCAACGCCGGTGTGCTGGGCTGGGGCCGGGTCTGGGAGCTCACCGACGAGCAGTGGGACACGGTCATCGGAGTCAACCTGACCGGCACCTGGCGCACCCTGCGCGCGTCGATCCCCGCGATGATCGACGCCGGCAACGGGGGCTCCATCGTGGTGGTCAGCTCGGCGGCGGGAGTGAAGGCCACACCCGGCAACGGGCACTACGCGGCCAGCAAATACGGGCTCACCGCGCTCACCAACACCCTCGCGATCGAGCTCGGTGAATACGGTATCCGGGTCAACTCCATCCACCCCTATTCGGTGGACACCCCGATGATCGAGCCCGAAGCGATGATGGAGATCTTTGCCAGGCATCCGGCGTTCGTGCACAGCTTCCCGCCAATGCCGTTGCAGCCGAAGGCCTTCATGGGTGCCGACGAGGTTGCCGACGTGGTGGCCTGGCTCGCCGGTGACGGCTCGGGGACACTGTCGGGCACCCAGGTCAACGTCGACAAGGGCGCCTTGAAGTACTGATCGGCGATCGTGTATGAACACCACGTGACCAGTAGCTCCGAACAGGGTGTCGTGATCGTCGGCGGGGGACTCGCCGCGGCCCGGACGGCCGAGCAGCTGCGCCGGTCGGGCTACACCGGGCGCGTCACGATCGTCAGCGACGAGATGCACGTGCCCTACGATCGCCCGCCGTTGTCCAAAGAGGTGCTGCGCAAAGAGGCCGACGACGTCGCGCTCAAACCGCGCGAGTGGTACGACGAGAACGACATCACGCTGCGACTGGGCGCGGCCGCCACCGGCCTGGACACCACCGCGCAGACGGTGACGCTGGCCGGCGGGACCGCGCTCGGCTACGACGAACTCGTCATTGCGACCGGCCTGGTGCCGCGCCGCATTCCGGCGTTCGGAGATCTCGGGGGCATCCACGTGCTGCGCTCGTTCGACGAGAGCCTGGCGTTGCGCGAGCACGCCGTGCGGGCCCGCCACGGGGTGGTCGTCGGGGCGGGCTTCATCGGCTGCGAGGTCGCGGCAAGTCTGCGCGGCCTCGGGGTCGACGTGGTGCTGGTCGAGCCCCAGCCGACGCCGCTGGCCGCGGTGCTCGGCGAGCGGATCGGCGAACTGGTCGCCCGGCTGCACCGCGACGAGGGCGTCGACGTGCGCCTCGGCGTGGGTGTCGCGGAGGTGCGCGGGCAGGGGTCCGTCGAGGCCGTGGTGCTGACCGACGGCACCGAACTGCCGGCCGATCTCGTCGTCGTCGGCATCGGGTCGCATCCGGCGACGGACTGGCTGGCCGGCAGCGGCGTCGAGGTCGACGGTGTCGATGGTGGCGTGCTCTGCGACGAGGCCGGCCGCACCACCGCCCCCAATGTGTGGGCGCTCGGCGACGTGGCCTCGTGGCGCGATGCCACGGGACACCAAGCGCGCGTTGAACACTGGAGCAATGTGGCCGATCAGACCCGGGTCGTGGTGCCGGCGATGCTGGGCCAGGAGGTGGCCCCGACGACGGTCGTCCCCTACTTCTGGAGCGACCAGTACGACGTCAAGATCCAGTGCCTGGGGGAGCCGGAGGCCACCGACACCGTGCACCTCGTCGAGGACGACGGCCGCAAGTTCCTCGCCTATTACGAACGCGACGGGGTGCTCGTCGGGGTGGTGGGCGGCGGCATGCCCGGCAAGGTCATGAAGGTCCGCGCGAAGATCGCCGCCGGTGCGCCCATCTCCGAAATGCTGGGATAGCGAGTGGTTTTCATGCTCTCTCGCGGCCCTAGTGCCAGGTCACGGGCACGCCGTGCGGAGGGCATTGCCCCAGGACCGCGAGCCGGCCGCCCGGCCAGCGGCGGGCCCGCACCAGGAACCGGAACCCGGAGCCGGACCAGTCCCGCGCGGGTTCCATGGTGAGGTGGGCGAAGGGCGAGCGGTCGCCGGCGCGCCCGGCCAGCGCGCTCACCCCCTCGCGCACCGCCCGGCGCTCGTCGGCGCCCAGGTACTGCCACACGATCGAGTGCCACAGCACCGTCAGCGCGCCGTCGGCCGGCGTCAGGCCCGCGACCGCGTCGGCCGCCGTGCGGCGCTCCAGCCGCGCCGGAACCTCGCGGGCCACCGCGATGGCGCCGCGCAGCCGGTCCAGCCGGGCGCCCTGGTCGGGCCAGACGTAGCTCAACAGGGTCGTTTCCCCGTCGGTCCCGCCGACGTCGATGGGGGCGATGTCGTATCCGTATCGTTCGACGACGTCGAGGGCGCCCTCGGGCGGCAGCCGGCCGCGCCAGGCGTCGTCGATCGTCACCGGCGCGTCGGGCGGTCCCCACTGCCTGCCGGCGAAGCGGTAGCGGTAGCGGTCGGCGCGCAGGTTCAGCCCCGCGCTCGTACCGATCTCAAAAAGCCTTATCGGCCAACCCAATTCGTGGTCAAGGCACAACAGTCCGCCGATCAGCGCCGCGGACCGGCCGACCTCGTTGGTCTGGGGCGGCCGCTGCAGGCCGGCCCGCAGCGCGGCGACGTGGCCGGCTGCGGCGCGGACGATCTCGGGCCAGGCGGCCTCGGCTCCCCACACGCCGCCGGTGCTGGGGTACCAGCGGCGCAGCGCCGGCGCGCGGCCGTCGAGAACCAGCCGGTGCAGCGCGCCGAGCAACCGCAGCGGCACCGCGTCGCGCGACCGGTCGTTTTCGTGTCCGGCCAACACGGTGGCGAACACGCCGCCGGATTCCACGTCCCTGGCCACCAGCTCCAGCAGCTCGCCGTACATCGGGGAACCCAGCTCGGCGCAGAACCGCCCCTGGGCCCGCAACATGTGCGGCAGGTGCCCCGGCTTCACGGGTCCAGCCTTGCCAGCCCGGTGCCGACGGCGTCGAACGCGTTGCCCAGCGCCACGGGCAGTGGCACCGACTCGTCGGCCAGCCAGTGCTGGTAGGCGGCCAGCGCCACCCCGAGCATCGTCCAGGCGACGGTCTGGGGCAGCAGGTCGGACGCCTCGGCGCCCAGCCGGCGCGCTACGAACCCGGCGATCACCCCCCGCCAGCCGGCGTACATCGTCATCGAATACGCCTGCAACTCGGCGGTTTCCAGGATGACCCGCATCCGCTGTCGGTGCCGCGCGGTCTCCGAGGCGTCGAAGGTGTTGAACGCCAGCAGCGCGGCCCGCAGGGTCTCGCCCAGCGGCGTCGCCGGGTCGGCATTGTCGAGCAGGTCGCGCAGGTGCGCGAGGTGGGTGTCGAAATCGCCCCAGGGGATCGCGTTCTTGGAGGCGTAGTAGCGGAACAGCGTGCGGCGCGCGATGCCGGCGGCCTGCGCGACGTCGTCGACGCTGACCTCGGCGAAACCGCGCGCGGTGAACAGTTCGATGGCGACGTCGGTGATCTGGTGCGGTGTCGTCGAACGGCGCCGGCCGACCCGGGACTGCGGCATCGTCGGACCCGCCCTTCCTTTTCGGCACTCGATGCCATATTCTGGCGACGATTGTGACTCGACTCATAGTTGTCAAGAACCGACGAAAGGCCAAGCCCCGTGGACCACGAGACCCACACCGACACCGAACTGGTCACCGAGACGCTGGTCGAAGAGGTTTCCATCGACGGAATGTGCGGGGTCTACTGACCCCGTGTTCGACCCCGATCGCGGCTGGCGGCTGCACCCGCAGGTGGCGGTTCGCCCGGAGCCGTTCGGCGCGCTGCTCTACCACTTCGGCACCCGCAAGCTGTCGTTTTTGAAGAACCGCGCCGTCCTGAAGGTGGTGCGGTCGCTGGCCGAGCATCCCGATGCCCGGTCCGCCTGCCGCGCCGCGGGTGTGGATGACGGCGAACAGGAGCCGTATCTGCACGCGCTGGGCGTGCTGGCCGATTCGACGATGCTGGTACCCCAGGAGACCCGATGACCCAGGCAGCCACGGCGCCCCGGCTCGTCGAGCAGTTCGAACGCGGCCTGGACGCGCCCATCTGCCTGACCTGGGAACTGACGTACGCGTGCAATCTGGCCTGCGTGCACTGCCTTTCGTCGTCGGGCAAGCGCGATCCGCGCGAGCTGTCCACGCGCCAGTGCACGGACATCATCGACGAGTTGGAACGCATGCAGGTGTTCTACGTCAACATCGGCGGCGGGGAACCCACGGTGCGGCCGGACTTCTGGGAGCTGGTCGACTACGCCACCGCGCATCACGTCGGCGTGAAGTTCTCCACCAACGGGGTCCGGATCACCCCGGAGGTCGCCGCCCGGCTGGCGGCCAGCGACTACGTCGACGTCCAGATCTCGCTGGACGGTGCCACGGCCGAGGTCAACGACGCCGTCCGGGGCCCCGGGTCGTTCGCGATGGCGGTGCGGGCGCTGGAGAACCTGGCCGCCGCGGGATTCACCCAGAACGGGGGCGCCAAGATCTCGGTCGTCGTCACCCGGCACAACGTCGGGCAGCTCGACGAGTTCGCCGCGCTGGCAAGCCGCTACGGCGCCACGCTGCGGATCACCCGGCTGCGCCCGTCGGGGCGGGGCGCGGACGTGTGGGAAGACCTGCACCCCACCGCCGCCCAGCAGGCTGCGCTCTACGACTGGCTGGTCGCCAAGGGGGAGCGGGTGCTCACCGGTGACTCGTTTTTCCATCTGTCGCCGCTGGGTTCCTCCGGTGCGCTGGCGGGGTTGAACATGTGCGGGGCCGGCCGGGTCGTGTGCCTCATCGACCCCGTGGGCGACGTGTACGCGTGCCCGTTCGCCATCCACGACCGCTTCCTGGCCGGCAACGTGGCATCCGACGGCGGATTCGACAACGTCTGGAAGAACGCCCCGCTGTTTCGCGAACTGCGCGAGCCGCAGTCCCCGGGGGCCTGCGGCAGCTGCGGGCACTACGACAGCTGCCGGGGCGGATGCATGGCGGCCAAGTTCTTCACCGGCCTGCCGATGGACGGCCCGGACCCCGAATGCGTCCAGGGTCACGGCGAGCCCGCGCTGGCCCGCGAGCGCGACACACCGCGGCCACGGGCCGACCACTCCCGGGGCGCCCCGGTGCCGCTGACGCTGACCGTGCGGCCGCCGGTGGCCGCGCCGCCCGCGCGCCCGTGCCACGAGAGCCCGCTGTAGCCATGGCCGAGTGGTTCGAAACGGTTGCCATCGCCCAGCAACGCGCCAAGCGGCGGTTACCCAGATCGGTGTATTCGTCGCTGATCTCGGCCAGCGAAAAGGGCATCACGGTCGCCGACAACGTCGCGGCGTTCAGCGAACTCGGTTTCGCCCCGCACGTCGTGGGCGCACAGGAAAAGCGAGAGCTGTCGACCACGGTCATGGGGCAGGAGATTTCTCTGCCGGTGATCATCTCGCCGACCGGAGTGCAGGCGGTCCACCCCGACGGCGAGGTCGCGGTGGCGCGCGCCGCAGCGGCGCGCGGCACCGCGATGGGTCTCTCCTCGTTCGCCAGTAAGCCGGTCGAGGAGGTCGTCGCCGCCAACCCCAAGGTGTTCTTCCAGGTCTACTGGCTCGGTGGGCGCGACGCGATCGCCGAACGGGTGGAACGGGCGCGTGCGGCCGGCGCGGCCGGCCTGATCGTCACCACCGACTGGTCGTTCTCGCACGGCCGCGACTGGGGCAGTCCCACGATCCCCGAGAAGATGAACCTGCGGACGATCCTGCGGTTGTCCCCGGAGGCGATCGTCCGGCCCCGGTGGCTCTACATGTTCGGCAAGACGCTGCGACCGCCGGAGCTGCGGGTGCCCAACCAGGGCCGCCGCGGCGAGCCCGGCCCGCCCTTCTTCGCCGCCTACGGCGAGTGGATGGGCACACCACCGCCGACCTGGGAAGACATCGCCTGGCTGTGCGAGCTGTGGGGCGGACCGTTCATGCTCAAGGGCGTGATGCGGGTCGACGACGCCAAAAGGGCTGTGGACGCCGGTGTTTCGGCGATCTCGGTGTCCAACCACGGCGGCAACAACCTGGACGGGACGCCGGCGTCGATCCGCGCGCTGCCCGCGGTGGCGGCAGCGGTCGGGGACCAGGTCGAGGTGCTGCTCGACGGCGGCATCCGGCGCGGGAGCGATGTCGTCAAGGCGGTGGCGCTGGGTGCGCGGGCGGTGATGATCGGTCGGGCCTACCTGTGGGGCCTCGCCGCGGCCGGCCAGCCCGGCGTCGAAAACGTCCTCGACATCCTGCGCGGCGGGATCGACTCGGCGCTGATGGGCCTGGGGCACTCCTCGGTGCACGACCTGCGCGCGGACGACGTCCTGGTGCCGGCCGGCTTCACCCGGGCACTGGGCGTGCCTCCCGCCGCCCGGGACTAGGCCGGACCAGGCCCCGGCGGGGGTGGGGTTCCTGGTGCCTACGAGGCAACCGTGACGCGCGTGTCCCGAGAATCGGGGTGCTCGATGAACGGCCCAGAAAAAAATTTGTTTTCGGGGGACAACAATTGGTGCACGCCAGGTGAATTGGCCTTACCATCGGCGAGTGCCCGTACTCGGCGAACTGGGAAGTGCGACGTCGAGCCAGCTGTTCTCGCCGTCGCTGCTGATCCCGTTGGGGTCCACCGAACAGCACGGCCCGCATCTGCCCCTGGACACCGACACCCGCATCGCGACTGCGGTCGCGGCGCAGGCCCGGGCGCTTCTCGGGCAGGAATGGCTGGTCGCACCCGCCATCGCCTACGGCGCCAGCGGCGAGCATCAGAGCTTCGCCGGAACCGTCTCCATCGGCACCGAGGCGCTGACGACGCTGCTGGTGGAGTACGCCAGGTCGGCCTCCTGCTGGGCCCGGCGCCTGGTCTTCGTCAATGGCCACGGCGGCAACGTCGCCGCCCTGGGCGCCGCAGCGGGCCGGCTGCGTGCCGAGGGCTGCGACGCCGGCTGGGTCCCGTGCGCGGCGGCGGGCGCCGACGCGCACGCCGGCCACACCGAGACATCGGTGTTGCTCCACATCTGCGCCGCCGAGGTGCGGACCGACCGGTGGCTGCCCGGCAACGACGCACCGGTGTCGGAGTTGCTGCCCTCGATGCGCCGGGGCGGAGTGGCGGCCGTCAGCCCGGTGGGCGTGCTGGGCGATCCGACGACCGCGACCGGGCACGAGGGGAAGCGCCTCTTCGCGGAGATGGTCGACGGGTGTGTGCGCCGGGTCGCCCGGTGGTTGCCCGGGCCCGACGGGATGCTGACATGAGCCAAGCCCGGCTCCCGGACGGGTTCGCCGTTCAGGTCGATCGCCGCGTGCGGGTGCTCGGCGACGGTTCGGCGCTGCTCGGTGGTTCGCCGACGCGCCTGCTGAAGCTGGCTCCGGCCGCCCAGCACATGCTCTCCGACGGCCGGTTGAAGGTCCGCGACGACGTCAGCGCCCAGCTGGCCCGCACCCTGCTGGACGCCACGGTGGCCCACCCGCGGCCCGCCGGTGGCCCGTCGCACCGCGACGTGACCGTGGTGATTCCGGTGCGCGACAACGTGTTCGGCGTGCGGCGCCTGGTCAGTTCGCTCCGCGGGCTGCGCGTCGTCGTCGTCGACGACGGGTCGTACCCGCCCCTGGAGCCGGACGACTTCGTCGGCGCACACTGCGACGTCGAGGTACTACGCCACGTGCGCGCCAAGGGTCCGGCGGCGGCCCGCAACACGGGGCTGGCCGCCTGCAAGACCGAGTTCGTCGCATTCCTGGATTCCGACGTCGCCCCGCGCCGCGGCTGGCTCGAAGCGCTGCTCGGTCACTTCTGCGATCCCACCGTCGCCCTCGTCGCACCCCGCATCGTGGGCCTGTCGCACAGCGAGAACGTGGTGGGGCGCTACGAGGCGGTGCACTCGTCGCTGGACCTCGGTGAGCGGGAAGCACCGGTGCTGCCGCACAGCACGGTGTCCTATGTCCCCAGCGCCGCGATCGTCTGCCGCTGTTCGGCCATCCGCGGGGTCGGCGGGTTCGACGAGACCATGCAGTCCGGTGAGGACGTCGACCTGTGCTGGCGCCTCATCGAGTCGGGTGCCCGGCTGCGCTACGAGCCGATCGCGCTGGTCGCCCACGACCATCGCACGGAGCTTCGGGATTGGCTGGCGCGCAAGGCATTCTACGGCGGGTCGGCCGCCCCGCTGTCGGTGCGTCACCCGGACAAGACGGCCCCGTTGGTGATCTCGGGCTGGGCACTGGCCGCCTGGGTCCTGATGGCGCTCGGGAGCAGCCTGAGCCGGCTGGCCTCGGTCGGGATCGCGCTGTTGACCGGCCGGCGGATCGCGATGGCCATGCGCAGCGTCGAGACGTCGCCTGCCGATGTGCTGGTGATCGCGGCCCGCGGCCTGTGGTCGGCGGCGCTGCAACTGGCGTCGGCCGTGTGCCGGCACTATTGGCCGCTGGCGCTGCTCGCGGCCCTGACGTCGCGGCACTGCAGACGCGTCGTGGTGGTCGCGGCGGTCATGGACGGGGTGGTGGACTGGCTGCGCCGCCGAGACGCCACCGGCGAGGACGCCGAACCGATCGGGCTGCTGACCTACCTGCTGCTCAAGCGCGTCGACGACCTGGCTTACGGCTTGGGCCTGTGGTGGGGCGTGCTGCGCGAACGCAATCTGCGGGCGCTCAAGCCGCAGATTCGCAGCTAGTGCCGCGAGTCGTCGGCCCGCCGCCACGGAGGGCGACCGGCGTGGCCTCTGATGCGCGCCGAATGTGGTGGTCAGGTGCGGATTTCAAGCAACTTTGGTGCACGCCACCCACTGTCGGCGAATGGGTTCACGGCAAGCGAAGTCAATCCCGGCCTTGACCGCACCCGCCCAGCACAGCGACGTGCTGATCGTCGGCGCGGGCAGCGCCGGATCGGTGGTGGCCGAGCGCCTGTCCGCCGACCCGGGCTGCGCCGTCACCGTCCTCGAGGCGGGACCGGCGCTCGCCGACGCGAGGCTGCTGGCGCTGACTACCAACGGGCTGCAGCTGCCGATCGGCGCGGGCAGCCCGCTGGTGCAGCGCTACCAGACCCGCCTCACCGATCGGCCCGAGCGCCGGCTGGCGATCGTGCGCGGTGCCACGGTCGGCGGTTCGGGCGCGATCAACGGGGGCTACTTCTGCCGCGGGCTTCCTCGCGATTTCGATCTGGCGGCCATACCCGGCTGGGCGTGGTCCGACGTTCTCGGCCATTTCCGCGCGATCGAAACGGACCTGGATTTCGACGGTCCCGCGCACGGCGACAGCGGACCGATTGCCGTTCGCCGCACCCACGAGATGACGGGTGTCTCGGAACTCTTCATCGCCGCCGCGCAACGCGCCGGGTTTGCCTGGATTCCCGATCTCAATGACGTTGGACCGGAGTCAGTTTCGGGAGTTGGGGCCGTCCCGCTCAACATCGTCGACGGCATACGCAGGGGGTCCGGCGCGGGATTCCTGCTTCCGGCCCTGGGCCGGCCGAACCTCACCCTGCTGGGCCGGACGCGCGCGGTGCGACTGCGTTTCGCGGGCGCCAGCGCGGTCGGCGTCGACGCGATCGGTCCGCGGGGTCCGGTGACCCTGACGGCGAGCCGAATCGTGTTGTGCGCCGGTGCGATCGAGTCAGCGCACCTGCTGATGCTCTCCGGCATCGGGGACGAGGCGGCGTTGCGGGCCGTCGGCGTGCCGGTGGTGGCGCCGCTGCCGGTGGGGCGGTCCTGCAGCGATCACCCGGAATGGGTGCTACCGACCGATTGGCCGGTCGCGGCCGGCCGTCCCGTGCTGGAGGTCATGCTGAGCGCGGACGACGACATCGAAATTCGGCCCTATACAGGGGGATTCGTCGCCATGACCGGTGACGGCACAGCGGGTCATCCCGACTGGCCGCACATCGGGGTGGCGCTGATGCGGCCGCGGGCACGGGGGACTGTCACCCTGGTGTCTTCGGATCCCGGCGTGCCGCCGCGAATCGAGCACCACTACGACAGCGAGCCCGACGACATCGCGGCGCTGCGCCGGGGCAGCGAATTGGCCCGCGAATTGGCCAGTGCGGCGACATCTGTCGGGGAGCCCCTCTGGTCGACGTCGCAGCACCTGTGCGGGAGCGCGCCGATGGGCACCGATGACGACCCGCGCGCCGTCGTCGATCCCCGCTGCCGGGTGCGGGGAATCGGAAACCTGTGGGTGATCGACGGGTCCGTGCTGCCGGCGATCACCGGCCGTGGCCCGCACGCGACCATCGTGATGCTGGGCCACCGGGCGGCCGAATTCGTCGGGTGAACCGCCGCGTGGCCGCGCGCCGCGTGGGCGCGCCGGTCACTGCGCGGCGGAGCTCCAGTGCGCCGCGGGCGCGGCAGCCACCGCCGTCTCCTCGCGAGCGGCCGCCGCGGGGGCCGCCGCCGGAGAATACGGCGGGGTCGCCGGGGAGTAGGCCGCCGAGGCCGCCGCGGCCACCGGCGTGCCGGTGCCGACGGGCATCGGCGGCATCGTCGTCGGTGCGACGGCAGCCGCTTCCGCCTGCACCGCCGCCGGGGCGCTGACCGCCGGCGGCACGTCGGCGGGCCCCGCGGCCACCGTCGCCGGGGCATAGGCGGGCGTCGGCGCCTGCATCGGTGCCGCGGGCGCGCCCGTCGCCACCGCCGAGGCCGCCGGAACCGCCGAGATCGGTGCGCTGGGCGCCAGCGCCGCCGGGGCCGGCGCAACCGCGGACGTCAGGGGCGCCACCGGGGCGGCCGGTGCGGTTGCGCCGGCCAGGCCCGCCGTTGCCGAGGGCACCGCAGCCGCCGCGGAACCCGCCGGTGCGGCGGCGCTCATCAACGGCTGCGCGTGCGTCAAGGCCTGGCCGGACTGGTTGCCTGCGGTGCTCAGCACGCCCTGATGGGCCGTCTGCAGCGGCGAGGCGTTGGCCGCCTCGGTGAGGGCGTACTGCGCCGCGCCGCCGTTCATCAGCTGCACGAACTGGGCGTGAAAAGCCGCGGCCTGGGCGCTGAGCAGCTGGTAGGCCTGGGCGTGCGCGCCGAACAGCGCGGCGATGCTCGCCGAAACCTCGTCGGCACCGGGAGGCGTCACGGTCGACGCCGGGCCCATCGCCGCGGAGTTCGCCGAACTGATGGTCGAGCCGAGATTCGCCAAGTCCGTCGCCGCCGCGGCCACCTGTTCCGGTGCCGCGATCACGTATGACATTTCACTTCCCCCGTGTGTCGAATCACGTCCAACCGGATGGTATCCCCCGCCCCGGGTTCCCCGAGGGCTTTTGGCCCGAAGATACCGTTGGGTCCGCACGCGGTCGACCCGTTCGCAGCCAAACCCGGCCCCGCGCCCGGCCCAAGAAAGGGCGGGCCGCGCCTCCGGACAGTTGCCGGTGCGGGCGCGACCCGCCGGTGAGGGTGGCGACGTTCATGCGGTCCACGTAGATGGCCACGACAGGTGGCGATGCGCGCGCTGCAAAGCGTCAGGCGCGAACAATGCGTCGCAAAAAGCGTGGACGGCACGACGCCGCGTCATGGGCTTGTGCGTCATGAATCAGCCTTCGCCTCTCACCTCCTTTCGCTCGCTGATGCCCTACGCCGAGCCGACCATGCGCGGTGGCAGGCGCCCGACGCCGTCCCGGCCGTCGCCGGGCAGATCCATTACCTGAATACAGTTCCGGGACAAGCGAATCCCGGGAGCGAGTCGCCAGCAATCAACACCACATCCACCCCAAACCGTCGAGATGATCTGTATTTGTCGATATAGATTTCTGATACCAGAAAGAGAAGAGGTTCGCAAGGGGGCGCGTCGCCGCGGAGCGCGACGGGTGCGGCGCGACCCGGCGCACCGGGCGGAGCGCTCGCCCGTCGTGCGCGGGCTCCCGGAGCCCGATCACCACCGCGGCGACGGCGACGATGACGGCCATGCCATGGCCGGCGCTCGGGCCCGACCTCGACGGGTTGCCCGAGCCCGGGCGTGCCCGCGGTTTCTGTCCGCCGAATGCGCCCGCGCGGCGGTCGACGGGTTCCTGCACGTTCAGCGCGCGCAGAACCGCGCCGGTGCGGCGAGCGGTGCGGCGAGTGTCGAATCGGCGGGTGCCCGAGTCCCGTGCGGGTCGGCCCCCGCGGACCGCCGCGGGGACGGGTTCGGGGTCCGCGAACGCGGAGCGGGCCGGCGTACCGGCGGGCCGCTGGTAGCGTTCCCGTGAGGCGTGCCCGAGAGTCGGCCGGGGATTTGGCCCGGGGCATGATCGTCAGGCATACTGTTCGGGTTGCCTTGCGCCAGGTTTTGGCCTGGCCGGGCATGCGACCAGCGCCCGAACGGGCGCGTCCGGTCCCATCCTTGAGTGCGACTGATCGGTCGCGCACGAGGCTGCGTGCGGGTGACACACCCGACCGCGGGGGTCGGTGGACCACGACAGGTAAACAGCGGCGCAGCATCCGGCGCGACGCTAGGCCGGCCGGAAAACGGTCGGTCGATCTGCGCGCCGGAGGGCACCAGGCCCGGACACCGGGCCTCAGGAGCGAACGAAGCCCGGACGGGCTTCACGAGGGAATCAGGTAGGGAGAAGCGTGGCGGGACAGAAGATCCGCATCAGGCTTAAGGCCTACGACCACGAGGCTATCGACGCGTCGGCGCGCAAGATCGTCGAAACCGTCGTCCGCACCGGTGCCAGCGTCGTAGGGCCGGTGCCGCTGCCGACCGAGAAGAATGTGTACTGCGTCATCCGCTCTCCGCACAAGTACAAGGACTCGCGGGAGCACTTCGAGATGCGCACGCACAAGCGGTTGATCGACATCCTCGATCCGACGCCGAAGACCGTTGACGCCCTCATGCGCATCGACCTTCCGGCCAGCGTCGACGTCAACATCCAGTAGGAGCTCGGCGAACTCATGGCAAGAAAAGGCATTCTGGGCACCAAGCTGGGCATGACGCAGGTGTTCGACGAGAACAACCGGGTCGTGCCGGTCACCGTGGTCAGGGCGGGGCCCAACGTGGTGACGCGCATCCGCACCCCCGAGCGCGACGGCTACAGCGCCGTCCAGCTGGCCTACGGCGAGATCAGCCCGCGCAAGATCAACAAGCCGGTGACCGGCCAGTACGCCGCCGCGGGCGTCAACCCGCGCCGCTACCTGGCCGAGCTGCGGCTCGACGACGCGGAGGCGACCGCCGACTACGAGGTCGGCCAGGAGCTGACGGCCGAGATCTTCGCCGACGGTGCCTACGTCGACGTGACCGGAACCTCGAAGGGTAAAGGCTTCGCCGGCACGATGAAGCGGCACGGCTTTCGCGGCCAGGGCGCGAGTCACGGTGCCCAGGCGGTGCACCGTCGCCCGGGATCCATCGGCGGCTGCGCCACCCCCGCGCGAGTTTTCAAGGGCACACGCATGGCCGGCCGGATGGGCAACGACCGGGTGACGGTGCAGAACCTGGTGGTGCACAAGGTTGATCCCGAGAACGGCGTGCTGCTGATCAAGGGTGCGATCCCCGGGCGCACCGGTGGACTCGTGATGGTCCGTAGCGCGGTCAAACGAGGTGAGAAGTGATGGCACTCAAAATCGACGTCAAGACGCCGGACGGCAAGGTGGACGGCTCGGTCGAGCTGCCCGCCGAGTTGTTCGATGCGCCGGCCAACATCGCGCTGATGCATCAGGTGGTCACCGCGCAGCGGGCGGCGGCCCGGCAGGGCACGCACTCGACCAAGACGCGCGGTGACGTCAGTGGCGGTGGCCGCAAGCCGTACCGGCAGAAGGGCACCGGTCGCGCCCGGCAGGGCTCGACGCGGGCCCCGCAGTTCACCGGCGGTGGCGTCGTGCACGGCCCCAAGCCGCGCGACTACAGCCAGCGCACGCCCAAGAAGATGATCGCCGCGGCGTTGCGCGGGGCGTTGTCCGACCGGGCCCGCAACGGGCGCATCCACGCGGTCACCGAGTTGGTGTCCGGTCAGACGCCGTCGACCAAGAACGCCAAGGCGTTCCTGGACAGCCTGACCGACCGCAAACAGGTGCTGGTGGTCATCGGCCGCAGCGACGAGACCGGCAGGAAAAGCGTCCGCAACCTGCCCGGTGTGCACATCCTGTCGCCCGGTCAGCTCAACACCTATGACGTGCTGCATTCCGATGACGTGGTGTTCAGCGTCGAGGCGCTGAACACCTACATCGCCGCGAACACGACCAGCTCCGAGGAGGTTTCGGCCTGATGGCGACCCTCGCCGACCCCCGCGACGTCATTCTGGCGCCGGTCATCTCCGAGAAGTCCTATGCGCTGCTCGACGACAACGTGTACACGTTCGTGGTGCACCCCGATTCGAACAAGACGCAGATCAAGATCGCCGTCGAGAAGATCTTCTCGGTGAAGGTCGCATCGGTGAACACCGCAAACCGGCAGGGCAAGCGCAAGCGCACCCGCACCGGATACGGCAAGCGCAAGAGCACCAAGCGGGCCATTGTGACCCTGGCGCCGGGCAGCAAGCCGATCGACCTGTTCGGGGCGCCGGCCTAGCCGGGCGCAAGAGAGAGGCCTGATAAGACATGGCAATTCGCAAGTACAAGCCCACGACCCCCGGTCGTCGCGGCGCGAGCGTGTCCGACTTCGCCGAGATCACGCGGTCGACGCCCGAGAAGTCGCTGGTGCGCCCGTTGCACGGTCACGGTGGTCGCAACGCCCACGGCCGGATCACCACCCGGCACAAGGGCGGCGGCCACAAGCGCGCCTACCGGGTGATCGATTTCCGCCGCAACGACAAGGACGGCGTCAACGCCAAGGTCGCCCACATCGAGTACGACCCGAACCGCACCGCCAACATTGCGCTGCTGCACTATTTCGACGGCGAGAAGCGCTACATCATCGCCCCGCAGGGACTCTCGCAGGGTGACGTGGTGGAGTCGGGTGCCAACGCCGACATCAAGCCGGGCAACAACCTGCCGCTGCGCAACATCCCGGCCGGCACGGTCGTCCACGCTGTGGAGCTGCGGCCCGGCGGCGGCGCCAAGCTCGCGCGGTCGGCCGGGTCCAGCATTCAGCTGCTCGGCAAGGAGGGAAGCTACGCGTCGCTGCGCATGCCCAGCGGGGAGATTCGCCGGGTCGACGTGCGCTGCCGCGCCACCGTCGGCGAGGTGGGCAACGCCGAGCAGGCGAACATCAACTGGGGCAAGGCCGGTCGCATGCGGTGGAAGGGCAAGCGCCCCTCCGTCCGCGGTGTGGTCATGAACCCGGTGGACCACCCGCACGGCGGCGGTGAGGGTAAGACCTCCGGTGGCCGCCACCCGGTCAGCCCGTGGGGCAAGCCCGAGGGCCGTACCCGTCATCCCAACAAGGCCAGCAACAAACTCATCGTCCGGCGCCGTCGCACCGGCAAGAAGCACGGACGCTAGGAAGTTCAGGAGCACTCATGCCACGCAGCCTGAAGAAGGGCCCGTTCGTCGACGACCACCTGCTCAAGAAGGTGGACGTGCAGAACGAGAAGAACACCAAGCAGGTCATCAAGACCTGGTCGCGGCGTTCGACGATCATTCCGGACTTCATCGGTCACACCTTTGCGGTGCACGACGGACGTAAGCACGTCCCGGTGTTCGTCACCGAGGCCATGGTGGGTCACAAGCTCGGCGAGTTCGCGCCGACGCGCACCTTCAAGGGGCACATCAAGGACGACCGGAAGGCCAAACGTCGATGACCGCAACTGAATTCCCGTCGGCGGTGGCCAAAGCGCGTTTCGTGCGGGTGTCGCCGAGAAAGGCGCGCCGGGTGATCGACCTGGTGCGCGGCAGGTCGGTGGCCGACGCGCTCGACATCCTGCGCTGGGCGCCACAGGCCGCCAGCGAGCCGGTCGCCAAGGTGATCGCCAGCGCGGCGGCGAACGCGCAGAACAATGCCGGCCTGGACCCGTCGACCCTGGTGGTCGCCACGGTCTACGCCGACGAGGGTCCGACCGCCAAGCGCATCCGGCCACGCGCCCAGGGACGCGCGTTCCGGATCCGCAAGCGCACCAGCCACATCACGGTCGTGGTGGAAAGCCGGCCGGTCCGCGACGAGCGGTCGGCGAAGTCGGCGCGCGCCCGCCGCGCCGAGGCCAGCAAGGCCGCCGCCAAGGCGGCGCCGGCCAAGAAGGCGCCCGCCAAGGCGGAGCCGGCCAAGACGGCGCCCGCCGAGACGACCTCTGAGACTTCTGCACCGAAGGGAGGCTCAGACTAGTGGGCCAGAAGATCAATCCGCACGGCTTCCGTCTGGGCATCACCACCGACTGGAAATCCCGGTGGTACGCCGACAAGCAGTACGCCGACTACGTCAAGGAAGACGTCGCGATCCGCCGGCTGCTGTCCACCGGCCTGGAACGCGCCGGGATCGCCGACGTGGAGATCGAGCGGACCCGTGACCGCGTCCGCGTGGACATCCACACCGCCCGCCCCGGCATCGTCATCGGCCGCCGCGGCACCGAGGCCGACCGGATCCGCGCGGACCTGGAGAAGCTGACCAAAAAGCAGGTGCAGCTCAACATCCTCGAGGTGAAAAACCCCGAGTCCCGAGCGCAATTGGTGGCCCAGGGCGTCGCCGAACAGTTGAGCAACCGCGTGGCGTTCCGTCGCGCGATGCGCAAGGCGATCCAGTCGGCGATGCGCCAGCCCAACGTCAAGGGCATCCGGGTGCAGTGCTCCGGGCGCCTCGGCGGCGCCGAGATGAGCCGCTCGGAGTTCTACCGCGAGGGCCGCGTGCCGCTGCACACCCTGCGCGCCGACATCGACTACGGCCTGTACGAGGCCAGGACCACCTTCGGCCGGATCGGCGTGAAGGTGTGGATCTACAAGGGCGACATCGTCGGCGGCAAGCGCGAATTGGCCGCGGGCACGGCGGCGGGCGGCGAGCGCCCGCGCCGCGAGCGGCCCTCGGGTACCCGTCCCCGTCGCAGCGGCGCGTCTGGCACCACGGCGACCAGCACTGAGGCCGGGCGCGCCGCGGGCGCCGACGAAGGCGCCGCGCCCGCACCCAGCGAAGGCGCGCCGGCCCCCGAAACGCAGAGCACGGAGAGCTGAATCATGCTGATTCCCCGCAAAGTCAAGCACCGGAAGCAACACCACCCCCGCCAGCGCGGCATCGCCAGCGGTGGCACCGAGGTGAGCTTCGGCGACTACGGCATCCAGGCGCTCGAGCACGCCTATGTCACCAACCGGCAGATCGAGTCCGCTCGTATCGCCATCAACCGGCACATCAAGCGTGGCGGGAAGGTGTGGATCAACGTCTTCCCCGACCGTCCGCTGACCAAGAAGCCCGCCGAAACCCGCATGGGTTCGGGTAAGGGCTCCCCGGAGTGGTGGGTGGTCAACGTCAAGCCGGGACGGGTGCTGTTCGAGCTGAGCTACCCGAACGAGGCGATCGCCCGGGCGGCGCTCACCCGAGCGATCCACAAGTTGCCGATCAAGGCCCGCATCGTAACCCGAGAGGATCAGTTCTGATGGCAGTGGGAATTTCGCCTGGCGAACTGCGTGAGCTCACCGACGAGGAGCTGACGGACCGCCTGCGCGAATCCAAGGAGGAGCTGTTCAACCTGCGCTTCCAGATGGCGACCGGGCAGCTGTCCAACAACCGCCGGCTCCGTGCGGTGCGTCAGGAAATCGCGCGCGTCTACACCGTGCTGCGGGAACGAGAACTGGGCCTGGCCTCCGGGCCCGGCGGTGCTGATGGTGAGGAATCGTGATGGCTGAAGCCAAGACCGAAAAGGGTGACAAGCACACTCCGCGCAACCCCAAGACCCGCGGCCGGCGCAAGACCCGCATCGGCTACGTGGTGAGCGACAAGATGCAGAAGACCATCGTGGTCGAGCTCGAGGACCGGGTGCGGCACCCGTTGTACGGCAAGATCATCCGTACCACCACGAAAGTCAAGGCGCACGACGAGAACAGCACCGCCGGCATCGGCGACCGCGTCGCGCTGATGGAGACGCGCCCGTTGTCGGCGACCAAGAGATGGCGGCTGGTCGAAATCCTGGAAAAGGCCAAGTAGCCGAACGACACTCCCGCACCCGCGCGAGTAGTCCCCCCGCAAGCGGGAGGTACCCCCAGCGAAAACCCCCGGCGCCACGGCGTGTCGGGGGCTTTCGCGTCTTCCCGCGCGGGCGGCGGTTCCGGCCGTGTAGTCTCCGACGCGACGCCGGGGGATACCGAGAGCGGAGTGTGAGCGATGGTGAGTGAGTCGGCAGAGTCCGGGCGCTCGGGAGGCTTCAACGGCAAGATCGCGCTGGATATCCGTGACTCCGAACCGGACTGGGGCCCTTTCGCCGCGCCGGTGGCGCCGCAGAACTCGCCGAACGTGCTCTACCTGGTCTGGGATGACACCGGCATCGCGACGTGGGATTGCTTCGGCGGACTGGTCGAGATGCCGGCGATGACCCGGATCGCCGACCGCGGGATCCGGCTGTCGCAGTTCCACACCACCGCGCTGTGCTCACCGACGCGGGCTTCGCTGTTGACCGGCCGCAACGCCACCACCGTCGGCATGGCCACCATCGAGGAGTTCACCGAGGGGTTCCCCAACGCCAACGGCCGCATCCCGGCGGACACCGCACTGCTCTCGGAGGTGCTCGCCGAACGCGGCTACAACACGTACTGCATCGGCAAGTGGCACCTGACCCCGCTGGAAGAGGCCAACCTGGCGTCGACCAAGCGGCACTGGCCCACCTCGCGCGGCTTCGAACGGTTCTACGGCTTCCTCGGCGGCGAGACCGACCAGTGGTACCCGGACCTGGTCTACGACAACCACCCCGTCAGCCCGCCGGGAACGCCGGAAGAGGGCTACCACCTCTCGAAAGACCTCGCCGACAGGACAATCGAATTCATCCGCGACGCCAAGGTGATCGCCCCGGACAAGCCGTGGTTCAGCTACGTGTGCCCGGGCGCCGGACACGCGCCGCACCACGTCTTCACGGAGTGGGCGGACCGCTACGCAGGCCGGTTCGACATGGGCTACGAGCGGTACCGCGAGATCGTGCTGGAGAACCAGAAGTCGCTCGGGCTCGTGCCGCCCGACACCGAACTGTCGGCGGTCAACCCGTACGCGGACGTGACGGGACCCGAGGGCCAGCAGTGGCCGCTGCAGGACACGGTCCGGCCGTGGGACGCGCTGAACGACGAGGAGAAGAAACTCTTCAGCCGGATGGCCGAGGTGTTCGCCGGATTCATGAGCTACACCGACGACCAGATCGGCCGAATCCTGGACTACCTCGAGGAATCCGGCCAGTTGGACAACACCATCGTCGTGGTGATCTCCGACAACGGGGCCAGCGGTGAGGGCGGACCCAACGGATCGGTCAACGAGGGCAAGTTCTTCAACGGTTACATCGACACCGTCGAGGAGAGCATGAAGCTCTTCGACCGCCTCGGCGGGCCGCAGACGTACAACCACTACCCGATCGGGTGGGCGATGGCCTTCAACACGCCCTACAAGCTCTACAAACGCTACGCCTCCCACGAGGGCGGCATCGCCGATGCGGCGATCATCTCGTGGCCCGACGGGATCGCGGCGCACGGGGAGATCCGCGACAACTACGTCAACGTCTGCGACGTCACGCCGACCGTCTACGACCTGCTGGGGATCACACCGCCCGAGACCGTCAAGGGCATCGTGCAGAAGCCGTTGGACGGCGTGAGCTTTAAAGCGGCACTTGACGATCCGGGCGCTGACACCGGCAAGCACACGCAGTTCTACACCATGCTCGGCACCCGCGGGATCTGGCACGACGGCTGGTTCGCCAACACCGTGCACGCGGCCACACCGGCGGGCTGGTCGCACTTCGACACCGACCGCTGGGAGCTCTTCCACATCGAGGCCGACCGCAGCCAGTGCCACGACCTGGCCGCCGCACACCCCGACAAGCTCGAAGAACTCAAGGCGCTGTGGTTCTCCGAGGCCGCGAAGTACAACGGCCTGCCGCTGGCCGACCTGAACATCATCGAGACGATGATGCGCTCGCGGCCCTACCTGGTCGGCGAACGGGAGACCTACGTCTACTATCCCGGTTGCGCGGACGTCGGCATCGGCGCGGCCGCCGAGCTTCGCGGCCGCTCCTTCGCCGTGCTGGCCGACGTGACGGTGGACACCACCGGCGCCGAGGGCGTGCTGTTCAAGCAGGGTGGGGCCCACGGCGGGCACGTGCTGTTCATCCAGGACGGACGGCTGCACTACGTCTACAACTTCCTCGGTGAGCGCCAGCAACAGGTTTCGTCCTCCGGGGCGGTCCCGCTGGGCAGGCACGTGTTCGGCGTGCGCTACGCGCGGACGGGAACCGTGCAGAACAGCCACACCCCGCTCGGCGACGCCACGCTGTTCATCGACGACACCGTCGTGGGCTCGCTCGCGGATGTGGCGAGCCATCCGGGGACGTTCGGGTTGGCCGGCGCCGGCATCACCGTCGGACGCAACGGCGGATCCGGGGTGTCGAGCTGCTACAAGGCGCCGTTCAACTTCACCGGCGGCACCATCGCCCAAGTCACCGTTGACATTTCGGGCAGGCCCTACGAAGATCTGGAACGCGAACTCGCGCTGGCCTTCGCGCGCGACTGAGGCGCGCTGGCACATCGCGACGCGTGCGCCGCGCAGCGCACAAACCGCGCCGTGACGGCTGGCGGCTGGCGGCTGGCGGCTGGCGGCTGCTAGCATCACGCCGTGTCTGGCAAGGGCTCGCAACAACTTTCCGGGGTGATGGCCCATGTCCGCTGAGCCCGGTCCGCTCCCGTCGGCGCCGCCGGAGTCGCGACGCCGGCAAACGGCGATCACCCTGGGGGTCGTCGTCGCCGTGATCGTCATCTACGTCCTGTCCCTGATCGCCGTGCACCTGCTGGCCGGATCCGCGCCCCCGCTGCCCGCGGTGGATCTGAGCAAGGTCGAGTCCGAGGACAGCGTTGTCGCGGTGCGCATCGAGAAACTGGAAACCGTGGCAAACCACCTCACGGTGAATGTGCTTGTATATCCCAAGGATTCGCTGTACGACAAGAACTTCGGTGTGCTGACCACCGACGCGGCCGTGCGGCTGTATCCGGAGAACGACCTCGGCGACCTGCACTACCCGGTCGGGAAGGCGCCGGCGCAGGTCACCACCACCATCGCCGCGCACGGCGACCCGAACAACTGGCCCTTCGACTCGTACCAGACGGAGGTGGTCGCCGCCGACGTGTTCACCGGCTCCGGCCGGAACCGGGAGAAGACACCCGCCCGGGTGGAAGTAACCGGTCAGCTGGACGGGTGGGACGCGACGGTGGCCCGCGTGCACGACCCCGACGAGTCCAACCCCGCCGTCCAGGACGACGTGATCATCACGCTGCACAGGTCCAAGGGCTCGCTGATCTTCGATGTCGGGATCTGCCTGGTGCTGCTCGCCCTGCCGGCCTTGGCGCTGTGGGTGGCCATACCGATGGCTCTGGGCCGGACGTCGTTCGTGCCGCCGTTCATCACCTGGTACGGGGCAATGCTTTTCGCCATTGTCCCGCTGCGCAACATTCTGCCGGGCGGCCCGCCCTATGGTGCGTGGGTCGACCAGGCCGTCGTGCTGTGGGTGTTGATCGCGCTGGTCGTCGCGATGTCCCTGTTCGTTTTCGCCTGGTGGCGGCAGCGCGATCGCAAGGTGCCGAAGAAGGCGTGACGCCGCCGGGCCGGGTTTGTCCTACCCTGAAGTGATGCTCAGCGAGCTCGTCGACCTGCCGGGCGGCTCGTTCCGCATGGGCTCAACGAGCTTCTACCCCGAAGAGGCGCCGATCCACACCGTGTCCGTGGCACCGCTCGCGGTGGAGCTGCACCCGGTGACCAACGCGCAGTTCGGCGAATTCGTCGCCGCCACGGGCTATGTGACCGTCGCCGAGCAGCCGATCGACCCGGCGCAGTTCCCGGGGGTGCATGACGTGCGGGCGGGGGCCATGGTTTTCCGACCGACGCCGGGCCCCGTCGACCTGCGCGACTGGCGGCGATGGTGGGACTGGGTGCCCGGAGCCGACTGGCGGCACCCGTACGGGCCGGACAGCGACATCGCGGGCCGGGCCGACCACCCCGTCGTGCAGGTGGCGTATCCCGACGCCGCGGCCTACGCGCGGTGGGCCGGGCGCCGGTTGCCGACCGAGGCGGAATGGGAGTACGCGGCGCGCGCCGGGAGCACGGCCACCTACGCGTGGGGGGAGGAGGCCGACCCCGACGGTCAGCTGATGGCCAACACCTGGCAGGGCAGGTTCCCCTACCGCAACGAGGGTGCGCTCGGCTGGGTCGGCACCTCGCCGGTGGGGACGTTCCCGCCCAACGCGTTCGGCCTGGTCGACATGATCGGCAACGTCTGGGAGTGGACCGCCACCGAGTTCTCCGCACACCACCGGCTCGACCGGCCGCCGAAGAGCTGTTGCACGCCGGCGGGGCCCGCGGATCCCGGCGTCAGCCAGGCGCTCAAGGGCGGTTCGCACCTGTGCGCGCCCGAGTACTGTCACCGGTACCGTCCCGCGGCGCGGTCGCCCCAGTCGCAGGACACCGCGACCACCCACATCGGGTTTCGCTGCGTGGTGTAGCGCGCCGGAGCCGTCGCTCCGGGAAGAATTTGGCTCTGAGCTGGCCGTCGCCTAGACTCTAGGGGTTGCCGTGGGCAGACCTCGGCCGGTGCGTGACAAGCGACCAGCTTTTCAGCCGGCCCCGCGTGCCCTTCGGTGACGAAGACCGCGCACGTCAGGTTGGTGAGCAGCGCCTCGGGGCCCACCGAGCTGCCTTCTCCTGCCGTGCACACGTAAACCAGGTCAGGAGATCGAGTGATTCAGCAGGAATCGCGGCTGAAGGTCGCCGACAACACCGGCGCCAAGGAGATCTTGTGCATCCGGGTGCTCGGTGGCTCGTCGCGACGCTACGCCGGCATCGGGGATGTCATCGTGGCCACCGTCAAGGACGCCATTCCCGGTGGCAACGTCAAGCGTGGCGACGTCGTCAAAGCCGTCGTGGTGCGCACCGTCAAGGAGCGCCGCCGTCCCGACGGCAGCTACATCAAGTTCGACGAGAACGCGGCCGTCATCATCAAGCCGGACAACGACCCGCGTGGGACGCGCATCTTCGGTCCGGTCGGCCGCGAACTGCGCGAGAAGCGCTTCATGAAGATCATCTCGCTGGCTCCGGAGGTGTTGTAGATGAAGGTCCGCAAGGGCGACACCGTGCTGGTGATCGCGGGCAAGGACAAAGGGGCCAAGGGCAAGGTCCTGCAGGCCTACCCGGAGCGCAACCGGGTGCTGGTCGAGGGCGTGAACCGGATCAAGAAGCACACCGCGGTTTCGACCAACCAGCGGGGGGCGCGCTCGGGCGGGATCGTCACCCAGGAGGCCGCGATCCATGTCTCCAACGTCATGGTGGTCGACTCCGACGGCAAGCCCACCCGGGTCGGCTACCGGGCGGACGAGGAGACAGGCAAACGGGTCCGTATCTCCAAGCGCAACGGCAAGGACATTTGATGACAACTGCGGAAAGAGTCAAGCCGCGGCTGAAAGAACGCTACCGCAACGAAATTCGCGATGCGCTGCACAAGCAGTTCGGCTACGGAAACGTCATGCGGATCCCCACCGTGACCAAGGTCGTCGTCAACATGGGCGTCGGCGAGGCGGCCCGGGATGCCAAGCTGATCAACGGCGCGGTCAACGACCTGGCGCTGATCACCGGGCAGAAGCCCGAGATCCGCAAGGCGCGCAAGTCCATAGCGCAGTTCAAGTTGCGCGAGGGCATGCCGATCGGCGTCCGGGTCACCCTGCGCGGGGACCGGATGTGGGAGTTCCTCGACCGGCTCACGTCGATCGCCCTGCCGCGCATCCGTGACTTCCGCGGACTCTCGCCCAAGCAGTTCGACGGCGTCGGCAACTACACCTTCGGGCTGGCCGAGCAGTCGGTGTTCCACGAGATCGACGTGGACAAGATCGACCGCGTCCGGGGCATGGACATCAACGTCGTGACCACGGCGACGACCGACGACGAAGGGCGAGCGCTGTTGCGGGCCCTGGGCTTTCCGTTCAAGGAGAACTGACTATGGCTAAGAAGGCACTGGTTAACAAGGCGGCGCGCAAGCCACGGTTCGCGGTGCGCGCCTACACCCGCTGCAACAGGTGCGGGCGCCCGCGTGCGGTGTACCGCAAGTTCGGGCTGTGCAGGATCTGCCTGCGCGAGATGGCGCACGCCGGCGAACTGCCCGGCGTGCAGAAGAGCAGTTGGTAACCGAGCCCACCCCCGATTCGAAGACCCCAGAACAGGTTGCGCGGTAGGCCCCCATGCGAAGTTTTTGGCCGGGAACCACCGCGAGGAAGGTGACAGACGCTGTCATGACCGCGACTACGACGATGCAGAGCGCCGCGATGAACAGGAGCGGGCGCAAATGACGATGACGGACCCGATCGCAGACTTCTTGACGCGTCTGCGCAATGCCAATTCGGCGTACCACGACGAGGTGAGCCTGCCGCACTCCAAGATCAAGGCCAACATCGCCGCGATCCTCAAGAGTGAGGGGTACATCAGCGACTACCGGACCGAAGACGCCCGGGTCGGCAAGTCCCTGGTGGTCCAGCTGAAGTACGGGCCCAGCCGGGAGCGCAGCATCGCGGGGTTGCGACGGGTGTCCAAGCCGGGACTGCGGGTGTACGCGAAGTCCGGCAACCTGCCGCGGGTTCTCGGCGGCCTGGGCGTGGCGATCATCTCGACCTCCTCGGGACTGCTCACCGACCGTCAGGCGGCCAGACAGGGCGTGGGCGGCGAAGTCCTCGCGTACGTGTGGTAGTGGGAGAGGCAGAGTAAACTTCAGATGTCGCGTATTGGTAAACGGCCGATTCCGGTCCCTTCCGGGGTCGACGTAACGATCGATGGACAGAAGGTCTCGGTGAAGGGGCCCAAGGGCGCCCTGGACCTGACGGTCGCCGAGCCGATCACCGTGGAGCGCAGCGAGGACGGCGCGATCCTGGTCAACCGTCCCGACGACGAGCGGCGCAACCGCTCGCTGCACGGGCTGTCCCGCACGCTGGTGTCCAACCTGGTCACCGGCGTCACCCAGGGTTACACCACCAAGATGGAGATCTTCGGGGTCGGCTACCGGGTCCAGCTCAAGGGTTCCAACCTGGAGTTCGCGCTGGGGTACAGCCACCCGGTCGTGATCGAGGCCCCCGAGGGCATATCGTTCGCGGTCGAGTCTCCGACGAAGTTCTCGGTCTCGGGGATCGACAAGCAAAAAGTCGGCCAGATCTCGGCGAACATCCGCCGCCTGCGTCGCCCGGACCCGTACAAGGGCAAGGGCGTGCGCTACGAGGGCGAGCAGATCCGCCGTAAGGTCGGAAAGACAGGTAAGTAGTCATGGCGCAATCAAAAACGGACACCGCCGCGCGAAAGCCGGTGGGGCAGAACATCTCCGCGAATCGGCGGGTATCCCGGCTGCGCAGGCACGCGCGGCTGCGCAAGAAGCTCTCCGGTACCCCGCAGCGGCCGCGGCTGGTGGTGAACCGGTCCGCGCGGCATATCCACGTGCAACTGGTCAACGACGAAAACGGCACGACGGTGGCCGCCGCGTCGTCGATCGAGGCCGACGTGCGCGGCCTGCAGGGAGACAAGAAAGCCCGTAGCGTACGGGTCGGCCAGTTGATCGCGGAGCGCGCCAAGGCCGCCGGCATCGACAGCGTGGTGTTCGACCGCGGCGGATACTCCTACGGCGGACGGATCGCGGCGCTGGCCGATGCCGCGCGCGAAAGCGGATTGCGATTCTGATGAACAACATCAGCCTGATGACAACTGGAAGGACCGCATAATGGCGGAGCAGTCGGCCGGCGGGCAGGGCGCCCAGGACAGCCGCGACTCACGTGGTGACCGCGACGGGCGCGGTCGCGGTCGCGACAGTGGTGGCCGTGGCCGTGACCGCGACCGTGACGGCGACAAGAGCAATTACCTGGAGCGGGTCGTCGCCATCAACCGCGTCTCCAAGGTGGTCAAGGGTGGACGGCGCTTCAGCTTCACCGCCCTGGTCATCGTGGGCGACGGCAACGGCATGGTCGGCGTCGGGTACGGCAAGGCCAAAGAGGTTCCGGCCGCGATCGCCAAGGGCGTCGAGGAAGCGCGCAAGAGCTTCTTCCGGGTTCCGCTGATCGGCGGCACCATCACCCACCCGGTGCAGGGCGAGGCCGCCGCCGGCGTGGTGCTGCTGCGCCCCGCCAGCCCCGGTACCGGTGTGATCGCCGGCGGGGCCGTGCGGGCGGTGCTGGAATGCGCCGGCGTGCACGACATCCTGGCCAAGTCGTTGGGCAGCGACAACGCGATCAACGTGGTGCACGCCACGGTCACAGCGCTCAAGCTGCTGCAGCGTCCCGAGGAGGTGGCCGCCCGTCGCGGGCTGCCGATCGAGGACGTCGCCCCGGCCGGGATGCTGCGGGCGCGACGGGAAAGTGACGCGCTGGCCGCGGCGGCCGCACGCGAAGGAACGGCATAACTATGGCAGCGCTCAAGATCACCCAGATACGCGGCACGATCGGTGCGCGTTGGAAGCAGCGCGAGAGCCTGCGCACCCTGGGCCTGCGGCGGATCCGCCACTCGGTGATCCGTGAGGACAACGCCCAGACCCGCGGGCTGATCGCGGTGGTGCACCATCTCGTCGAGGTGGAGGAGGTCAAGTGACGATCAAACTGCACGACCTGCGCCCGGCGCCCGGGTCGAAGACCGCACGCACCCGCGTGGGCCGCGGCGAGGGCTCCAAGGGCAAGTCGGCGGGCCGCGGCACCAAGGGCACCAAGGCCCGCAAGCAGGTGCCCGCGACCTTCGAGGGCGGGCAGATGCCGATCCACATGCGGCTGCCCAAGCTCAAGGGATTCCGGAACCGGTTCCGCACCGAGTACGAGGTCGTCAACGTCGGGGACATCAACCGGCTGTTCCCGCAGGGCGGTGCCATCGGTGTGGACGAGTTGGTGTCCAAGGGCGCGGTGCGCAAGAACTCGTTGGTCAAGGTGCTCGGCGACGGCGAGCTGACCGTCAAGGTCGAGGTGTCCGCCCACAAGTTCAGCGGCAGCGCGCGCGAGAAGATCAGCGCCGCGGGCGGCTCGGCAACCGAGCTGTAGCCCGCGCGAGCAGACGCGAAAGCCCCCAAAACATGGGTTTTTGGGGGGGTTGGGGGGGGGGGCGGCCCCAGGGGGGGGGGGGGGG
>NZ_VMQU01000119.1 GCF_007714205.1 Mycobacterium helveticum | reverse complement strand
GCCGTTGACGATTCCGTCGGTTGGGTTGGGGGAGTTCACGTTGCCGTCGGTGAGTACGCCGGCGGTGACGACACAGCCGTTGACGATTCCGTCGGTTGGGTTGGGGGAGTTCACGCTGCCGTCGATCAGCACCCCCGCCGTCACCACCGAACCGTTCACCCTGCCGCCCGTCGGGCTCGCCGGCTTCACCACCCCCGGCGTCACCATTCCCAGCATCACCCTGCCCGGCACCACCATCACGGCCCTGTCCGTCCCGGGTGGGCCCGGCTACGGGAACACCGGCGTCGACCCGTCGTCGGGCTTCTTCAACAGCGGCACCGGCAACAACTCGGGCTTCGGCAACTTCGGGTCCGGGCTCTCGGGCGCGTTCAACATCAACGCGTCCGGGCTCTCCTTCGGGTCGGGCGTGGAGAACTTCGGTGCGTCGTTCTCGGGCCTGCGCAACGCCGGTGGCGGCCTCTCGGGTTTGTTCAACACCGGAACCGTGGCGCTGGCCGCCGACAGCCTGGTCTCCGGCTTCCGGAACGCCGGATACGAGCTCGCGGGCCTGTACTACGCGGGCACCACCCCCTGACCGGGTCCGCCACCGAGGCATGACTAATTCGAGTCGCACCCCGAGCAATCGGAACGGCCGGTCGAGCTCTAACAGGTCGAAGACCCGCAGCGCCGCGGCGACCACGACGTCGGGTTCGCTGGTGGGATCGTCCAGCTTGCGGATTTTGGTGCGGGTGTAGAAGGACGTGGTGCGCACGGTCACCGCTACCCGGGTGACGATCCGCCCCGAGCCCACCACGTCCGCCAGCACCTGCCGGGCCAATCGCTCTATCTCGGTGGCTATCTCAGCGCGATCAGTCAGGTCATGCGGGAAGGTGACGACGTGGCTGCGTGAGCGTGGCACCCCAGGGCTCGGCGTCGGCGCCGGCAAGCTCCCTTGTCGTGGTGACTCCCAGGGCCGCAAGCCTTTTCGCGTTCTTAAGGCCCACGCTCCAGAGCGCGTCGACGGGCCGGTCGGCCATCACGGTCATCCAGTTGGCGTCGGTGAGCGCGAAGATGCCGGCGGCCGCTTTGGCGCGCTGCGTGTTGTCGCTGATGCCGACCGAGCAGGACAGCCCGGTTTCGGACGAGACGGCGGCACGGATTCGTTCGGCGACCTCGGCGCGGTCGGCGTCGGTGACCGCGACGTTGGCCTCGTCCCGGCCCCACACTTCGACGGGGTGCCCCAGGTCGCGCGACGCGCCCATGACCTGGCCGGACGCGGCGTCGCAGGCCGCCGGGTCGGACGGCAAAAAGGGTCGCGCCAGGGCAGCGCCGCGCAGCGGCATCCCCGCGCGCACCCCGAATGCGCGGGCTTCGTAGGAGGCGCAGGTCACGACCTTGCGTGCTTCGGCCGGGTCACTGTTGGCGCCGACGATGACCGGCAGCCCGGCCAGTTCAGGGCGGCGGCGCAGCTCGACTGACGCGAGGAACTGGTCGAGGTCGACATGCAGGATCCAGCCGTGCCTCACGTCCCGCACAATTTGCGGGCCAGGCTCTCCCATGCGTCGCCCAGGGTCGCGAGCGTGTGCCCGCCCTCGCGCAGCTGGTGCTCGATGTAGTCGGCGTCGAGCAGCGAGAGCAGCGCGTCGGTCTGGACCTCGAGGTCGCCGGTGGTGTGGGCGTCGCGCAGCAGCACGCGCACGTGCGTGCGCTGCACCATCGACGGTGCGTTGAACCGGCTCTGCGGGTCGCGGTTGGCCGCCGACAGCAGCGCGTGGTGGGTATGCACGAAGCCGATCCGCTGCCGACCGAAGGCCACCAGCCTCTCCAGCGGCGGCGCGCCGGGACCCAGCGGCGGAGGGCCGAACACGAACGCCTGCTGGGCGGCCCGTTCGTCCTCGTCGAGCAGCACCATCATCAGGCCGGCGCGGCTGCCGAACCGGCGGAACAGCGTGCCCTTGCCGACGCCGGCCGCCGCCGCGACGTCGTCCATGGTGACGGCGTCCGCGCCGCGCGCGGCCACCAGGCGCCGCGCCGCATCCAGCAAGAGCGCGCGGTTGCGGGCCGCGTCGCCCCGCTCCTGCGGGGCGGACACGGGCAGCTCGCCAGACCGCAGCACCTCGCTCACCTCTGCACTGTAACGGCACGGGAATAAATCGGACTATAGTCCGCTTTGGTGCTGGAAGGTGCTGGAAGGTGCTGGAAGATGTAAGCCAACGAGCTGAAGGGGACGTAACGGTGCCAGAGAACTCCAACATCACGATCTTGGCCTTGGTGGGCAGCCTGCGGGCGGCGTCGATCAATCGCCAGATCGCCGAACTGGCGGCCGCGGTCGCTCCCGACGGCGTGACCGTCACGGTGTTCGAGGGACTGGGGGAGTTGCCCTTCTACAACGAGGAGATCGACCCCGCTGTCACCGACGGGATCGCGCAGGCGCCCGCCCCCGTCGCGGCGCTGCGTGCCGCGGCCGCCGGGGCCGACGCCGCGCTGGTGGTCACCCCCGAGTACAACGGCAGCATCCCGGGGGTCCTCAAGAACGCCATCGACTGGTTGTCGCGCCCCTTCGGCGACGGCGCGCTCAAGGGCAAGCCGCTGGCGGTCATCGGCGGGTCTTTCGGCCAGTACGGCGGGGTGTGGGCGCACGACGAAACGCGCAAGTCGTTCGGCATCGCGGGTGCCCGGGTGGTCGAGTCGATCAAGCTCTCCGTGCCCTTCAAGACCCTGGAGGGCGCGGTCCCGGCGGAGCACGCCGAACTGTCGGCCAATGTGCGGGAGGTTGTCGGCAAGCTGGTCGCCGAGGTCGGCTGAGCGCCGCGGCAACGAACAAACCGCTGGCCGGGGGGCCGGCCGCGTCATCGACGACGAACGGCAAAGCCGCCGGCCACGGTGCCGGCGGCTTTGCTGTGGGCCGGCATCGCGGGGAGGCCCGGCCGGCTTGTCGGTGGCCGGTGATATACCAACACGCATGGCTACCTCAAGCGGGGATTGTGACATGCGACACGCCGGGCAGTCGTTCGCGGCAGTGCTTTCGACCAGGGAATTTCATGAATGTCGTTCAGAACATGTTGTATCTCTTCTTCTTGCGACCCACTAGGTGTAGTGTTTCGAGCACCGGCAGATCCCAGATTCACCGAGCCAGCCGGGCTGGCGAGGTCCCCGGAACCGGCGTCACCAGCCCGCTGGGCCTGGCAGCCGCACGACGGGAATTCGGGGGCTTGACGGATCGCTGAACACAGCACAGATGTAGTACCCCGAGTAGTTGCCAGACCGTGACCCCATCTTCCGCGAAGGAGCGGCATTCCATGAGCATCACCGTGTACAGCAAGCCGGCCTGCGTGCAGTGCACCGCCACCCAGAAGGCTCTGGACAAGCAGGGTCTGGCCTACGAGAAGGTCGACATCACGCTGGACTCTGAGGCGCGCGACTACGTGATGGCGCTCGGTTACCTGCAGGCGCCCGTGGTGGTGGCCGGCGACGACCACTGGTCGGGTTTCCGGCCGGACCGCATCACCGCGCTCGCCGGTGCCCAGCTGAGCGCGTAGCGGCACACGACAGGTAAGGGGGTTGCGGCGCCATGGGTATCACGGAGCCCGACCTGGTCTATTTCTCTTCCGTGTCGGAGAACACCCACCGCTTCGTGCAGAAGCTGGGTGTTCCCGCCACGCGGATACCCCTGCACGGACACCTCGAGGTCGACGACCCGTACGTGCTGATCCTGCCCACCTACGGCGGCGGGCGGGCCACCCCCGACCTGGATGCCGGTGGCTATGTCCCCAAGCAGGTCATCGCCTTCTTGAACAACGAGCACAACCGGTCGCTGATCCGCGGCGTCATCGCCGCGGGTAACAACAACTTCGGCGCCGAGTTCGCCTATGCGGGCAACGTCATCTCCCGCAAGTGCGGCGTTCCGTACCTCTACCGCTTCGAACTGATGGGGACCCCCGACGACGTCGATGCCGTGCGCGCGGGCCTCGCCGAATTCTGGAAGGAACAGACGTGCCACCAACCGTCACTGCAGAGCCTGTAACGTCCGGCTCGCACACCCTGCCGGGGGAAACGGACTACCACGCGCTGAACGCGATGCTGAACCTGTATGACGCCGACGGCAGGATTCAGTTCGACAAGGACGTGCTCGCCGCGCGCGAGTACTTCTTGCAGCACGTCAACCAGAACACCGTCTTCTTCCACAACCAGGACGAGAAGCTCGACTACCTGATCCGCGAAAACTATTACGAGCGTGAGGTTCTCGACCGGTACTCGCGCAACTTCGTCAAGGAGCTGCTGGACCGCGCCTACGCCAAGAAGTTCCGGTTCCCGACGTTTTTGGGCGCGTTCAAGTACTACACCTCCTATACGCTGAAAACCTTCGACGGCAAGCGCTACCTGGAGCGCTTCGAGGACCGCGTCGTCATGGTGGCGCTGACCCTGGCCGCCGGTGACACCGGGCTGGCCGAGAAGCTGGTCGACGAGATCATCGACGGCCGGTTCCAGCCGGCCACCCCGACGTTTCTGAACTCGGGCAAGAAGCAGCGCGGCGAGCCGGTGAGCTGCTTTCCGGCGGGAACTCCAGTGGATACCCCCGAGGGCCCGAAGCCGATCGAGACCTTGCGGGCAGGTGACCGGGTACTCTCGCACGACGGGTCCTTCTCCGTCGTCGAGTCCGTCGTCGAAAACCCCAACGACCAAGCGCTCATCTCGATCTCACACTTCGGGCACAAGGAGCCAATCCTGTGCACTCCCGAGCATCCGATCTTGGTGTGGACTAGGCGCGATGTGCAGACACTTATCGACGGCGACGGGGCTGATCCCTTCAACGGATTTGTTTGGTTGGCTGCCAAAGACCTTCGTCCGAAGGACTTCATTGTGACGGCGGCACCATTGGAGGTTCGATCGCCACGAGTCTATGACCTGATGGAGTACGCAGGCGCGGGCGACTACGAAGAGGTCGACGGGCTGATACGCAAGGTCAACTGCGATCGGAAGCATCGCAACAAGCAGCGCCACCACATGCGCTTCGTGTCAGTGAATCGCTACGTTGAAGAGTCGTACGACCTCGGCCTTCTTCTCGGCTGGTACGTCGCCGAAGGCCATATCTCCAAGCGATCGGGGCCCACGGGCCGGACTCCCAATGGCATCCACTTCACGATCGGCACACACGAGCTGGAGTACCAGCAAGAGTTGGCGGCGGCGTTCAAGCGGGTGTTCGCAGCGGACCTCGCCATACACCAGAGTGTGTCGGACCAGTCGGTGCGCATGATTTGCAACAGCAAGGTCGTTGCGTCGCTGTTCCTCTCCCTGGTCGGCACGGGATATCACTTAAAGCGGTTGTCCCACAACGTGTTAACGGCCGATAAAGAGTTTCAGCGTGGCCTGCTGGCCGGGTTGTTCCGCGGAGACGGGTGCAGCACCACCGGCGGCATGGTGCTTGACCTGGTGAATCCAGAGCTGATCGATCAAGTGCAGTTGCTGCTGCGCCGAATCGGGATCGTCTCCAGGGTCCGTCAGTACGTCAACCAATCGGGCAATGTGACGGGACAGGTGTTCGTGCCCGGTCTGCCTGGTGCCAATGAAGAGTTCGTCTTCGACGTCGGCAAGAACCTGCACAACTACGTCGGCCAGAAGGGAACCTCGCGCACAACCTATCAAGTCGTGCATGGGCGACACGTTTACGGAATCCGCGAATTGAGGCACACAGACGACGTTCCCACGAAGGTCTACAACCTCCACGTCGAGGACACGCATACGTACACGATTCGGGGCACGGTCGTGCACAATTGTTTCCTGCTGCGCATCGAGGACAACATGGAGTCGATCGGGCGGTCGATCAACTCCGCGCTGCAGCTGTCCAAGCGTGGCGGGGGAGTGGCGCTGCTGCTGAGCAACATTCGCGAACACGGCGCGCCGATCAAGAACATCGAGAACCAGTCCTCGGGTGTCATCCCGATCATGAAGCTGCTCGAGGACTCCTTCTCCTACGCCAACCAGCTGGGCGCCCGGCAGGGCGCCGGCGCGGTGTACCTGCACGCCCACCACCCCGACATCTACCGCTTCCTGGACACCAAGCGGGAGAACGCCGACGAGAAGATCCGGATCAAGACGCTGAGCCTGGGCGTGGTGATCCCCGACATCACCTTCGAGTTGGCCAAGCGCAACGAGGACATGTACCTGTTCTCGCCGTATGACGTCGAACGGGTCTACGGGGTGCCGTTCGCCGACGTCTCGGTGAGCGAGAAGTACTACGACATGGTCGACGACGCGCGCATCCGCAAAACCAAGATCAAGGCGCGGGAGTTCTTCCAGACACTGGCCGAGCTGCAGTTCGAGTCGGGCTACCCCTACATCATGTTCGAGGACACCGTGAACCGGGCCAACCCGATCGACGGCAAGATCACCCACTCCAACCTGTGCTCGGAGATCCTGCAGGTGTCCACGCCGTCGCTGTTCAACGAGGACCTGTCGTACGCCAAGGTGGGCAAGGACATTTCGTGCAACCTGGGCTCCCTGAACATCGCCAAGGCGATGGACTCGCCGGACTTCGCCCAGACCATCGAGGTGGCCATCCGCGCGCTGACCGCGGTCAGCGACCAGACCCACATCACCTCGGTGCCCTCGATCGAGCAGGGCAACAACGACTCCCACGCGGTCGGGCTGGGGCAGATGAACCTGCACGGCTACCTGGCGCGAGAGCACATCTTCTACGGCTCGGAAGAGGGCGTGGACTTCACCAACATCTACTTCTACACGGTGCTGTACCACGCGCTGCGGGCGTCGAACCGCATCGCCATCGAACGCGGCACCCACTTCACGGGCTTCGAGAAGTCCAAGTACGCCTCGGGGGAGTTCTTCGACAAGTACACCGAGCAGCTGTGGGAGCCCAAGACCGACAAGGTCCGTCAGCTGTTCGCCGACGCGGGCATCCGCATCCCGGACCAGGACGACTGGCGGCGGCTCAAGGAGTCGGTGGCCGCCCACGGCATCTACAACCAGAACCTGCAGGCGGTCCCGCCGACCGGGTCGATCTCCTACATCAACCATTCGACGAGCTCGATCCACCCGATCGTGTCCAAGGTGGAGATCCGCAAGGAAGGCAAGATCGGCCGGGTCTACTACCCGGCGCCCTACATGACCAACGACAACCTGGAGTACTACCAGGACGCCTACGAGATCGGCTACGAGAAGATCATCGACACCTACGCCGCGGCCACCCAGCACGTGGACCAGGGGCTGAGCCTGACGCTGTTCTTCAAGGACACGGCCACCACCCGCGACGTGAACAAGGCGCAGATCTACGCCTGGCGCAAGGGCATCAAGACGCTCTACTACATCCGGCTGCGTCAGCTGGCGCTGGAGGGCACCGAGGTCGAGGGTTGCGTGTCCTGCATGCTGTAGGACTTTGGCCGAGTGCGAATTTGGCGACGGCCTCACGGTGTGTCCCGTCGCCAAACGCACACTCACGCGGCGGCGGCCAGCCAGTCTGCCCAGGTCAGCCGCCGCAACGCGGTATGGTGCTTGGCGTGGTGAGAATGCCTCGACCTGCTCGGCCCCACCCCAGCGTCAAGCCCGGGGCCAAGGTCGACGCGCGCAGCGAACGCTGGCGCGAACACCGCACGAAGGTGCGCGGCGAGATCGTCGACGCGGCGTTCCGGGCCATCGACCGCCTGGGCCCCGAGCTCAGCGTGCGGGAGATCGCCGAGGAGGCCGGCACCGCCAAACCGAAGATCTACCGGCACTTTCACGACAAGTCCGACCTGTTCCAGGCGATCGGGGAACGCCTGCGCGACATGCTGTGGGCGGCGATCTTCACCTCGATCGACCTGAAAACCGACTCGGCCCGCGAGGTGATCCGGCGCGCCGTCGAGGAGTACGTCAACCTCGTCGACCAGCACCCCAACGTGCTGCGGGTCTTCATCCAGGGCCACTCGGCGGCCAGCCCCCAGATCCTCGACGAGGGCCGCGGCATCACGCTGGCCGTGGCCGACATGTTCGACAACGAGCTGCGCGAGATGGAACTGGACCACGCGGCGGTCGAACTGGCCGGGCACGCGGCCTTCGGGTCGGCCGCCTCAGCCACCGAGTGGTGGCTGGGCCCCGACCCGGACAGCCCGCGGCGCATGCCGCGCGAGCGGTTCGTCGCCCACCTGACGACGATCATGGTGGGGGTCATCGTCGGCACCGCCGAGGCGCTCGGCATCTCGATGGATCCCGACCGGCCGCTCCACAGTATGGTGCTCGCCAAGCCGGCCGCCGGCTGAGCGCCGCTATCCCGTAGACGGAGTCCGGCGGCCTGTGCGGGCGTTTGTCAACGTTCATCAGGCTTGAGCAGGCGCCGCACCGCCGCGTTGGGTTGGCCACGGCGCCGGGATGTTTCGGGGGATCCTGGTTGGCCACCAGAACCATGCGCCGAGTACCCGGGCGAGTGGCATCACCAGGAACAGTCGGACGATCAGCATGTCGAAGAGCAGGCCGATGAAGATCGTCGAGCCGGCTTGGCCGATGTTGACCACGTCGCTGGAGACCAGAGCCAGCATCGTGAACGCGAAGACGAAGCCGGCGGTCATCACGACGGTGCCGGAGCCGGCCATGGTGCGGATGATGCCCGTTCTGATGCCCGCGCCGAGCTCTTCGCGGTATCGGGACAACAGCAGCAGGTTGTAGTCCGAGCCCACCGCGACCAGCACGATGAAGGCGATCGGCAATGTCAACCAATGCAGTTGGACGCCGAGAACGGTCTCCCAAATCAACACGGACAGGCCGTATGCGCCGGCGAAGGATGCCACCACGGTGATGATGACGATGATCGCGCCGACCAGTGCTCTGGTGATGACGAGGACGATGAGAAAGACCAGCCCGAATGTAGCGATCATCATGATGGTGATGTCATTGCGCGAATAGTCTTGCACATCACGGTAGTTCGATGCGGCGCCGGCCATGTAGAGCTTGGCGCCCGACAGTGAGGTGCCCTTGATGGATTCCTGCGCGGCGGCCATCGCGTTTTCGATCTGGCGGATGCCTTCGGGGCTCATGGCCTCGCCCTTGTGGTAAATCATCAGCCTGGCACCCTTGCCGTCGGGGGTCATGAAGAAGTCCTCGGCGACTTTGAAATCGGGGCTGTTCAACGCATCTGGGGGCAGGAAGAAGAAGTCGTCGTTCTTGGCGTTGTCGAACGCCTGTGCCATATCGATCATCGGGGGGATCATGGCATCGAACTGCGGGATGGTGGTGCTGGTGAAGCTTTGAATCGCGCCGGTGAGGTGTTGCATCTCGGTCATCGTGGCGGCCATGGAGCGCATGTTGGCGGCCATGCCTTGCAGTTGGGTGACCATCTGCGGTGTAGCCGAGTCGATGGTGGTCAACCCTTTGGTCATGTTGGCGAGTTCATCGCTCATCGCGTCGACGTTGTCGGTGGTCTCGAACAGCGAGCGCATGGCCCAGCAGGCGGGGATGTCGAAACAGTGCGGTTCCCAGTAGAGGTAGCTGCGCACCGGCCGGACGAGGTCGTCGAAATCGGCCAGATGGTCGCGAGCTTCGGTGACCGTTGCCGCGAGGTCATCGGCGGCTTGCCGGGACAGGTGCGTGCCTGTCGACAGCTGGTTGGTGAGGTCGACGAGATGGTCGGTGGTGGCGGTCATCTGCCGGGTCGTGGCGACCATGTCGCCCATCTTGGCCACCAGGGCGTCGAGGTCGGCGACCCGCTCTTTGAGGAATCCGACGTTCTCGCCGAGCTTGGTACCCATGGATCCCATGGCGTACGGCAGTGATGCGTGTTCCAGAGGTCGGCCGTTGGGCCGGGTGATGCCCTGCACCATCGCGATACCGGGGACGTGGAAGACCGCCTTGGCGATCCGGTCCAGCGAGATCATGTCGGCGGTGTTGCGCATGTCGTGAGCGGACTGGATGTAGAGGCTGTCGATGCTGAGTTGGCTCTTCGGGAAGTGCTTGTCGGCTGCGTCATATCCGCGGCTGGACTCGACGCGCGACGGGGCGAAGTCCCGGTCGTTGTAGCTGACCTTGTAGTTCGTGAGATTGACGATGCACAGGGGGATGGTCAGGGCGGCGACCGCGATCATGGCGAACGGCCATTTGGCCATCATGATGCCGAGTTTGCGCCAGAGTTGGCTGTCGCGCGCGCCTTCCGACGCGAGGTTGAGATAGTTGATCTTGCCGCCGAGGTGCAGGAGCGCGGGCCCGAGGGTGAGCGCGGCCACCACTGCCACGATCATGGACACGAAGCATGGCGGGCCCAGGGTGCGGAAGTAGTCCAGGTGCGTCAGGCTCAGGCAGAGGCAGGCCCCGGAGATCGCCAGGCCGGATCCCAGCACGACGTGCGGCACCGTGGCCACGGCGGTGTACCAGGCGTCTTCGCGGTTGCGGCGGGCGCGCCGCGCCTCCCGATACCGGCCGAGGAAGAAGATTCCGTAGTCGGTGCTGGCTCCGAGCACCAGGGACACCATCATGTTCGCGGCAAACGAGGAGATGCCGATGACGTGGCTGTTGACCAGGATCGAGACGATGCCCCGTGCCGCCGCGAGGATGATCAGTACGCCAGTCAGCGGAATGAGCGCCACCGTCAGCGAGCGATAGGCGATGAAGAGCATCGCGATGATCATCACGATGGTGATGATTGTCAGCTTGAGCATGCTTTTGTCGGCGGCCTCGAGAGTGTCGGTGGCCAGGGGCGCCGGTCCCGTCACGTAGACGTTGAGGCCAGGCGGTTTCGGCAGCCCGGCGACGATATCGCGGATGGCTTCGGTGGCCTGATTGGCCCGGGCATCACCGAGATCGCCGGTCGGCCGGACGTTGAGGATGGCGGCCCGGCCGTCGGCGCTCTGCTGCCCCGACATGGTGACCGGTTTGCCCCACAGATCCATCACCGATTGCACGTGCGTGTCGTCCGCGCGCAGCCGGCGCACCAACGCGTCGTAGAACGCGTGGTCCTGCGCGCCGAGATTGCGGCCGGGCGTTTCCAGCAGGATCACCGCGGCGCTGGTGTAGTCGGTTTCGTTGAAGGCTTTACCGCTGATGATGGCGGCCCGCGACGAGGGCGCATCCCGCGGGACCATGGCACCGGCGTTGGCCTTCACGGTCGCCTCCAGTGACGGGAACATTGCATTCGTCACCACGGCGACGGCCAGCCACAACAGGACGATGGGGATGGACAGTGCCCGCAGTATTTGCGCCCCGCGCGGCCGACGCACCGCCTTGCCCGTCGCGCTCGGCTCGGTGCAGACCGGGGCGCTCATGTTGGTGCAGACCGGGGCGCTCATGCCGCGGTCACCGTGCACGCTGCGGCGGCATTGCCATGCCTGACGGACTGCTCGTCGCGAACGACTCCGTTGACGAGGATGCGGCAGCCCACCGCATCACCGGAGACCTGGGTCACCAGACTGAGGCTGGCCGAGGGGGCCGTCGTGGTTTCCGCATGCGACCACGGCAGCGCGGCGAGGGCGACCTCGACGGGCTCGCTGTTGACGGTGGCGTACCTGACTTTTCCGCCACTGCCCAGGTCGCCGAACACCTCGTAGGTGATGTCCTTCGGATTGACCTGGACAACCGTGGCGGGGACGGAGTTGTCGGCCGGAGGGGCGGTGATCAGGTCGGATTTTTGTCGAACGGCGTTGACGCCGTATCCGACCAGACCGACGACAGCCAGGATGACCGCGGGTAACCACAACGCGTGCAGCAGTGTGGGGGCATCTGCACCGACGCGCCGGTGCGTGGCGTCGCGGATGGCGGACCTTAGCGGCGGCGTGGGCATCGGCCCGGTCCGTTCGTCGTCTTGTGGTTGTCGGGGTGCGGGACCCATGCGAACTCCTTGATCGGGTGACTCGATGCGCAACTCTGAAACCGAGGCGTGAAAACACAGGCGTGAAAACGCAATTGGGCCGACTCGGCGGGCAAGCGCAGGGTCGGTGGCGCGATCAGCGTGGCGCCCGGCGCCCGCGTCGGGCCGGTGAGCACGATGGCCATGGGTGGGATCCATTCTTATGTGGAGGTTGTTCACCACTTACTTCTGGCGAGGATACGCAAAAGTGGATGATGTTCTCCAGTTAGATCGATACACTCGAGGTGTGATTTCAGACGCAGCGCCGCAACCACGGGGAACCAGACCACTGCGCGCCGACGCGAAGCTCAATCGGGACCGGATTCTGTCCGCCGCCGCGGAATTGTTTGCCGAGCGGGGGCTGTCGGTGCCCTTGGAGGAGATCGCCGGCCGCGCCGGGGTGGGCGTGGCGACGCTCTACCGGCGGTTCCCGACCCGCGCGGACTTGGCGGCCGCCGCCTTCGAGCGCAACATCTCCCGGTACACCGAGGCGATGGATCGTGCGCTGGCCAGCGCCTGCGCCTGGGACGGATTTCAGGCGCTGATCGTCGAGCTCTGCGAGCTACAGGCCACCGATGCGGGCCTGCGCGACTTGTTGACCACGGCTTTTCCGGCGAGCAGCACCGTCGAACAACGCACCGGTGAGACGCTGGAGAAGCTGCGACTGCTCATCCGGCGGGCACAGGCCGAGGGTCATCTGCGGCCCGATGCGGTGGCCGGCGACGTCGTGGTCCTGTTGATGGCCAATGCCGGCGTGCTCAAGTCCACCGGCACCGCGGCTCCGGATGCCTGGCGGCGGTTCGCCGCGCTGATGGTCGACGCGTTCGGTGCCCATCCCGATTCGCCGTTGCCGCCGGCTCCGCCCGAGCAGCAACTGCGCCGCTCGGTTGCGTTGCTCACCGAGGGGCGCTGAACAGCGACGTCGGTTTGACAGCCCTGGTCGCGGTCGACACACTGAAGTGGACCGAATATCCGGTACCGGCGTTCCCAGGAAGGACCGCGCGATGTCCCTCGGCGAGCCGGCCCAGAGCCGCGAACAGCAGACCCCCGTGCACACCCGTGCCCTGATCATCGGCACCGGCTTCTCCGGTCTGGGAATGGCCATCACGCTGCAGCAGCGGGGCGTGGACTTCGTCATCCTGGAGAAGGCCGACGACGTCGGCGGCACCTGGCGGGACAACAGCTACCCCGGGTGCGCCTGCGACATCCCGTCGCACCTGTACTCCTTCTCGTTCGAGCCCAAGCCGGACTGGCGCAACCCGTTCTCCTATCAGCCCGAGATCTGGGACTACCTGAGGGGAGTCGCCGACAAGTACGGGCTGCGTCGCTACATCGTGTTCAATTCGCTGGTCGACCGCGGCCACTGGGACGACGTCGAGCACCGCTGGCACGTGTTCACCGCCGACGGCCGCGAATACGTCACGCAGTTCCTGATCTCGGGTGCGGGTGCGCTGCACATCCCGTCCATCCCCGACTTTCCGGGCCGCGACGAATTCGTGAATGCCGGACGCCCCGCTTTCCATTCAGCGCAGTGGGACCACAGTGTCGACCTGACCGGCAAGCGGGTGGCGATGATCGGGACCGGCGCGAGCGCGATCCAGATCGTGCCGGAGATCGTCGGGCAGGTCGCCGAACTGCAGCTCTACCAACGCACCCCGCCGTGGGTGGTGCCGCGCTCCAACCCCGAGTTCCCGCCGGCGCTGCGCCGGGCCATGGAGAACGTGCCCGGGCTGCGCGCCCTGGTTCGCGCCGGGATCTACTGGGCGCAAGAGGCGCTCGCCATCGGCATGACCAAGCGCCCGGACTTGCTGAAGTTCATCGAGGCCTACGTCAAATACAACATTCACCGCTCGGTCAAGGATCGCGAGCTGCGCCGCAAGCTGGTCCCGCACTACCGCATCGGGTGCAAGCGAATCCTGAACTCCTCCACCTATTATCGTGCGGTCGCCGACCCGAAGACCGAACTGATCACCGAGCACATCGCGCGGATCACGTCCGACGGGATCGTCACCGCCGACGGCACCGAACGCAAGGCCGACGTGATCGTGTTCGCCACCGGTTTCCACGTCACCGACTCCTACACCTACGTCCAGATCAAGGGGCACAACGGTGAGGACCTGGTGGACCGCTGGAACCGGGAGGGGATCGCCGCGCACCGCGGGATCACCGTCGCGGGCATGCCCAACCTGTTCTTCCTGCTGGGGCCGAACACCGGGCTGGGGCACAACTCGGTGGTGTTCATGATCGAGTCCCAGATCCACTACGTCGCCGACGCGATCGCGGCGTGCGACAAGCGCGGCGCGCAGGCGCTGGCGCCGACGCGCGCGGCCCAGGACGCGTTCAACGACGAGCTGCAGCGCAAGCTGGGACCGTCGGTGTGGAACAGCGGCGGCTGCAGCAGCTGGTATCTGGACGAACACGGCAAGAACACGGTGCTGTGGGGCGGATACACCTGGCAGTACTGGCGCGAGACCCGTTCGGTCAGGCCCGAGGAGTACGAGTTCTTCGGGGAGGGCGCGCCGAACTCGGCGGCCCCGCTGCGGGCTGCAGTCCACGGCTGAGCGGCTCGATGAAGGCAGCCGCGGCGGCGCGGCGGGCGGGCCGCCGTCGATGCGCCACCGCGCGGCGACACGCAAACACAACTTCTTGTGCTGACCCGGCTTGTCGTACCCCAGGGGTAGTGTTTGAGCTCTAGGTAACGGCAGGCAAACCGTCTGGTGAAGTGGGGTTCTGGTGACCGACAACATGAAGCTGATTGACCGCGTCTCGGCGATCAACTGGAACCGTCTGCACGACGACAAGGACGCCGAGGTCTGGGACCGGTTGACCGGCAACTTCTGGCTGCCCGAGAAGGTCCCGGTGTCCAACGACCTCCCGTCCTGGGGCACGCTGACCGCCGGCGAGAAGCAGCTGACGATGCGCGTTTTCACCGGCTTGACGCTGCTGGACACCATCCAGGGCACGGTCGGGGCGGTCAGCCTGATCCCCGACGCGCTGACCCCGCACGAGGAGGCGGTGCTGACCAACATCGCGTTCATGGAGTCGGTGCACGCCAAGAGCTACAGCTCGATCTTCTCCACGCTGTGCTCCACCGCGGAGATCGACGACGCGTTCCGCTGGTCGGAGGAGAATCCCAACCTGCAGCGCAAGGCCGAGATCGTGATGCAGTACTACAAAGGCGACGAGCCGCTGAAGCGCAAGGTCGCCTCCACGCTGCTGGAAAGCTTCCTGTTCTACTCCGGGTTTTACCTGCCGATGTACTGGTCGAGCCGGGCCAAGCTGACCAACACCGCCGACATGATCCGGCTGATCATCCGCGACGAGGCCGTGCACGGCTACTACATCGGCTACAAGTACCAGCGCGGCCTGGCGCTCGTCGACGACGTCAAGCGCGCCGAGCTCAAGGACTACACCTACGAGCTGCTCTTCGAGCTCTACGACAACGAGGTGGAGTACACCCAGGACCTTTACGACCAGGTCGGGCTGACCGAGGACGTCAAGAAGTTCCTGCGCTACAACGCGAACAAGGCGCTGATGAACCTCGGCTACGAGGCGCTGTTCCCCCGCGACGAGACGGACGTGAACCCGGCCATCCTGTCGGCGCTGTCACCCAACGCCGACGAGAACCACGACTTCTTCTCCGGCTCGGGTTCGAGCTACGTGATCGGCAAGGCCGTCAACACCGAAGACGAGGACTGGGACTTCTAGAGCGGCTGTCACAGCACGCTTTACGCTTCGGCGTGCCCACCTCGTGCCCACAATTTGCCCACATTCTTCAAAAGAAAGCTGCCCAGCCTGAGATGAACGATGAGCTTGCTCACAAGACCCTCGCGGGGGTTCTGGACAAGATTGACGACTGGGGCGACCTCTACGAACGCCGCTGGGGCTACGGCCACGGCGGGGTGCAGGATGACGCACTCGCCGGACCGCTAGGGGCGGGTATCGACGAGGTCCGCGCACGTACACGGCTTGCTCACGACGTAATCGCGGCGATGGGTGAGAACGAAATAGCCGAAAGGGTCGTAGAGCACGAAGAGGGTATGTACGGGGGACACCCCTTCACGCAAGCCCGTGTGGCAATTGTCGAGGCAATCGCGATCCTGACTCACCGGGAGGAGTTAGCCGAGATCGTCGGCCCTGTTGGCCCTCAGCTCTCGACGAGCGAACTGCATCCAGCAATTTGGAACAGAGCCGCCAGACTGTGGGACGACGGCCACTTTCCCGAGGCCGTTCGTTCCGCGGCCAGTGCGCTGGAAGGGCTTCTGCAGGCCATCGCTGGCCTCGGAGTATCGGGCACGGACCTCGCCACGCTATACGGCCTCAATGATCCCACGCCGGGGTCGCCCCGCTTGCGTCTGCGAGGTATTGACCCTGACCCGACATCGAAAACATGGAAGTCAGCCCACGAGGGCGCGGCCTCATCGGTTCGCGCGGCGTTCTTGTCGGTCCGCAATCTGGTGTCCCATCCTGGATGGCCCGACCCCAGCGCCAGCGAAGCCCTGGAGATGATCGCCGTTCTAAGCTATGTCGCCCACCTAGTCGACCGGTCCGACATCGTAAAGGCGACGTAGCGACAAGTCCTCCGTGATGTTGTGCGGGTCATCGGCTGGCTTAAAGATGTTTCGGTAATTGGGTGAGTCATTTCGCCGGATTCGCCCTGCGGTAGGGGACAATTAGCGTGTGGCAGG
>NZ_VMQU01000118.1 GCF_007714205.1 Mycobacterium helveticum | reverse complement strand
GAGGAGCGGCGCAGATGATCGACGCTGGCGACGATGCAGAGCGCAGCGATGAGGAGGAGCGGCGCAGATGATCGACGAGGTTCTTTTCGATGCGGAAGAGAAGATGGAGAAAGCCGTAGCGGTGGCCCGTGACGACTTGTCGACGATCCGGACGGGTCGCGCCAACCCGGGCATGTTCTCCCGGATCGTGATCGACTACTACGGCTCCAGCACCCCGATCACCCAACTGGCCAGCATCAACGTCCCCGAGGCACGGCTGGTCGTGATCAAGCCCTACGAAGCCGGTCAGCTCGGCGCGATCGAGACCGCGATCCGCAACTCCGAGCTTGGCGTCAACCCCACCAACGACGGCACCCTCATCCGGGTCGCCGTGCCGCAGCTCACCGAGGAACGCAGGCGCGAACTGGTCAAACAGGCCAAGCACAAGGGCGAGGACGCCAAGGTTTCCGTGCGCAACATCCGTCGCAAGGCGATGGAGGAATTGCACCGCATCCGCAAGGACGGCGAGGCGGGCGAAGACGAGGTCGGGCGCGCGGAAAAGGACCTGGACAAGACGACCCAGCAGTACGTCACCCAGATCGATGAGCTGGTCAAGCACAAAGAAGGCGAGCTGCTGGAGGTCTAGCGGCCGCTCAGCAACCAAGCCCGTGGCAACCCCCGACGCCGGCAAAGGAAGCGCGCCCGAGGAGCCGGCGCCCGCACGCGAGGCCCCCGCACCCCGGAACACCGCGCGTCGGCCGGCCGGGAAGCCGCTGCGGGCGGGACGTGACCTGCCCGCCGCGATCGTCGTGGGCGCCGGCATCGGCGCGGTTCTCGTCGCGACGCTGCTTTTTGCTCCGCGTTACTGGGTGGTGCTCGTCGCCCTCGCGATCTTCGTCGCCAGCCACGAGGTGGTGCGCCGGCTGCGCGAAGCCGGATACGTCATCCCCGCCATCCCGTTGCTGGCCGGGGGCCAGCTCACCGTGTGGCTGACCTGGCCGTTCCATGCGGCCGGCGCGATGGCGGGATTCGGTGTCACGGTGGTGGTCTGCATGATGTGGCGGCTGTTCATGCAGGACAACAGCAAACGGCCCGAGCCGATGGCCGGTTCGCCCTCGGCGAACTACCTGCGGGACGCGTCCGCCACCGTGTTCCTGGCCGCGTGGGTCCCGCTGTTCGCGTCGTTCGCCGCGCTGCTCGTCTACCCGCCCGACGGCGCGGGCCGGGTCTTCTGCCTGATGATCACCGTGGTGGCCTCCGATGTGAGCGCCTACGCCGTGGGGGTGCTGTTCGGCAAGCACCTGATGGTTCCCGCGATCAGCCCGAAGAAGTCGTGGGAGGGTTTCGCGGGCTCGCTGGTCTTCGGGACCGCCGCGGCGACCCTGACCGCGACGTTCCTGGCCGGCAAGCCGCCGTGGATCGGTGTGCTGCTCGGCGTCGTCCTCGTGTCGACCTGCACCCTCGGCGATCTGGTGGAGTCCCAGGTCAAACGCGACCTCGGCATCAAGGACATGGGCCGGCTGCTGCCCGGCCACGGCGGCCTGATGGACCGGCTCGACGGCGTGCTCCCGTCGGCGGTCGCGGCCTGGACCGTGCTGACCTTGCTGCCGTAGTTTGCGGGCCCACGCCCGCCGTGACCGATACTGGACGGGTCATGGTCCGACAACTGGTTTTCGACGAGCCGCGCCCCGCCAGGCCGCCGCGGCACCTGGCCGACCTCGACGCGGCCGGCCGCGCGTCGGCGATCGCGGAACTGGGCTTGCCGGCGTACCGGGCCAAACAGCTGGCACAGCAGTACTACGGCCGGCTGATCGCCGACCCGCGCCAGATGACGGACCTTCCGGCGGCGGTGCGTGAGCGGGTCGCCGAGGCGATGTTCCCGACGCTGCTGACCGCGGCCGCCGACGTCGCGTGCGACGCCGGCCAGACCCGCAAGACCCTGTGGCGGGCCACCGACGGCACGACCGTCGAATCGGTGCTGATGCGTTACCCGCAGCGCAACACGGTGTGCATCTCCTCGCAGGCCGGTTGCGGCATGGCCTGCCCGTTCTGCGCGACCGGCCAGGGCGGGTTGCGGCGCAACCTGTCGACCGCCGAGATCCTCGAACAGGTGCGCGCGGGTGCCGCGGCGCTGCGCGACGACTTCGGCTCGGGGCAGCGGCTGTCGAACGTGGTTTTCATGGGCATGGGGGAGCCGCTGGCCAACTACGCCCGGGTCCTGGCCGCGGTGCAGCGCATCATCGCCCCGCCGCCGCACGGCTTCGGCATCTCCGCCCGGTCGGTGACGGTGTCCACGGTGGGTCTGGTGCCCGCGATCCGCACACTCGCCGACGAGCGGCTCGGGGTGACGCTGGCGTTGTCGCTGCACGCGCCCGACGACGAGTTGCGCGACACGCTGGTGCCCGTGAACACGCGGTGGAAGGTCGGCGAGGCTCTGGCCGCGGCCCGTTACTACGCCGAGACGACCGGTCGCCGGGTGTCGGTGGAATACGCGCTGATCCGCGGCGTCAACGACCAGGCGTGGCGGGCCGACCTGCTGGGCAAGCGGCTGCATCGCGCGCTCGGGCCCCTGGTACACGTGAACCTGATCCCGCTCAACCCGACCCCCGGCAGCGCGTGGGACGCCAGCCCCAAGCCGGTGGAGCGGGAGTTCGTCCGGCGGGTGCGGTCCCAGGGGGTGTCCTGCACCGTGCGGGACACCCGCGGCCGCGAGATCAGTGCCGCCTGCGGACAGCTGGCCGCCGCGGGCGGGCCGGCTACCTGAGCCAGCCGCGGCGGCGCCCCCACAGGTCGCGCACCACAACGAGCAGCGTCACCACGGCGAGTCCGACCAGCCAGATGTCCTCGACGTGGCCGACGTGGTTGCCGCGCAGCATCGCCAACAGGAATATGACGGAGAACACGCCGACGAAATGCCAGGTGCGGTGATTGATCCTGCTCCAGCCCCACGCCGCAGAGGGCACCTCGGCGGTGTCGACGCCGGCGGAGCGTTCCAGTTCGGTACTGGCCACGGCGAGTCCCTTTCGGATCGGATCGGCTTCTACCGAGGTGATTCTGGCATACCCGCCGCGCGGCCCCGCGAGTTCGGTCGCGCCGCGGGCACGCCGTGGCCCGTGTCGCCGCCGGGCGGCACAATGGGTGGGTGACCACCGCGACGACCGACGGGCATGCGCAGGGCCGCCTGCGGGTGCTGGTACTGGGCAGCACCGGCTCGATCGGTACCCAGGCACTCGACGTCATCGCGGCCAATCCGGACCGTTTCGAGGTGGTCGGGCTGGCCGCCGGGGGTGCGCATCCCGACACACTGCTGCGGCAGCGCGCCGAGACCGGGGTGACCAACATCGCCGTCGCCGACGAGCGGGCGGCCGAGCGCGTCGGTGACGTCCCGTTCCGCGGGCCCGAGGCCGTCACCAGGCTGGTGCGGGAAACCGAGGCCGACGTCGTCCTGAACGCGCTGGTCGGGGCGCTGGGGCTGCGTCCGACGCTGGCCGCGCTGGAGTCGGGGGCCCGGCTGGCGCTGGCCAACAAGGAGTCGCTGATCGCCGGCGGCCCGTTGGTGCTGCGGGCGGCGCGGCCGGGCCAGATCGTGCCCGTGGACTCCGAGCACTCCGCGCTGGCCCAGTGCCTGCGCGGCGGTTCCCCCGACGAGGTGGCCAAGCTGGTGCTGACCGCCTCCGGCGGGCCGTTCCGCGGCTGGAGCGCCGCCGACCTGGAGGGCGTCACCCCCGCACAGGCGCTCGCCCACCCGACCTGGTCGATGGGCCCGATGAACACGCTGAACTCGGCGTCGCTGGTCAACAAGGGGCTCGAGCTCATCGAGACCCACCTGCTGTTCGGCATCCCCTACGACCGCATCGAGGTGGTCGTGCACCCCCAGTCGATTGTTCACTCGATGGTCACCTTCGTCGACGGCTCGACGATCGCGCAGGCCAGCCCGCCGGACATGAAGCTGCCCATCTCGCTGGCGCTGGGCTGGCCGCACCGGGTGCCCGGGGCGGCCGCCTGGTGCGACTTCGGCACCGCCTCCACCTGGGAATTCGAGCCGCTGGACGGCGACGTGTTCCCCGCGGTCGACCTCGCCCGGCACGCCGGGGAGACCGGCGGCTGCATGACCGCGGTCTACAACGCGGCCAACGAAGAGGCGGCGGAGGCGTTCCTGGCCGGCCGGATCGGCTTCCCGGGCATCGTGAAGACGATCGCCGACGTGCTGCACGCCGCCGACCAATGGGCCGCATCACCCGCTAACGTGGATGAGGTACTGGACGCGCAGCGCTGGGCGCGTGAGCGCGCCCAGCGCGCCCTTGCCGCGGCGGCGGCGACCGCGACCGCAACGGGGGCCCCTGACAAGGTCTCGGGATTGGCTTGAGAAAGGTCCTGGCAGCGAAATGATGTTCGTGATCGGCATTGTGCTGTTCGCGCTGGCCATCCTCGTGTCGGTGGCCCTGCACGAGTGCGGCCACATGTGGGTGGCCCGCGCCACGGGCATGAAGGTGCGCCGCTACTTCGTCGGCTTCGGGCCCACGCTGTGGTCGACGCGGCGCGGGGAGACCGAGTACGGCGTCAAGGGCGTCCCGCTGGGCGGCTTCTGCGACATCGCCGGCATGACACCGGTCGAAGAGCTGGCACCCGATGAGGCCGACCGGGCGATGTACAAGCAGGCGACCTGGAAGCGGGTCGCGGTGCTGTTCGCGGGCCCCGGCATGAACTTCGTCATCTGCCTGGCGCTGATCTACGGCATCGCACTGGTCTGGGGGCTGCCGAACCTGCACCCGCCCGCCAACGCCGTGGTCGGCGAAACAGCTTGTGTCGCACCGGAAGTGGCACCGGGCAAGCTCGGGAGCTGCAGCGGTCCGGGGCCTGCCGCGCGCGCCGGGATCCGTCCCGGCGACGTCGTGGTCAAGGTCGGCGACACCCCGGTCTCCAGCTTCGAGGACATGGCCGTGGCGGTCCGCAAGCTGCACGGCACCGTTCCGGTCGTCGTGGAGCGCGACGGCTCCACCATCACCACCTACGTCGACATCGAGCCCACGCAGCGCTTCGTGTCCGGTGGCGCCAAGGAGCAGGGAAGCCACCCCGAGGCCTCGACGGTGGGCGCCATCGGCGTCGGCGCCGTCCGGGTCGCACCCATGCACTACGGAGTGTTCTCGGCGGTACCGGCCACCTTCGCGTTCACCGGCGACCTGACCGCACAGGTGGGCAAGGCGCTGGTCGCGATCCCGACCAAGGTCGGTGCCCTGATGCGGGCCATCGGCGGCGGCCAGCGTGACCCGCAGACGCCGATGAGCGTGGTCGGGGCCAGTATCATCGGCGGCGACACCGTCGACCACGGGTTGTGGGTGGCGTTCTGGTTCTTCCTGGCGCAGTTGAACCTCGTCCTCGGTGCGATCAACCTGGTGCCGTTGTTGCCCTTCGACGGCGGCCACATCGCCATCGCGGTGTTCGAGAAGGTCCGCAACCTCATTCGCTCCGCCCGCGGCATGGTGGCGGCCGCGCCGGTGAACTACCTCAAGCTGATGCCCGCGACCTACGTGGTCCTGGTCTTCGTCGTCGGGTACATGCTGCTGACCGTGACCGCCGATCTGGTCAACCCGATCAGGCTCTTCCAATGACCAAGCGAAGGAATCCACGAACGTGACCGTTGGCCTGGGCATGCCGGACGCACCGGCACCCACGCTCTCGCCCCGGCGCCCCACGCGCCAGTTGATGGTTAGTGACGTCGGGGTCGGCAGCGACTATCCGATCTCGGTGCAGTCGATGTGCACCACCAAGACCCACGACGTCAACGCGACGCTGCAGCAGATCGCCGAGTTGACCGCGGCGGGCTGCGACATCGTCCGGGTGGCGTGTCCCCGTCAGGAGGACGCCGACGCGCTGGCCACGATCGCCAGGAAGAGCAAGATCCCGGTGATCGCCGATATTCACTTCCAGCCCAAGTACATCTTCGCCGCCATCGATGCCGGCTGCGCCGCGGTGCGGGTCAACCCCGGCAACATCAAGGAGTTCGACGGCCGCGTGGGCGAGGTGGCCAGGGCCGCCGCGGCCGCCGGCATCCCGATCCGCATCGGTGTCAACGCGGGCTCGCTGGACAAGCGGTTCCTGGAGAAGTACGGCAAGGCCACCCCCGAGGCGCTGGTGGAGTCGGCGCTGTGGGAGGCCTCGCTGTTCGAGGAGCACGGGTTCTCCCAACTCAAGATCAGCGTCAAGCACAACGACCCCGTGGTGATGGTCGCCGCGTACGAGTTGCTGGCCGCCCGGTGCGACTACCCGCTGCACCTCGGGGTCACCGAGGCCGGTCCCGCCTTCCAGGGCACCGTCAAGTCCGCGGTCGCCTTCGGCGCGCTGCTGTCCAAGGGCATCGGAGACACCATCCGGGTGTCGCTGTCGGCCCCGCCCGTCGAAGAGGTCAAGGTCGGTATCCAGATCCTCGAGTCCCTGAACCTGCGGCCGCGCGGGCTCGAGATCGTTTCGTGCCCGTCGTGCGGCCGCGCCCAGGTCGACGTCTACACGCTGGCCAACGAGGTCGCCGCGGGCCTGGACGGTCTCGACGTGCCGCTGCGGGTCGCGGTGATGGGCTGTGTCGTCAACGGACCGGGCGAGGCCCGCGAGGCCGACCTGGGCGTCGCGTCGGGAAATGGCAAGGGCCAGATCTTTGTTCGGGGTGAGGTGATCAAGACCGTGCCGGAAGCCCAGATCGTCGAGACGCTGATCGAGGAGGCGATGCGGCTGGCCTCCGAAATGGGCGAAGAAATGGGGGAATCGGGTGACGGGCCGCAGACAACCGCGAGCGGTTCGCCGGTTGTGACCGTAAGCTGATAGGGGCCGGTGCGCTCGTACCGGCGCTCGGCACCCACCACAGGGAGTTCGCCCCCATGTCGGCTCCGCCCATCTTCCGCCTTGTCGGCGAGCGGCGGGTGTCCGTGGTGCGTGATGCCGCCGCGGTGTGGCGCGTTTTCGACGAAGACCCGGTCGGGTCGTGCATGGTCGCGGCGCGCGTCGCCGATCACGGCGTCGACCCCAACGCGATCGGCGGGGAGCTGTGGACCCGCCGCGGTCCGCAGGATTCGCTGTGCTTTGCCGGGGCCAACCTGATCCCGCTGCGTGGCGCGCCGGCCGACCTCAACGCGTTCGCCGACGAGGCGATGAGCGGGACGCGGCGCTGCTCGTCGTTGGTGGGCAGGGCCGGCCTGGTGCTGCCGATGTGGGAGCGTCTCGAGGCGGCGTGGGGCCCGGCACGCGACGTGCGCGAGCAGCAGCCGCTGATGGCGCTGTCCGCCCACCCGAACTGCGACATCGACGCCGGGGTGCGCCAGGTCCGGCCGGACGAGTTGGACGCCTACCTGGTGGCCGCCGTCGACATGTTCATCGGTGAGGTGGGGGTCGACCCGCGGCTCGGTGACGGGGGTCGTGGCTACCGGCGCCGGGTGGCCAGCCTGATTGCGGCCGGGCGGGCCTGGGCACGCTTCGAGGACGGTCGGGTCGTGTTCAAGGCCGAGGTGGGGTCGCAGTCCCCGGCGGTCGGCCAGATCCAGGGCGTCTGGGTGCACCCGGAGTGGCGCGGCCAGGGACTGGGCACGGGCGGCACCGCGACGGTGGCAGCGGTGATCGTCGGCGCCGGGCGGATCGCCAGCCTGTACGTCAACGACTTCAACACGGTGGCCCGCGCCGCGTACGCGCGTGTCGGCTTCACCGAGGTCGGCACCTTCGCGACGGTACTGCTGGACTAGCCCGTTCTTCCGGGCGTGCCGCACACTCGGCGCACGAAGTCGCGGCCCGGGCGGGACGCGCGCCGGACATAACGGTTGCGTCTCGGTGTGTCGGCGCGGGTCGCCACGTCACAGTTCTTAACATCAGCACCGATGGCAACTAGAACAACATTCGTCTCTTCGGTCACAAGCGTGGTTGTCGCCGCAACGATCGCGCTGTCCGGGTGCACCCCGCGGCCGGACGGACCCGGTCCGGCCGCCGAGAAGTTCCTCGCCGCCCTGGCCATCGGGGACACCGCGACCGCCGCCCAGCTCAGCGACAGCCCCAACGACGCCCGCGAGGCGCTGAACGCGGCCTGGTCCGGGCTGCAGGCCACCCACCTGGATGCGCAGGTCCTCAGCGCCAAATACGCCGAAGACACCGGCAAGGTGGACTACCGCTTCTCCTGGCACCTGCCCAAGAACCGCATCTGGGCGTATGACGGCGCGCTGAAGATGGCCCGCTACGAGAGGCGCTGGAGGGTGCGCTGGGCCAGCACCGGGCTGCATCCCAAGCTGGGTGAGCACCAGACGTTCGCGCTGCGGGCCGACCAGCCGCGGCGGGCGTCGGTCAACGAACTCGGCGGGACCGATGTGCTGGTGCCGGGCTACCTGTACCACTACACGCTGGACGCCACGCAGGCCGGCTCGGGATTGGCCCTGAGCTCGACGGCGCACGCCGTCGTGGACGTCCTGCACCCCTTCAACGACGCGCTCAACGACCCCCAGCTGCTCGCCGAGCAGGCCAGTTCGTCGACTCAGCCGGTGGACCTGGGCACCCTGCATCCGGACGACAACGACAAGGTCTTCCCGGCGATCGGACGGCTGCCCGGCATCGTGATCACACCGCAGCCCGAGATGCTGCCCACCGACCCGCATTTTGCGTCGACGGTCGTGGCCCAGGTGAAGAAGGCGGTCATCGACCAACTCGACGGCGAGCCGGGCTGGCGGGTGGTCAGCGTCAACCAGAACGGCGTCGAGGTCGAAGTGCTGCACGAGGTTCAGGGGTCGCCGGCGCCCTCGGTCTCGCTCACCCTGGACCGGGCGGTGCAAAATGCCGCCCAGCACGCCGTCGACACCCGCGGCGGCCAGGCGATGATGGTGGTGATCAAGCCGTCCACGGGGGAGATTCTGGCGATCGCGCAGAACGCCGGGGCCGACGCCGACGGCCCGCTCGCCACCACCGGGCTGTTCCCGCCCGGGTCGACGTTCAAGATGGTGACCGCCGGGGCCGCCGTCGAGCGCGACATGGCCACGCCCAACACGATGATGGGCTGCCCCGGGCACATCGACATCGGGCACCGCAGCATCCCCAATTACGGGGGCTTCGACCTGGGCGTGGTGCCGATGTCGCGCGCGTTCGCCAGTTCCTGCAACACCACGTTCGCCGAGTTGAGCAGCAAGATGCCGCCGCGCGGGCTGACGCAGGCGGCCGGCAGCTACGGCATCGGGCTGGACTACCAGGTCGAGGGCATCACCACGGTCACCGGCTCGGTGCCGCCGACGGTGGACCTGGCCGAGCGCACGGAGGACGGCTTCGGCCAGGGCAGGGTGCTGGCCAGCCCGTTCGGCATGGCCCTGGTGGCCGCCACGGTCGCGGCCGGCAGGACGCCGGTGCCGCAGCTGATCGCCGGGCGGCCGACGACGGTGCAGGGCGACGCCACACCGATCAGCCCCAAGATGGTCGAGGCGCTGCGGCCCATGATGCGGCTGGTGGTGACCAACGGGACCGCCAAGGAGATCTCCGGCTGCGGGGCGGTGTTCGGGAAGACCGGCGAGGCCGAGTTCCCGGGCGGATCGCACTCCTGGTTCGCCGGCTATCGCGGCGACCTGGCGTTCGCGGCCCTGATCGTCGGGGGTGGCAGCTCGGAATATGCGGTCCGGATGACCAAGGTGATGTTCGAGTCGCTGCCCCCGGATTTCCTGGCCTGAGGCCCGGGGGTGTCGCGGCCGGCGTGTCCACGACCGACGCCACCGATTCGCACTGGAGGCTGAGCCGCCCCCACGGCGGCGATTAAGCTGGCGGGATGCCTGCTCGCACCGCGCTGTCCCCCGGAGTGTTGTCCCCGACCCGGCCGGTGCCCGCCCGCATCCCGCGCCCGGAATACGTCGGCAAGCCGACCGCCCAGGAGGGCAGCGAACCCTGGGTGCAGACACCGGAGGTGATCGAGAAGATGCGCGTCGCCGGCCGGATCGCGGCCGGCGCGCTCGCCGAGGCGGGCAAGGCGGTCGCGCCGGGGGTCACCACCGACGAACTGGACCGCGTTGCCCACGAGTACATGGTCGACCACGGCGCCTACCCGTCCACGCTGGGTTACAAGGGATTCCCCAAGTCGTGCTGCACGTCGCTCAACGAGGTCATCTGCCACGGCATCCCCGACTCGACGGTGGTCGAGGACGGCGACATCGTCAACATCGACGTGACCGCCTACGTCGACGGGGTGCACGGCGACACCAATGCCACCTTCCTGGCCGGGGACGTCTCCGAGGAGCACCGGCTGCTCGTCGAGCGCACCCACGAGGCGACGATGCGGGCGATCAACGCCGTCAAACCGGGGCGCGCGCTGTCGGTTGTCGGCCGGGTCATCGAGTCGTATGCGAACCGGTTCGGCTACAACGTCGTTCGCGACTTCACCGGCCACGGCATCGGGACCACGTTCCACAACGGGCTGGTGGTGCTGCACTACGACCAGCCCTCGGTGACGACGACCATGCAGCCGGGCATGACGTTCACCATCGAACCGATGATCAACCTCGGCGCACTGGACTACGAGATCTGGGACGACGGCTGGACCGTGGTCACCAAGGACCGCAAGTGGACCGCGCAGTTCGAGCACACGCTGCTCGTCACCGACGCCGGCGTCGAGATCCTCACGCTGCCATGACCCCACCGGCGCTCGCCGCAGCGAGGTGAGCGGGGCGCTGCTGGTTGCCGGCACCAGCTCCGACGCGGGGAAGTCGGTGGTGGTGGCGGGCCTGTGCCGGCTGCTGGCACGCCGCGGGGTCCGCGTCGCGCCGTTCAAGGCGCAGAACATGTCCAACAACTCGGCGGTCACCGTCGAGGGCGGCGAGATCGGGCGGGCCCAGGCGATCCAGGCGCGGGCGGCGGGCCTGGAACCGAGCGTCCGGTTCAACCCCGTCCTGCTCAAACCGGGCGGCGACCGGACCTCGCAACTGGTGATCCGTGGCCGGGTCGCCGGGTCGGTGACGGCAACGGGCTATCTGCGGCACCGCGACCGGCTCGCCGGCGTCATCTCCGACGAATTGTCTTGTTTGCGTAGGGACTTCGACGCGGTGATCTGCGAGGGGGCGGGTTCGCCCGCCGAAATCAACCTGCGCGCAACAGATTTGGCCAACATGGGCCTGGCCAGGGCCGCGGACCTGCCGGTGCTGCTGGTCGGGGATATCGACCGCGGCGGTTTGCTCGCGCACCTGTTCGGCACGCTCGCCGTGCTCGAGCCCGACGACCAGGCGCTCGTCGCCGGCTTCGTCGTCAACAAGTTCCGCGGCGACCCCGCTCTGCTGGAACCGGGGCTGCGGCAGCTGCACGCCATGACCGGGCGCCCCACCTATGGCGTGCTGCCCTACGCCGAGGAACTCTGGCTCGACGCCGAGGACTCGCTGTCGGTGGTCGCTCACCGCGTCGTGGGCAGGCCCGCGCCTCCGTGCGGCGGCGAGTGGTTGCGGGTGGCCGCGATTCGGCTGCCCCGCATCTCCAACTCCACTGATCTCGAGGCGCTGGCCTGCGAGCCGGGCGTGCTGGTGCGCTGGGTGAGCGACCCCGGTGACCTGGCCGATGCCGACCTGGTCGTGCTGCCGGGCAGCAAGGCCACCGTCGCCGACCTCTCCTGGCTGCGGGACCGGGGCCTGGCCGGCGCCATCGTCGGGCACGCCCGCGCCGGCAAGCCGGTGCTGGGCATCTGCGGAGGATTCCAGATGCTGTGCCGGCGCATTGCGGACCCGGTGGAATCCGGGGCGGGGGAGGTCGCCGGACTGGGGTTGCTGGACGCCGACATCGTCTTTACCGCGGCCAAGGTCCTGCGGCGCTGGGCACCGCCGCTCAGCGGGTACGAGATCCACCACGGGCGGCTGTCCCGGTGCGCCGAAAACAGCTGGTTCGCGGTCGAGTCCGAACCGCAGGGCGTCGAGCGCGCCGCGGTCTTCGGCACGCATTGGCACGGCCTGCTGGACAACGACGAGTTCCGCCGCGCGTGGCTCACCCGTGTCGCCGACGCGGCCGGCCGCCGCGGATTCGTCGTCGGCGACGTCGATGTCGCCGCCCGGCGCGACGCCCAGCTGGATGCCGTCGCCGAGTTGCTGGCGTCGCATCTGGACCTCGACGCCGTTCTCGGCCTGCTCGAGGCGCCGCCGCCGCGGCGGCCGCACATCGCAACCGAGTTGCGGGTCTGACCGGGCGGTGGCGGCGGCGGAAAAGCCTCGCGTCCACCTGCCGATCGGCGGTAGCGTGCGTAAGTGCCCTCGATGATGACCACCCTGGACGGATTTCCCGTCCCCGTGGGCATCGCCGGTCCGGAGCAGGGCGTGGTCGTGGCCGTCGTGGGCGACGTGCACCGGCCGCCTCCGGCCTACGACGCGGTATGCGAGCGGCTGCACACCGCCTCGCTGCGCACGCTCGTCATCGGCTTCGATCCGCGGCTGACTCCCAAGTCGGTGATCGGCATCCTCGACGCGGTGGGCATCGGCTGGGCCGTGGTGGTCGGCGACCGCGCCGGGGGAGACCTCGCCTGGGAGTTGGCGGCAACCAGGCTGGGCCGGTTCGTCGGCCTGGTGGCGATCGACCGGGGGCATCCGCGGGTCGCCGACGCGCACGGCGTGGTGCGCGACAAGCACTGCCCGCCGGTGGAAATCGGGACCACCGTGCTGGTCAGCTCCCCGGCCGCCCGCGCGGCGGCCCGGGACAGCCAGCGGTTCGTCTACTCCGAGTACCGCGTCGTGGATCTCGTCCGACGCACGGTGCAGGAGTCGACCGCTCAGCTGGCCGCCGAGATCGTGCTGCGCACCAGCACCTGGTAGCGCCGGCCCTGTTCTGCGGCAAGTGATGTGCCGACGGTAGCCGCGCGGCGCGGCTCGTCGGGGGTGACCGAGGAGAAGACGCGTGGTTGACAACGCCGCCACGTCCGGCCCGATCGTCGGCCTGACCACCTACCTGGATCGGGCCCGCACCGGCGTCTGGGACGTGACCGCCGGCTTGCTGCCCGCCGACTATTTCCGGGGCGTCGCCATGGCCGGCGGCGTCGCGGTGCTGCTGCCGCCGCAGCCGGTGGACCCCGGCGTCGCCGACCGGGTGCTCGACCGCCTCGACGGCCTGGTGATCACCGGCGGCACCGACATCGATCCCGCGGCCTACGGCGAGCCGGCGCACCCGGACACCGACGAGCCGGTACCCGCGCGTGATGCCTGGGAGTTCGCCCTGCTGCGGGCCGCGTTGCGGCGCGGGCTGCCGGTGCTGGGCATCTGCCGCGGCGCGCAGGTGCTCAACGTGGCCTTTGGTGGGACGCTGCACCAACACCTGCCCGATGTCCTCGGCCACCACGGGCACCGGGCCGGCGCCGCGGTGTTCACGCCGTTGGCGGTGCGCACGGTGCCCGGCACGCGGCTGGCGGGGCTGCTCGGCGAATCAGCCGAGGTGCGCTGCTACCACCATCAGGCGGTCGCGAAAGTCGGTGCGGGACTGGCGGTCAGCGCGTGGGACGCCGACGGGGTGGTGGAGGCGCTGGAGGTGCCGGGCGAGCATTTCGTGCTGGCCGTGCAGTGGCATCCGGAGGAGTGCCTGCAGGACCTGAGGTTGTTCTCGGCGATCGTGGAGGCGGCTCGCGCATACGCCGGGCGCCGGTGAACCCCGCCGGGCTCAGCTCGGCCTGCGCCGCGACGGTTGCCCCGCGGGTTCGTGCCGGGCGGCCAGGCGGATCGGCTCGCCGGCCCGGCCCCGGTGCGGCGGCTGTGCGGGGCCACGGGTGGTCGCCACCGGCTCGGTCCAGGCATGCGGCACCGTCAAAGGCCCGACCGAGGTGCCGCATCCGACTCGCGCGGTGATCGCCGCGCCGGCCGCGCCGCCCGGTTCCGGTAGCAGCCGCCGCAACGCCGCCGCCTTGTTGAGGGAGTTGAGGTGCCTGATCGCGACGTCCACGGGCGCCGACAGCGAGCTCAGCTTGGACAGGGACGCCGTCACCGGCAGCAGGGACGCGTCGAGGCTGCCCAGCGGTGAGCGGGTCAGCCCGGCCAACCTCTCGGGGATCGCCGCCATCACCTGGCCACCGGCCGCGACGACCTCCGGAGCGGCTTTGACGCGCCAGGCGCGGGACGCCGTCGTCGGCGGCCCGCCGGGATGAGCCGGCGGCGGGTCGAAGGGCGTCAACGCCGCCGCTTGCGCCGACGCGGCGGCGTAGGTGTACATGGCGGCGGCGTCCCGGGCCCACATCTGCTCGTAGTCCGCCTCGGTGTCCGCGATGTCGGCGCTGGTGAGCCCCAGGAAGTTGGTGGCGGCCAACGACGCGCGCCGCGCGCGGTTGGCTTCTATCGTCCGGGGGGGCACCGCGGCCGCGAACGCCGCCTCGTAGGCGCTCGCGGCCGCCTCGGCTCCGTGGGCGGCCTGCCGGGCCTGCGCGGCCAGCTTCTCCAGCCATTCGCGGTGCTGGGCCAGGGCCCGGGTGGTCGTCGCCGCCCGGCCCCGGCAGCCCCGCCCGAGTTGCCCGGTCGCCGCGGCGTAGCCGGCCGCCGCCTCGCCCAGGGTGCCGGCCAGCGTGTCCCAGGCGGCGGCGGCGGTCATCAGCAGGTCCGAACCCGGGCCCGAATACAGGTGACCGGAGTTGAACTCCGGCGGTCGCATGCCGAAGTCCATCGCTATCTCACTCGGCGGGGGGATCGGGCGGTGTCAGGGGTGCGCGAGAACATGAATCTTCCTCTGAGACTGGAGTGCGCGCAGACGCGGCGGTGTTCGGCTGGTCGGAAGCTCCGCCGGCTCGAAGCGCGGCGAAGCGGCAACGGCTACCGTGCGCAGCCGGCCGCACACGCGTCGGCGGGCGCGGAGGTCCGACGCCGGCCCGTCAGCAGCGGGCGATGCAGAGTTCGGTGAGAATGTCGCGATCGTCGGGGGCGGCCGCGGGTGCGCGGGCGTCGATGTCGCCCGGCCGGCCCTGCGGCGCGACGGCCGGCAACGGGGAGCGCACCGCCTGGGCGGCGATGCGGGTTCCGGTCGGCGGCCGGTCGCGGGTCATCCAGGCGTTCTTTTTCTGGTGCGTCGGCGAGTGGTCGCTGGAGAAGCCGTGGGTGAGGACGGATCGCGAGTGCTCGTCACGGTGCAGGTCGGCGCCGTGCGTTCCGTGCGACAGGGTTGTTCCGTGCGACAGGGTTGCGGTCTGCGGGACGATCGCGGCGGTGACCGCCGTGCCCCGGGCCGCCCAGCCCGTCGTGACGGCGGCCAGCACACACAGTGCGGCCAGGGCAGCTACGGCCGGCCACCATCGCCGACCCGTACCGCCGCACCGAAGCTTCACAATGATTCCGACTGTAGTGGAGGGGGTGGCCGCGCCGACCTGTGAGAACGATCAAAATCAGGTGTGTGTTCCCTCAAAGCGGCATGCCGTGGCCGGGTCCGCGCCTCTACCCGACGGCCGGGACGCGCGGGACATCTGGGGGACAAAGCCGCGGCGGCGTCAGCCGCGGCGGACGATGAGGGGGACGGCCGTCTCGGCGGGTGTGGCCGCGCCGTGGAAACCGATGAGCCGAGCCGTCTGCGGGGGCTCGTGGGCGGTCGCCAGGACGGCCAGGTCGCCGGCGCAGACGACCACGACGTCACCGATCCGCGCCGCGTGGCGTGGATCGACCGGCCCGAACATGCCCGTGGCCACGGCCTCTGCGCGGCTGTGTAGGTGGGCGCGGTCACCCAGGATCTCGGCCCAGGCCGCCCGCACATCGGCGGCCGCGCCCGGCTCGGTGTGCAGGTACCGCACCCGCGGCTCGCCGGCGACCACCCGCACCCCCGCGGCCAGTCGGGGGTCGGCGTCGAGGTCGACGCGGGCATCCGGCGCGATGTTGAGTCCGCCGTGGTCGGCGGTCACCAGCAGCACCGCGTCGGCGGGCATTGCCTCCACCAGCCGGGTCAGCAGCGCGTCGACGCGGGTCGCCGCCTCGTGCCAGCCGGGCGAACCGATGCCGAACACGTGGGCCGCGGTGTCGAGGTCGGCGGTGTAGCCGTAGACGAGGCCGGGCGCCGACCGCAGCGTGGCGGCCACCGCCGCGGCGTAGTCGTCGTCCGGACGGGTCGGGACGAACCGCGCGCCGCGGTAGGCCGCGTCGGTCAGGCCGCCGTCCAGAAACGCCGCGGGCAGCACGGCGTGCGCGGCCACGCCGGCGCGCTCGAGACGGGCAAACCAGGTCGGCAAGGGCTGCCAGGCGGCCGGCGGCGGGTCATTGCGCCAGTGGATGTGGTTGACCACCCGGTCGGTGCCGGGGACGTTGAGGGTGAAGCCCAGGATGCCGTGTTCGCCGGGCCGCGCGCCGGTGCCCAGCGACACCAGGCTGGTCGGCGTGGTCGACGGAAACGTGCATGCCAGCCGGGTGAGCCGGCCGGCCGCACCGGCCAGCGCCGACGACAGCAGCGGTGCGCTGGCGGCCAGCTCCGGCAGCAGGTGCCAGCCCATCCCGTCGACCAGGACGACCAGCACACGCTCGGCCCGGTCGGCCCCGACGGCCTCCGCCAGCGCCAGTGTGTCGGTCCCGCCGGGCACACCGAGCAGCGCGGCCGCGGCGGGCAGCACGTCGCAGATGGAACCGGTCATGGCGGCCAGGCTAGACCTCAAATAAGCGTGTCGGCGCTGGGTGGGTCCCAGGATTGGCTCGGGAGTCGGATGAGCGCGGCGGCGGGACCAGT
>NZ_VMQU01000117.1 GCF_007714205.1 Mycobacterium helveticum | reverse complement strand
AGAATCTAGAGAAGTGTTGCGACCGCACCTAGAAACCACCGCGTCGACACGGGGTCAGTTTTCAGACGACGCCGACAACTGTGGCGTTTGCCCTGGGCTCGTTTCCGGTCGTAGAAGGCACGCGATGCTGGACTGGTGCGGAGACTGTTGTGGGCAGCCATGTAGCAGGCTCGGAGTAAGCGCCGGTCATACCTGCGTGGACGTTTCAGGTTGCCCGTGACGCGCCCGGAATCGTGTGGCACTGGTGAAAGACCAGCGATGCCCGCAAGCCTATCCACGGTCTCGTAGTTAGCTAGATCGCCGTTAATCGCGGCCACGAATTCCGCCTCCTAGCAACGGGCCGAATCCGGGCATCGCTGATTTGACTCATGGTGCCGCCCACCCGGATCCAGTCATCGTCATTCATGCGCCCCGAACGCATATCCGCAAGTTTGACCCTCGCTTCGGCCGCCAGCAGCCGCATCACAATTTCGGACTTACTCATTTCCAACGAGAAGATGACACTGGCCATCCGATGTCTGAGCGAACACGATCGCATGAAATCCAGTGCTAGAACGGACTTTTCCAACGCCCGGACGAGCCGCAACGGTAACCATGGTTCCTGGCTGAAGCCCGCAGGTGATCTCATCGAGATCAGCGAATCCGGTCGGCACGCCCCGCGCCAGACCGCCATTGGTAGCGATCGTGTCCAACTCGTCGAGTGTCGGAGTCAGCAAGTCCTCTAACGCGACAGTGTCCTCGCTAGGTCGTGTCCCTGCCGCGGTGTAAAAGAATCCGGACGTAGGTTCCCTCGAAGACCGGCCAGTCTGATGGAAGGAGCCTACGTCCGTGTCGAAGAGGGTATCGCCTGTGCAGCGGTTGCAGGCAGAAATTGATGGTGTGTTCGCCGGCGGCGAGGACCTGGCGGGCGCGATCGAGGAAGTAGCCCGGCTTGGTGCCCGGTTGCTGCTGCAGACCGCCATCGAGGCCGAAGTGGCCGCGTTTTTGGGCCGGGACCGCTACCAGCGGACCGCGAGCTGTGCGGACGCCCGCGCCGGGATGCGCAACGGATACTGCCCGACCACGGTGAAGACCACCGCGGGACCGGTGACGCTGGCACGGCCGAAGATGCGCGGCACCACCGAGCGGTTCGCCTCCCAGCTGTTCGGCAAGGGAGTAACCAAGACCAACGCATTGGAGGCATTGGTGATCGCCGGGTTCGTGCGCGGGTTGTCGGTCCGCGACGTGGAGGCCACCCTGGTCGAAGCGCTCGGCGAGGCCGCCGCGGTGTCGAAGTCGACGGTGTCGCGCATCTGCGAGGACATCAACGGCTCAGTTCGAGCAGTGGAGCGCTCGCCGCCTCGACGACGTCGAGCTCGATTACCTGTTCCTGGACGGGTCGCACTTTAAATACCACGCAGGCGCCTCAGCCGAGCCGGTACTGGCCGCGTGGGGTATCGACACCGACGGCAAACCGGTGTTCGTCGGGCTTGAGGCGGCCTCCTCGGAATCCGGTGCGGCCTGGGAAGGGTTCTTGCGCGGGCTCGGCGAACGCGGCCTGGCGTGCCCACTGCTGGTGATCAGCGACGGCGCACCCGGGCTGATCGGCGCGGTCGAGACCACCATGGGCGCGGCGTTGCGGCAGCGGTGTCTTATTCATCGCGCCAGAAACATCCTGGCCAAGGTGCCCAAGAATGCCCAAGCTGACGTCAAAGCCGATTATTGGGCGGTCTTCGACCTACCAGCCGATGTCGAACCCGGCATCGCCGCGGTCAAACTCGCCCAAAACAGGACCGACGCGTTCGCCAAGCGCTGGCGCGACTCCTACCCGGCCGCAGTGCGGGCCCTGCTCGATGACCGCGACTCGCTGACCGTCTACCTGCGGTTTCCCCGTGAGCATTGGCCCAGGGCCCGACACTCCAACTTCATCGAACGCACCTTCGGCGAAACACGGCGCAGAGTCAAGGTGATCGGCCGCCTGCCCGGCGAGTACTCCTGCCTCACACTGGTGTGGGCCGTACTCGACCGCGCCAGCGCCGGATGGCGCGGGTTCACCATGACCCCGGCCGGGCTGCGGCTGCTGGCCGACCTACGCAGATCGCTGCACGACCCACCGACCGAACTGCCGCAAAGGAATCCGCAAAATCACACCGAAACTGGCCTGGTGCCAACCGAGCCTGTCAGCGCTACCGCATAGACTCATGAACGCAAGCGAACGATCGATCTGCGCGACGAGTTGGGCAACCCGGTCGATCCCGGTTCTCACTGCTAATTTCCTTTCGTCGTTTGTCTCATTCGGTCCAGATTCGGGCCGAATGCTGCGTTGTTGTTGGTGTTCATGGTCGGGCGGGTGGTGCGATTAGGTGTTCTGGACCGGATGCGACAAGCTGCTGTCGGCGTTTCATGGCGCCGTAGTGAACAAGGTCTCCTCCGGCAGCGGCAGTTGGATGGCCAGGCCTTTGCGTTGGCCACGGTTGACGTGGACGGCGTTGAGCTCTCCGCGGCGGATTCGATCCAGGACGGTCTGTTTGGCCACGCCGAGTCGGCGGGCAGCCTGCTCGAGCCCAACCCATCCGTCGGGTGTGTCTGGGGTGATATTGGCGCGTAGCTCGGGGTCGATGCGGATCCGCCACGGGTCGCCAGGGCGATGTTGCTCGCCGTGGATGAAGCCGCTTGCCAGCCACCGGTAGAGAGTGGCGCGGGAGGTGCCCCAGCAGCGTCTCGGCTTCGGCGATACTGACCATGCGTACATCGTCGCCGACGGGTACGACAGGCTCGGTCGGCCCGGCGATACCGTGTTTGCGGCGCAGGCTGCCAACCCGGTCGCGGGTGAACGCCAGCCCGGTCGCAGTCATCACGCCCTGCCGTGCGAGCAGACGCGCGATCGTCGCGTCGTCGTAGTGGGCTGCCAGCCGCCGAATGCGCTCCAGCGTGTCGGCCTCGGTACGGATCGCGCTATCGACGGCGCGCTGAAACAACTCACCAAGCTGCGGTCAATCCACGAGCGACCGGCGAGCGTCCAAACCCGCCGACAGGCGGGCCACTGGGAGGGTGACCTCATCGTCGGCGCCCAGCAGCGGTCGGCGGTCGCAACGCTGGTGGAACGAAAGATGCGTCTAACACTGCTGATTCGACTGCCGAATGGACATTCGGCACAGCATGTCGGGGATGCCCTGATCGCAACGTTCACCCAAATGCCGGTCAAACTGCGCCGGACCCTGACTTGGGACCAGGGCAACGAGATGTTTCATCACAAACGTATCGAGGCGGCGACAGGGCTGAAGATCTACTTCGCCGACCCACACTCACCTTGGCAACGCGGAAGTAATGAGAACGCCAATGGGCTTGTACGCCAATACTTACCAAAGGGCACCGACCTCAGCATCTGGGACGACGGCCAACTCCGGCAGATCGCCGATGAACTCAACGACCGCCCACGACTGTGCCTCAAGGACAACACCCCGACCGAACTTCTGCGACGATGGGAGCGTCAGTACACACTTCACTGATTCGCAACGATGAGTGGAATCCGCCCGGGCACCAGTGGCCGGTTACACCAGTCGGTCATCTCGGCGACTACCTTGTCGGTGATCCGCGAGATCGTGTCCTTGGATACCGTGGCGCCGTAGACGTCGGCGAAGTGGGCAGCGACCTCACCGGTGGTCAATCCCTTTGCCGTGAGTGACAATACGATCTCGTCGATACCCGTCAGCCGACGCTGACGCTTCTTGACAATCTGCGGCTCGAAGCTGCTGTTGGTGTCGCGAGGCACTTCGATCTCGACGGCGCCGATCTCGGTGAGCACCGTCTTGGCCCTGGTGTCGTTGCGGGAGTTCCCGCTGCCGCGCCCGGCAGGGTCGTGCTTGTCATAGCCCAGGTGCTCGGCCATCTCGGCATCCAGCGCGGTCTCCAGCACGTTCTTGGTCAACTGATTCAGCAGCCCGTTCGGGCCGACCAGCTCGACACCCTGTTCTTTTGCCTGCGCCAGCAGCTGCTCAGCGAGCTGCCGTTGATCCAGTTCCATCGCCACAGGATCGAGTGTTTCTGACATCGTCAGTCCTTCCCGCCAAGCTCACGCTCGGCGTGACAGACCAAGATCAGATCCACCGTTGTTCAGACAGTCCCGCCAGCCTTTACGCATGACGTAGTCGAGCCAAGTACCGGCGAACTGGGAGGTGAGCACGGCTGCGATTACCTGTGTGGTGTAGAACTTTGAGCTGATGATGCCGGCGTCGAAGGCGACATTGGCCAAAACGATGCCGGGGCCACCGCGGGCGTTGGTGGTGATCGCAAGGTTGATCAGGTCAAGTCCCCGGAAACCCGCGAACCGCCCGGCGAGCGATACCGACATCACTTTGATCGCGCAGGTGCCGACAATGAAGATGACGATCATCCATACCGAGACGCCGCGGATGAGATCCAGCTTCAGGCCGACGATCGCGAAGTAGATGGGAATGAAGAAGGCGAAGGAGACTTTGCCGATTGCCTCGAGCGCGTCGGCGAAGATCCTGCGCTTCCTATGCGCGACGGCAAAACCTGCGAGGAACGCCGCGAAGACGAGGTTGACGTCGAGGGCTCCGACAACTGCGCAGTATGCCAGCAGGACCGCTATGGGGTAGCCGGTGGGCGACTGCCGCGCAAAGACATTCCAGCGAGAAGTGTTGATGCGCTTGATGACGCGTGGAACAAGCTTGAGCCCGAGGATGAAGTAGGCCACCGTTGCGAAAAGGTGCCAGAACATCTGCCACGGATGCAGAGTCGTCTTGCCTGAACCGTGTGTCCAGGATTTTCAGGTCGGCGAAGATTTTTGACACCGCCGGCACCGAGGTGACAGCGACCCCGACCGCAAGGATGACGTGGCTTCATCGCCCCCACTGCCCGCACGAAATACCCGCCGGAGCGAGAACCCTCCTGGTCCGCAAGCTCATTGACGGCGCGCAAAACCTGAGCGGTGGCCTCGTGGCTCACGGCCCGGATTCGCGGGATCCTCCCGCCGTCTCCCGGCTGATTCGGGCCCAGCGGTTTTGTAATCGCTACAAGCGCACCAGGCCGCGCAGCGGCACAAGCCCGAGCTCCTTATGGGTGAGGAATCCAGGCGGGGCGTCACAAACGGCTGGAATCGCGTTCGCGGGGCCCATCGCGGTCCAGGTGTAGCCCGGCTTCGGGTAGTTGCCCTGCGCATCCGGAGGCGCTTGGAGGATCAGCTCGGTGGGTTCGTCGCCCTCGATCACGATGCGATAGTGATAGTGACCGCCCCAATCAGGCTGCGGCTCAATGGCATTGTATTCGTCCATCGTGTACATCTCGTGGAATGTGATGAAGGTCTTGTTGTCCACCCAAGTCGTCCACTTGTGATGCTGTGAGGCGACTGTTCCCTTCTTGATCACGCCCTTAAAGCCTGGCATGTCGCTGGTCGGCCCCCCTTCGTACCGGATGTCGCGCGTGGCCGTCCCTAACTCTACATCCGTTGTGTACTTGTCGACCGTCTTGCCGAATCCGTCCGCCACCATGGCCATCGACTGGGCGAACAACGGCCATGCGTTCCCCAGGAGATTCGGTCCGGCCAGAAACTCTTCGGGATCGCTCCCCATCCCCATCTCGTGCAGGTACTTCAAAGTGTCCTTGCCGAAATTCACCACCTCGTAGATGTGGATAGCGTCGATCCGGCTGACGATTCGGGCCAGCGTCAGCACGAGCAGGTCTCCGGCAAAGCCAGGATTGATACCACCTGCGTGGAACGAAGTACCGCCCTCGTGACACGCTGCGTCGATCTTGTCGATATCCGCCTTGCTGTGTTCGGTTCGATACCACCATGCGCCACCCGAGGCGACGACGTTCTTGCCCCCGCGCAGCAGACGGCAGACCTCTTCGGGATCGGACCAAAGTGGCGCATAGAACACGCAATCGGCGTCAAGCGCTTCGATGGCTTCCTTGTCGGTGGTCGCAAGCACACCGATCGGCGCGGCGCCGACGAGCTCACCGGCATCCTTGCCAACTTTTTCCGGACGATTACAGAGCACGCCGACCACCTCGTACGCAGGGTTACCGACGAAATGGCGAAGCGCCACCGTTCCGACGTTGCCGACGCCCCACTGGCCCGACCTGGACCGGAGCAGATGTCGAGATGGTTCCTGGAGCCGCACTCCCCGTAACTGATATCGCCGTCATGCGCGTAGTCACGGTAGATCCGCAGCATTCGTCCCACGCCAGGTTTCTTCGCGGTCGCACCTGCGGGCGCGGGCCGCTTCCATAGATCGCCCGACTCGGTGCGACGCTCGGGACCCAGGCCGGCATCGAGCGCAGCGGTCAGCGGTTCGTCGGCCTTTCGCCCGACGTGGCGCAAGCCCAGCAGCCCCAGCCACCGCCGCCAGCGCCGTGACCTGGACGCCGAGCGATTGCATTGGAAGTTCCGACGCGAAAACCGAGCCGTACGGGCGCTTAGTCAGCGCCCGGTAACCATTGGCGGTGAATGCGAAACCCAACACGGACACCAACACGGCTGCCAGTCGCTTCACAGCTGTCCTTTCCGTCGACCGCGGGCATGACGTACACCGCCCACTAGTTAACGAATCTAACTGCCCGGCTTTCGGCCATTTACACCCCTCGGGTCAGCCCGATATCCGGCCAAAAGATTACGTTTCGCTGCGTTGCCCGGATTCCCCGGAGTCCCCGGGCCTGCCGGCCTTCGCGGGGTCCTCGATCACGTGATATGTCGGGTCGATCATCGAAATGGGCCCGCGACCGCGGCGATCACCGTCACCGCATCGGCGACCACCCCGCCGGCCGGCTCAGGCATCACCGGATCGGGGTCCACCGCGCGCAACCAGACCGTGAACATTGACCGCACCGCCTCGGCCCGCTCGGCGAAGCGACGCAGCCAGCCCCGCACCGTCTCCACCGGACGGGCCAAGTCGGCCGCGATCCGGCGAAACCCCACCCGCCGCCGCAACGCCTTGGCAGCCAGCGCCGACACGATCACCGCCGCAGTGTCGGCACGGCGCAGCAACGCGGTCACGGGCAACAACACATGCGTCACCCCGCAGCCGGTGCATCGCGACCGGCGAGGACACAACCGCACCGACCCGTCCCGACCGCGCAGCTGTCGCGGCCTGGCCCACCCCCAACGCGCCAGCACGCTGCTGCATGCCGGGCAGCTCAACTCGCCCGCCGCCAGCCTGCGCTCGACCACATCGACATCTGCCTCTACCGTGACCACTGCGCCTCCAAGCGCGAAGACGGCCCTCCCGCAGACTCCGCCCAGAGACATCGGGAGGGCCGCCGCCCACAACGACGTGATCACCGTGCCGCCCCGACACCACAAAGACCAAACGCAGAAACGACCGGCCGACGAACTGATCACCGTCAGTGCCGGATCGCTACCCCCAAGTGCTCAACCTGAATGCCCCCGAACACGGTGCGCCGGGTTGGATGAACACGGCGCCTACCGAGCCGAAGCGGGCCCAGTCGGCGAGGGCGTGACTGGTCAGTTCGGGTCCGTTGTCCATTCGGATGTGTTCGGGCTTGCGGCCAGTGGTCATGATCAGTTCGTCGAGCAGTCCGGTGGTCTGATCGGCGTTCCACGACCGACGTGGCCGTGTCGCCAACGCCTCGCGGGTGAACTCGTCGATGACGTTGAGGAAACGCAGCTGGCGGCCGTCGACGGTGAGGTCGTGCTGGTAGTCCAGCGCCCACACGTGATCGGGGCGGGCCGCCGCCATGCGCCGGTGCGCCGCACTGTGGCCCAGGCGCAGCCGCTTGCGGGTCTTCGACGGACGTTGCAGCCGTTCGTCTTTCCACAATCGGTGCGTGCGTTTGGGATTGACCACGAGGCCTTCTGACTTGGCGATGGCGTGCGCCTTGCGCCAGCCCCACCGCGGATGGCTGATGGCGATCTCCCGCAGTCAGGCGCGCAGCCGCTGTTCGACGCCATCGGGTCGTTGCGGCCCATACTGCTGCACCGAGCGGTGTTGGCCGACCACCCGGCAGGCACGCCGCTGCGAGACCCCGAACCGCTCGACGAGCATCACCACCGCTCGCCGCCGACGGTCGGGGCTCACCAGTTTCCCCGGCTCATCTCCTTGAGCATGTCGATGTCGAGGGCCTGCTCGGCGACCAGCTTCTTGAGCCGCTGATTCTCCCGCTCAAGCTCCTTGAGCCGTTTGGTGTCTTCGGCTTTCATCCCGCCGTACTGATTTCGCCAGCGATGCCAGGTCTGCTCACTGACCTCCAGATGCCGGCAGACCTCCCCGAGGTCTTTGCCCTCACCGAGCAGCCGTTCACCCTCACGAAGCTTGCGGACCACCTGCTCCGGTGTATGCCGTCGACGTGCCATGAATCGAGTCCTCCTCGCCCCAATTCTGGGGCATCGGACTCCCACAGGAACTTGATCAACCAGGGGGTAACTGGTAGCCCGAGCCGGCCTGTTCGCACAGCGACACCAAGGTCGCGTACGCCGGTGCCATCCGGGCAGCAGAAATGGCACACCACGCCGCTGTGCGACTAGGTGCGACTAGGTGCATAGCACTGCGGTCTGACGGGCGTGCCAAGTGGTTGACGTGTATGTGCAACGTCTAGTATCAGTAATCAAACGCTTTGTCTGGAAGCGGTCCAGAACCGCCGCGACAATGCGAACGGCAGCCCACACGGGGCATTACATGGAGGACACCTTGAGGAGACGTCCGTGACGTACACAATTGCCGAACCCTGCGTCGACATCAAGGACAAGGCATGCATTGAGGAGTGCCCGGTCGACTGCATCTACGAGGGTGCTCGGATGCTCTACATCCACCCCGATGAATGCGTCGACTGTGGGGCTTGTGAACCGGTCTGCCCTGTCGAAGCGATCTACTACGAAGACGATGTGCCCGAACAGTGGAGCCAGTACACGCAGATCAACGCCGACTTTTTCGTTGAGCTGGGGTCGCCGGGTGGTGCGGCCAAGGTCGGCATGACCGAGAACGATCCCCAAGTGGTGAAGGATCTGCCACCGCAGGGCGAAGGCGACTGAGCGCGCCGGTGCTGCAGAAGCCCGGGATGGGCCGACTGGGGGTACCACCCGCTCGCAGGGGAGTGTCGGCCTCCCTGCCGGATTTCCCTTGGGACACGTCGGCCGAGGCGGAGGCGCTGGCCGGGTCCCATCCGGACGGCATCGTCGACTTGTCCATCGGCACTCCGGTAGATCCGGTTGCGCCGGTGATCCGAGAGGCGTTGGCGGCCGCCAGTTCCGCGCCGGGCTATCCGGCAACCGCCGGTACTGCGCGGCTGCGTGAAGCGGCAGTGGCTGCCCTTGACCGCCGCTTCGGCATCACCGGGCTGACCAAGGCGGCCGTGCTGCCGGTGATCGGTAGCAAAGAACTCATCGCCTGGCTACCGACCCTGCTGGGCCTGGGCCCAGCGGATGTGGTCGTGGCGCCGGAACTGGCGTATCCGACGTATGACGTCGGCGCCCGGCTGGCGGGAGCGCAGGTGCTGCTCGCGGACTCGCTGACCCAGTTGGGCCCGCAATCGGTGACACTGGTGTATCTGAACTCCCCGAGCAACCCGACCGGGCGCGTGCTGGGCGCCGAACACCTGCGCAAGGTGGTGGGGTGGTCGCGCGATCGTGGCGTTGTGGTGGCTTCCGACGAGTGCTACCTGGGATTGGGCTGGGATGCCGAGCCATTGTCGGTGCTGCATCCGTCCATCTGCGATGGCGACCACACCGGGCTGCTAGCGCTGCACTCGCTCTCGAAGAGCTCGTCGCTCGCGGGATACCGGGCCGGTTTCGTCGCCGGTGATCCCGCCCTGGTCGTCGAACTGCTGGCAGTACGCAGACATGCCAGGAATGATGGTGCCGACGCCGGTGCAGGCTGCCATGGTGGCCGCGCTGGACGACGACGATCACGAAAAGCTGCAGCGCGAGCGGTACGCGCGGCGGCGGGCGGCCCTGTTGCCGGCGCTGCGCTCAGCCGGTTTTGCTATCGACTATTCGGAAGCAGGACTCTACTTGTGGGCCACCCGCGGTGAGCCATGCCGGGACAGCATCCGTGGTTGGCCACGCGCGGCATCCTGGTGGCGCCCGGCGAGTTCTACGGCCCGCGCGGTGCACAGCATGTGCGGGTTGCGCTGACCGCCACTGACGAGCGCGTCGCCGCCGCGGCCGGCCGCCTCGCTTAGCTTGCGCACCCGCGTGGAGGGGGCGGGCGGCAGAATGCATCGAAGGCGTTGCCAAGTGCTTCCTTAGCGCTCAACCTCGGGTAAAGAATGTGGTCGTGACAACTTCGACTGGCAAGCAGCGTATCCCGGCGACTGTCGGGGACATAGCCAAGCGCGTCTTTCTGGGAAAGCCGCTGATTACCGAGAACCTGACATCCGAGAAGTTGTCGAATCCCGTTGCGCTTGGGGCACTTTCACCGGACGCAATCTCATCGACCGCATACGGCCCGGAGCAGATCTTGATCGAACTGCTGCCCCAGGCCGGGCTGGCGGCGTTGGCGCGCGGGAGAATTTCGGACCCCGGGTCGCGCAGGTCGCGGCCGCTGCACTGTTGATCGACTATGTGGTCACGGTGGCAGTGCAGTCGGCGGCTGGAACGGTGGCGGTGGTGTCGGCGATCCCGGTGTTGGGTCCCTACAGCCTAGCCATCACGGTTGGCGTGGTGCTTGTCATCTGCTACCTGAACCTGCGTGGCTTAAAGGAAGCGGGAATGCCGTTCGCGGTGGCGACCTACTCCTTCATCGCCATGATCAGTCTGACGATCGTGGTGGGTGTCATTCGCGAAATATTTTGGGAATTACCGGTGTACGACCCGCATCACCTGGCCGGAACGGTGCCGGTACAGCAGGGCAACGGCTTGGTGATGGGCGCGACGATCCTGACCTTGCTGCGTTCGTTCGCCAACGGGGGTTCGTCATTGACCGGGGTTGAGGCGATTTCCAAATACAGTCGACGTCTTCCGAAAGCCGCAGGGCGTCAACGCACGTCGAGTGCTCACCGCGATGGCCTGCATTCTCGGGTTCTTGCTGGCCGGTGTCGCCTATCTCGCGTACGTCACTCATGCAACGCCGTATGTCACTGAATATCCATCGGTCTTGTCGCGGGTCGGTCGTGCGGTCTTCGGCAACGGACCAATCGGCGATATCTTCTTCGTCCTCGTCCGTGATCGAGCGCCGGTTCGCGCTGCCCGAGGTGTCGCTGGCCGAAGTCGCGGTGGCGGTCTCCGGTGGCCGGTTGTTGGCGTCGGGCTGGCCCGGGGAGTGGGTGCAACACGAGTCGACCCTGCCGCCAAGGCAGATGAGGCCGTAATCCTGTGCGCTGTCGTGTGTTTAAAAGACAGCAAAGGAGGCGGCCGGTGGTGGTCGGCGATGATGAGGCGAGGGTGCGGGCCGAGCGGGCCCGGGTGATCGGATTGTTCCGGTACCAGTTGATCCGGGAGGCCGCCGAGCCGGCGCACTCCACCAAGGAGCGGGGAAAGATAGTGCGCGAGTTGGCGTCGCGCGAGCACACCGACCCGTTTGGGCGGCGGGTGCGGATCTCGCGGCAGACCATCGATCGGTGGATTAGGGACTGGCGTGCCGGCGGGTTCGATGCGCTGGTGCCCAGCCCGCGCCAATGCACGCCGCGCACCCCGGCCGAAGTGCTGGAGCTGGCGGTGGCGCTGCGTCGGGAGAACCCCGCCCGCACCGCCGCGGCGATCCGCCGGATCCTGCTCACCCAGTTGGGCTGGGCGCCCGATGAGCGGACCCTGCAACGCAACTTCCACCGGTTGGGGCTGACCGCCGGCACCGGTTGCGGGTCGGCGCCGGTGTTCGGCCGGTTCGAGGCTGAGCACCCCAACGACCTGTGGACCGGGGATGCGCTGCACGGCATCGCGATCGCGGCCCGTAAAACCTATTTATTCGCGTTCTTGGATGATCATTCCCGGCTGCTGCCCGGCTATCGGTGGGGGTATGCCGAGGACACCGTGCGGCTGGCCGCCGCACTGCGCCCGGCGCTGGCTTCGCGCGGCGTCCCCAAGGCCGTGTATGTCGATAACGGATCGGCCTATATAGACACGTGGTTGTTGAGGGCGTGCGCGAAACTCGGTGTGCGCCTGGTGCATTCGACACCGCATCGGCCGGAAGGGCGAGGGAAGATAGAGAGGTTTTTCAGGACCGTGCGTGAGCAGTTCCTGGTCGAGATCACCGGCGAGCCCGACGTCGCCGGACGCCACCACGTCGCCGATCTGGCCGAATTGAACCGGCTCTTTGCGGCCTGGGTCGAAACTGTCTACCACCGCACCGTCCATTCCGAAACCGGGCAGACCCCGCTGGCCCGCTGGTGCGCGTCTGGCCCGGTCGGCCTGCCCGCCCCGGAGGCGCTCACCGAGGCGTTTTTGTGGGAGGAGCACCGCCGCGTCACCAAGACGGCGACCGTCTCGTTGCACGGCAACAGCTACGAGGTCGACCCCGCACTGGTTGGGCGCAAGGTGGAGCTGGTATTCGACCCGTTCGATTTGACCCGCATCGAGGTGCGTCTGGCCGGCGTGCCGATGGGGCTAGCGATCCCGCACCACATCGGGCGGCACTCGCACCCCAAGGCCAAACCCGAAACCCCGTCGATACCACCGAAACCCACTGGTGTCGACTACGCGCGGCTGATCGAGACCGCGCATCAGACCGAACTGGCCCGCGGCGTCAACTACGCCGCCCTGACTGGGGCCGACCAGATCCCCGGCCAGCTCGACCTACTCACCGGCGAAGAGGCCCAACCCCGATGATGGACAACCTGATCTCCTACTACGGTTTCTCGCGCACGCCGTTCGGCCGCGACCTGGCCCCCGGCATGCTGCACCGCCACAGCGCCCACAACGAAGCCCTCGCCCGCATCGGCTGGTGCATCGCCGAACGCCGCATCGGCGTGATCACCGGCGAGGTCGGAGTAGGCAAGACGTATCTGGCAACAGCATTGGGACACATGGTAATTCGCCGACGCAACTCCGTACTGTTCGCCCGATCCGACAAGCTGTTCACCCGGCTGCGCGCCGCCCGCCTGGACAACACCGTCGACGCCGAGATCCGCCGACTCACCACCATCGACGTCCTCATTATCGACGACTTTGCGCTCAGACCCCTCGGCGCCACAGAGACCAGCGACTTCTACGAAATCATCGTCGAACGCCACCGCGCCAAAACGACCATCGTGACCTCCAACCGAGAACCCTCCAAAGCGCACATGTTCGCGCGAACCTGTGCGTAGGCGCTGCCGAAGCGTGACACGTTCGCACTTGTCAGGATTCAGCAAGCTGGTCTAGCAATCGGCCATCGTCGAGCTGATCGGCGAGGTAGATCATCGCCCCTTCGGGTTTCATGCCGAATGCTGCGGCGACGAGTTTCGGGTCCATTGTGTTGACGAGATCGGCCAGTCGCGTACTGCGCAGCATCTTGGGCGGCAGGCCGCACGGGTCGAGCAGGTGGCTCATGTAGGCCTCGGAAGCCGGCCGTCGATCGGCCTTGGTGCCCCTGGTGACGAGTACGTGCGGGTTGTCGGTGCGCAGCGTGTCGCGGTGCTCGAGGCAGCGCTGCAGCGCGGCCCAGCTGACCGGGTCGAGCGGCACTGGGTGAGGACGTCTGCCGAGGGTGATCGAGCGATTGACGGTATCGATGTGCTCGACCCGTAGCTGACGCACCTCGCTGCTGGAGGCGCCGTGCAGTATTGCCAGCAGCCCGAACAGCGCCTCGTGTGGGTGCACTGCCGAATCACCGCTCCAGCGCTCAAACAGCACGCGCTGTTCGGGGATGGTGAGAGTACGGCCACGAAATGCCCTGTGCCGCTTGATGGTGACGCCGCGGGTTGGATCGATGAGCACCAGATGATGGTTGCGTGCGAATCGGAAGAATTGGCGCAGCACCGCCAGGCGGCGGGCCCGGTTTTTCGGCAGCTCGGCGAGGAACGCCTCGATATCGGCGATGTCTGCGAGGGCCCAATCCTGTTTGCCGCGTTGGGTATCGAGGAAGCGGGCTAGATCACGTACGATCGTCAGCGCCGACTCGATGGTGCGGTCGGTACGGGGCCGAGTGCCCGCACGGCGGGCGTGTCATTCCATCTGTGTAAGTCCGGGGTGGTCCATCATCGGACCGCCGTTGGGCGGACAGAAGGAGTGTTTTGTGACCAAGACCATGCAGATGCCGGCTGAGGAGACGACCGCGGCGCGGCGGCTGGCCGAGATGTTCACCGAAGAGACGCTGGACTCGTTGATTAAGGATGCGGTGAAGACCGGGACCCCGATCGACGGCGCGGACGGTTTGCTGAACCAGCTGACTAAGGCCGTGCTGGAGCGGGCGCTGAATGCGGAGCTAACCCACCATCTGGGCTATGAGGCCGGCGATCCGGCCGGACGCGGATCGGGAAATTCGCGCAACGGCACCACGCCGAAAACGGTGACCACCGTCAACGGCCCGGTGCAGATCGATGCGCCGCGTGATCGCAACGGCTCGTTTGAGCCGGCGATTGTGCCGAAGAAGACCCGCCGGCTCAACAACATCAATTCGGTGGTGTTGTCGCTGTATTCACGGGGAATGACCACCCGCGATATCGAAGCCCACCTGCAGGAGGTCTATGGGGCGTCGGTGTCGCGGGAGTTGATCTCCAATATCACCGAGGTGGTGGTCGATGAGATCAAGGCCTGGCAGGCCCGCCCGCTCGATGAGGTCTACCCGATCCTCTACATCGATGGGCTGCGGCTGCGGATCGGCGACAACGGGGTCATCACCACCAAGGTCGCCTATTTGGCCATTGGCGTGGATCTGGAGGGCCGCAAACACGCCTTGGGCTGCTGGATCCAGGACTCCGAGGGGGCGAAGTTCTGGCAGAAGGTCGTCATCGACCTGCGCAACCGCGGGGTGCGCGACATCCTCATCGCCTGCTGCGACGGGCTGACCGGTCTGCCTGATGCGATCCGCTCGATCTATCCCGATACCGTGGTGCAGACCTGCGTCGTGCACGTCATTAGGAATGCGATGCGCTTCGTGTCTTATAAGGACCGCAAGAAGGTCGCCACCGCGATGCGGGCGATCTACAGTGCGCCGACCGTCGATGGAGCCGAACTCGCACTCAAGGAGTTCGACCAGCAATTCGGCGCCCAATATCCGGGTGCAATTGACGTGTGGCACAACGCCTGGGGGGAATTCGTTCCGTTCCTGGACTATCCGGTGGAGTTGCGCAAGATCGTCTACACCACCAATGCGATCGAGTCGATCAACTTCCAGTTGCGCAAGATCACCAAGAACCGTGGTCATTTCACGGACAAGGACGCCGCGATGAAGTTGCTGTACCTCGGGCTGCGCAACATCTCCAGCGAGAGAGGAGGCTATTCGGGTACTGGAACGCACAACTGGACTGTGGCGCTCAACACACTCGCCAGACTATTCCCTGGGCGAATCCCATTGTGCTAGAATACAACTCGTAGTCAAATCACCTCTGACTTACACAGAAATCGTGACAGGCTCCGCACGGCGGGCGCGTTCACGCGCGTGCAGCATGGACTCAGCGAAGGACGCGACAGCGCCACGCATCCCGGCCGGTGCGCTGTCGATCCGCCTCTGCCGTCGCCCGGCGGCGAGCCGGTCGGCCTGGTCGGTGGCCATCGCCAAACCACGTTCGGTGAAGAACGCCTCCAACGCCCGAGCCAGCGATCCCATCGACCGACCCGGCGTGCGGGCCCGCTCGAGCACGCTTTGCGGGTGATTTGGGAAATCGTCTGCGAGCAACCGTGCCAACGTGGTGAGCAGCTTGCATGCCTGCGCCGGGCAGTAATGCGTCGCCAGGTCCGCGACGAAATCATCGAGCCAGCCCGGCGGCTCGGCGAGCCGGGCGGCCAGCGTCTCGCCACGCACGAACGGCCGGTCCGGGCGACGCTGCCAGCATCGCCCACACATGCCGCGCCCGACGTGGCGGCGCAACTCGCCGCAGGACACGCAGACCCGGGGCGGATCCTTCGGCGGACCGGGTCGTGAGCACGAGCCACACCACCCAGTCGACTCGCGCAGATAGCCTGGTTTTCCGCAGCGCGGGCAGGTCGATCTCGCGGCCGCGAGCTTGGCCCGCTTCTGACACGGCCGGCACACCACCTCGTTGCGGAACCGCATCGATCTGCCGCATTCCCGGCAACAGCGCGAACACAGCACGCACCGACCCACCGCCGACACCAGCACCCGGTCGCGCCCACAGCGTGGGCATTGCGCCTTGGCCGCCTGCGTCCGTAACCGGCGGGTGCACAGGCAGCAATGCTCGCGGCCGAGGTATCCGACCGGGGCTCCGCAGTCGACGCAGTCTCGTTGCTTTTTCCCCATCGGCCGCAACCCGTTCCGAAGCTTCGCCGAATCTACATCGGCGGCATCGACCGGCCCCGCACGTTGGCTGTCTTCGGTTCCGACGGAACCGACCGCGCCGGAGTGGCGGGCCGTTCGAGCGGGGTGGTATCGGTCTCGAACAGGTCGTCGGGGGTGCACTGCAATGCGGTGCATAACGCGATCAGCGTCGAGAGCTTGATCTGGCTGGGTTCCTTGGTGAACAGCGCCGACACCGACGCCGCCGACATCTCCACCCCGGCCTTCTCTGCCAGCAGTCGCCGCAGCTCGGTTCCGGTCCACACCTCACGCTGCGCAGCCGCCATCCGCAACCGCCACCGGATCTTCATGCCGTCCCGTCCTCTCCGCTGAGCTCGGCCAAGGTCGAGGTGACCGCACGCCGATAAGCGTCCTCGATGAATGTCGCCGACGGACGCTCTGGCGACATCAGATATTCCAACTGTCTGAATGCCTCAAGGTTGATGGGGTCATGAACGAACATCGGACAGTCG
>NZ_VMQU01000116.1 GCF_007714205.1 Mycobacterium helveticum | reverse complement strand
CCCCCGAAGCCGGCCCCGCCCAAACACCCGTGACCGCCGCGGCGGTGCGTGCCACTCCACTGGTGCGCAAGCTGGCACACGAACACGGAATCGATCTGGCCAGTGTCAAAGGTACCGGCCCCGGCGGACGTATCGTGCGGGCCGACATCCAAGACGCCGTAAGCCAGGTCGCTACCTCGACGCCGGCTTCATCCGCTACGGTCCCGGCGACTCCCAAAGCCAGACCGGCACCGGCTACTGCCGAAGGTGACGAACAAGTACCCCTTTCGTCGATACGCCGAATCACGGCACAGCGGCTCACTGAAAGCGCCGCGGCACCGCACTTTTACCTCACCATGAGCGCCGACGTCGACGCGATGCAGAAGCTGCGCGCCGAGCTCAACGCGGAGTTGTTCGACGGCGGAACGAAAGTGAGCATCACCGATCTGCTGATTCGGGCCTGTGCCGTAGCCCTACGTAGCCACATCCACGTCAATTCGTCGTGGGGCGGTGACCACCTCATCCGGCACCGCCATGTGAATATCGGCTGCGCCGTGGCTACCGACAACGGGCTGCTGGTACCCGTTGTCCGCGACGCGGACCGTAAAAGCCTCACCGAGATTGCGCGCGAGGCCCATACCGTCATCGAACGGGCACGAGCCGGCAGGCTCACGCCCGACGAATTGACCGGCAGCACATTCACGATCAGCAACCTCGGGATGTACGGCATCGACCACTTCACCGCCGTCATCAACCCACCCGAGGCCGCAGTCCTCGCTGTCGGCGCAGTGCAGCAAGAGGCCGTCGTCCGCGACGGCCAACTCAGCACGGCCACCACATTGAAGCTCACCCTGACTGTCGACCACCGCGTGCTCGACGGTGCGACCGCCGCGGAATTCCTACAGGCCCTGGTGCACATCCTCGAACACCCGCTGCGCATCATGGCGTGAGGGGCTGTCAGGGGCGGTAGGTGTGCGCCGGTAAGCGCTGATAACAGCGGGGTCGGGGTCGATTCCCAGCCCCGGTCCCTGCGGGACGGAAATCCGGCCTGCCTTCGGGGTGAGGGCATCGCCATAGATGAACGCCTCCAGATCGAATAAGCGCCACTCGATCATGGAGTCGGCGTTACCCAGCGCAGCGGTCGCGTGAAGTGCCGCGAGCAACCCTGGACCGTCGTAGAAGGAGTGCGTCATCACCGGCACGTTGCGGACCGCCGCGAGAGGAAAAACCTTGCACAACTCACTGATCCCTCCCATCTTGGCCGGGCTCGGCTGAACAAAGTCCACCGCCTCCGCAGCGAGCATTCGCTCGAATTCCATCAGGGTGGAGGCGTTTTCGCCGGACGAGATTGAGATACCGGTGCTTTTTCGCAGCTCCGCAAGACCGTCAAAATTCTCCGGCGGCCACAGTGGCTCCTCGAGAAATTTCAGCCGAACTGCCTGGAGTTCGTGAGCGAGCCGACCCACTTGGGACACGGTCCAGGAACAGCCGGCGTCCACGATCAACTCGACGCCGGGACCGGCTTCCTCGCGCGCCGCCCGAATTGCTGACACATCCGCCTCGTGCAGCTTGAGCACGTGAAAGCCGGCATCGATTGCTCGACGAACCGCGATGCGGACCAACGCGGGATCGGCGTAGCAGGCCAGACTTGCATAACACGGCATACTGGTCACTCCGCCGCCAAGGAGCTGAGACACGGGAGCGTCGGCGCGCTTACCGGCGATATCCCACAAGGCGATGTCCACCGCCGATAGTCCGTACATCAACGCGCCGCCGCGCCCGAAAACGTGCAGCTTCCTTTGAATCTCCAGCATCAGGGGCCCGATTCGCGTGGCGTCGCGGCCGATGCAGAGCGGCGCGATTAGTTCGTCGACTGCAAGTTTGGCCGAGTCTACGGCGCGAAAACCGAAGGCCTCCCCCCAACCTTCCGTTCCGTCGCGGGTTGTCACCTTGACGAGCAGCGAGTCTGCCGCAGACAGCGTGTCCCCCCACAGGGAGGCTCCCGGTGTGCTGCCCACCTTGAGCGGGATATGCAGTGGAACCGTCTCGATGTTGGCGATGACTGCGTCGGGTTCGGCGACGGTGGGAGGCATGCGGCTATTTGGCGAGCTCATCGAGGGCGAGGGTGGAGTGCGCGTATGCGCCCCCGGCGCGCATCTCGGCGGCCACCCAGACGGCTTCCATGATCTCCTCGGCGCTGGCGCCTTTGCGGCGGGCGAGCCGGGTGTGGCTCCGGATGCAGTAGGGACATTGGGTGGTGTGCGCGACCGCGACGGCGATGAGCTGTTTGGTCTTCTCCGGTAGCGCGCCCTCGGCGAACGCCGCACGGGAAAACGCCTCGAATGCCTCGTGGGTATGCGGGGCGAGTTCCTTGCGACGGTCGTAGATCTCCTGGGTCGCTTGCGGGTACATGGCGTCCATCGTGAGCACATCTCCTTATCGAATTATGTTGTCCGGCGGGCGGGTTTGATCACGCTGTGCCGAGCACTTGGCGCAGGACGTAGAGCATGATGCCGCCGTGTCGGTAGTAGTCGGCCTCGCCGGGGGTGTCGATGCGTACCACGGCGTCGAACTCGACGTCACCGGCTTTGACGTGGACGGTGCCGGGGATGTTGTCGTTGAGTGCTTCGACACCGGTGATGTCGACGGTCTCTTCACCGGACAGGCCCAGCGAGTCCGCGCTCTGCCCGTCCGGAAACTGCAGCGGCAGCACGCCCATGCCGATCAGGTTGGAGCGGTGGATCCGTTCGTAGGACTCGGCGATCACGGCATGCACACCCAGCAGGGCGGTGCCCTTGGCGGCCCAGTCGCGCGACGAGCCGGAGCCGTACTCCTTGCCGGCGATGATCACCAGCGGTGTACCGGCGTCCAGGTAATTCACGGATGCGTCGTAGATCGTTTCCATCGGACCGCCGGGTTGGGTGAAGTCGCGTGTCCACCCGCCTTCGGTACCCGGAGCGAGTTGGTTGCGCAGCCGGATGTTGGCGAATGTGCCGCGGATCATCACCTCGTGGTTGCCGCGCCGCGAGCCGTAGGAGTTGAAGTCCTTGCGTTGGATTCCGTGCTCGGTGAGGTAGTTGCCAGCGGGCGAGTCGGCCTTGATCGCCCCGGCCGGGCTGATGTGATCAGTGGTGACCGAGTCACCCAGCTTGGCGAGTACGCGCGCACCGGTGATGTCGGTGACCGGTGCGGGTTCGCGGCCCATCCCGTCGAAGTACGGCGGCTTGCGCACATAGGTCGACCCGAGATCCCACTGGAACGTGTCGGTGTCGGGGACCGGTAGCGAGCGCCAGCGGTCGTCGCCCGTATAGACGTCGGCGTAGTCCTTGCTGAACATCCCGGCCTCAATACAGGTGTCGATCACCTGCGTGATCTCGGCGGTCGATGGCCAGACGTCGCGCAGGTGGACCGGTTGCCCGTCGCTGCCGGTGCCCAGCGGGTCGCGAAGCAGGTCCACATGCAGAGTGCCGGCCAATGCGTAGGCGACCACCAGGAGTGGTGAGGCAAGGAAGTTCATCTTGCACTCCGGATGGATGCGCCCCTCGAAGTTGCGGTTTCCCGACAACACCGAGCAGACGGTCAGGTCGTTGTCGGTTACCGCCTGGCTCACCTCGGGGATCAGTGGTCCGGAGTTGCCGATGCAGGTGGTGCAGCCATAGCCCACCAGGTTGAAGCCGAGCTTGTCCAAATATGGTGTCAGGCCGGCTCGCTCGTAGTAGTCGGTGACCACCCGGGACCCAGGGGCCAGCGTGGTCTTGACCCACGGTTTGCGGGTCAGGCCCTTTTCCACCGCCTTTTTCGCCAGCAGCGCTGCACCTACCATCACCGACGGGTTGGATGTGTTGGTGCAGGAGGTGATCGCGGCGATCACCACATGCCCGTTGTCGACGCTCACCCGCTGCCCGTCCACGCTGATCTCGACCGGTTTGTGTGGCCAGTCGGACCCGTCAACGTTGGTTTGCGGCGCATGCGGGAGGTCGCCGGGGCGGTCGCGGCTCACCGCGATCGGATCGCTCGCGGGAAACGACTCCGCGGATGCCTCGTCCAGGCCGATTTCCACCGCCTCGGCGTAGGTCTGACCGGACAGCAGCGCGGCGATGGCCTGGGGAGCGACACGTAGGGGGATGCGGTCTTGCGGCCGCTTGGGCCCGGCGATCGACGGCTCCACCGTGCCCAGGTCCAGTTCGATCGTCTGCGAGAACGTCGGCTCGTGATCCGGGTCGTGCCACAGGCCCTGCTCCTTGGCGTAGGCCTCCACCAACCGGATCCGGGATTCGGGACGCCCGGTCAACCGCAGGTAGTCCAGCGTGACGTCATCGATCGGAAAAATCGCGCAGGTGGCCCCGTACTCCGGGCTCATGTTGCCGATGGTGGCCCGGTTGGCCAGCGGTACGTTGGCCACCCCGGGGCCGTAGAACTCGACGAACTTGCCGACCACACCCGTACGACGCAACAGCTCGGCCACGGTCAGCACCAAGTCGGTTGCGGTGGTCCCGGGCAGCAGCTCGCCGGTCAGCTTCAGACCCAATACCTGCGGAATCAGCATGCTCATCGGCTGGCCGAGCATGGCCGCCTCGGCTTCGATACCACCCACACCCCAGCCCAGCACGCCCAACCCGTTGACCATCGGGGTATGCGAGTCGGTACCGACCAGCGTGTCCGGGTATGCCAGCGTTCCTTCTGCGCTGTCGCGGGCGAACACCACCCGAGACAGGTATTCGAGATTCACCTGGTGGCAGATTCCGGTGTCCGGGGGAACCACGTGAAAGTCCGCGAAGGCCTGCTGGGCCCAACGCAGCAATTGGTAGCGCTCGGCGTTGCGCTCGAACTCCAACTCGGCATTGACACGGAACGCATCTGAGCGCCCGAAGACGTCGGCGATCACCGAGTGGTCGATCACCAACTCGGTCGGGCACAGCGGGTTGATGCGCTTGGTGTCCCCGCCGAGTTCGGCGATGGCATCGCGCATCGCGACCAGATCCACCACACATGGCACCCCGGTGAAGTCCTGCATCAGCACCCGCGCCGGGGTAAAAGCCACCTCCCGGCCATGGTCGGCGGTTGGATCCCAGGCGGCCAGTGCACCGACCTGCTCGGCGGTGACCAGTCGCCCATCCTCATTGCGGAGCAGGTTCTCCAGCAGGACCTTCAGGCTGTATGGCAACCGGGCTGCGCCGTCGATCCGTGCCAGGCGGTGGATGATGTACGTCTCGTCGTCGACCGTGAGCTGATCCTGGGTTGCAAAGCTGTTCGATGCCATCGCATTCACCTCACCGGTTGTAAGCGAGTCCTTCACCAACGTAGTCCGACAAGCGGATTGGCGACAGGGGTTTCAACAAGCGACAAGACATCCCGACATTCCAACACCGGCGGCGCCGACCACGAACCGTCGACGCCGGCGACGAATGAGGTTGCTGGGTGCCAGGTCCACATTACGCGTTCCGGGTTGATACTTCAGCCCGCAACACGTCGGCGAGCGGACGCCGCGGCGTGACCGGAAGTATCTCGCCCAGCGTGGGAGCGACGCCGACCCGGATCAAAACTTGGGGCAGGTCAGTGTGATCCGTTACCGCCGCAAGGAGCTCGCGGCTGACCGACAACTCCGTCAAATGGGTCACCGGGCAGGTGGCAAAGCCGGCCATCGTGCATTCGAGCAGGACGGCCGAGAGCGCTTCTCCGCATGCCAATGCATCGGCGAGGCTGTCAGCGTCGGTGGACAGCATCAGGATCTTCGAGTAATCCTGTCCGATGTTGGTGCGTCTTTCCCCGTTGTGGGTGAGTGGGAAGACTCGATTGACACCTACCCGGTCACTCTCGGCGGCCGAAACCAGGGCAGTATGCGGAATTCCCTCTGACACTACGAACGGTGCTGTCCACCAATCGAGTTCGGAATGATAAGCGGAGTCATACAGGCGCAGCGATTCGGTGAGCTGGGCCGCTTCGGCAAGGCGTGGACGCATCTCGTCGGGCAGTACATCCAGACGCACCGCGTCGGCGCCCACTCGGCCGCGCAGCACGCCCTCAATCGAGTCCCAGGTTGTCGGCGCGGTGCACGGCGACAGGAGCGGAAGCCGGTCGGTTCGGCGCTTGAGGATCGCGTCGGCGCGGCGGCGCTGGTCATTAGTGACGCAGCCCAGGCGGGTGAACTCCACCGTGGCAAGGTGGCCGGGATTGCTCGGGGTGGGAAATCGGTCGACATCGGCCATCCATCCCGCGGCCGCCATCGCCACCCTGAGGTGGTCGAGCACCGCGCCGCAACTGATGTGGGCCTGCCGCGTCGATCGATCCGCGTGCAGGACACGGCTGGAATCCAAGAACAGGTCCAGCCGGCCGCTGTTGGTCACCCACAGCCACGGTTGACTGTTGTACAGCGACGGGGCCCGGCAAGCCAACCGCACCGCATCCTCGATGACCTGGGTTTCAACCGCACCCTCGGTGATGTTGGTTGCCGCCATGGTATCCAACATGACCAACCTCCAAATACCTTTTCTCCCAGGGTTTCTGCGGCCTACATCCTGCCGATGCCGTCACAGGCTCATTCGTGCGGTGGGTGACGATCGGGTCCCTTGCAGGTCTGCTATTATTAATGAATAATATCCGTTAAATAGCCGGAGGGCAAGAGGACGAGAGGACACCTCGGGTGGCTGACCACAACGACCGCAGGGCCCGACGAGTGCACCGCGGGCCACGAAACCGGCAACGCCAACGGATCCTGGATTTGGTGCGTGAGCACGACGGAGCCGTCGACGCGACCGAGCTTGCCGAACGGTTGCGACTGCACGTGACCACGGTGCGATTTCACCTCGACGCGCTGTGTAACCAGGGAGCCATCGAGCGCACCCGCATGACACGCGCCGGCGTGGGCCGTCCCCGCACCGGCTACATGGCCGTACGCGACCGGCTGGACTATCGAAACCTCGCCGAAATATTGGCCTTGGAACTGGGCGAGACCGCCGATCAGCGGCGTCGACGCGCCGAGGCTGCCGGGCGGCGTTGGGCTGAGCGCATCCAGGTCGGGTCGGCGAGCGACGTTGATGCGGGACTCGATGTTTCGGACGGAACTACGCCCGGTGAGACCCTCGAGGATCGAGCGGCGATGGTCGCGTCGGTTTTCGCGCGGATGGGGTTCGGTCCTGAGCTGACGCCGGCCGTGACGTCGACCGCCGGCACCCAGCAGACCATCCGTCTGCACGCCTGTCCGGTCCGGGACCTGGCCCGCGCCCACCCGGAGGTGGGGTGCGCCTTGCACCGGGGGCTACTGCAGGGCCTGCTCACCAACGCGACAGCGACCGAAGGCCGGGCGAAAAAGTCACCCCGTTCGGCGCTGCAGGCCGAGCTGGAGCCGTTTGTCGAACCCGACCTGTGCCTTGCCAGGGTGATCGCGAATGACTGAGCTGCAGGCGCCACCTGGCCACGCGAGCACGGACCTGACCACCCGCGCCGATGTGGAGGAATTACTGCGCCGGTTTTACGGCCGCGTGCTGCTCGACGATGTGCTCGCCGAGCCCTTCGCCGAGTTGCGGATCAGGGGTCTAGGTGCTCACATTCCGGTGATGTGCGACTTCTGGGAAACCGTGCTGTTTCGCTCCGGACTCTACCGGGGCAGCGCACTGCACGCCCACCGCCACGTCCACCACCAGACTCCGCTGAGCGGCCGGCACTTCGTGCGCTGGCTGACCATGTGGAACAACACCGTCGACGAGATGTATCGCGGACCGGTCGCCGAACACGCGAAGATCCAAGCCGCCCGAATCGCCTGGGCCATGCACCGTCGGCTAACCGGGACCGACACGCCAGAACTCGACATGCTGGTCGCACGCTGAACTGGGACCGGACGAAAGAAACTTTGGATCGCTGATCGGTGCACGTTTTGTCGACGGCCGGGGAACGTGGCCGTGGGAGTTTGGAATGCGCAAACGTCCGCGAACCGCGGAAACTGTCAACGACACCGAACTTCTTCAACCTACCGATTCGGGCCACACGCGAGAACCGTGCGGCGAATGGCAGACCTCCGTCCGCGACAAGCGGCATCGACCAAAGTTGGCTTTGCGTCAAACCATCTGCGACGCAACATAACTGGTGGACACGGTACAAAAAGCGACGAGAAAGCCTCCGGCGTCAAGAGAAGTGCCGCCTTAGTTTCGTGAAGCGCAACAAGGCATTCGGACGCATCGGGGCAGAAGTTCATCGAACGGTCCAGGTCGCGCACTCGCGTCAATTTCCTCACCGATCTTGTCTCGCGGCGGCACCCGGTGCACCCCAAGCAACCGGGCATCATCGACTGCCTGCGTCGCCGGCGAGGCCGCTCAGCCCAGCATCTGGGCGAGCACGGTGGCCTCGCTGATGTCGACGGCCTTGCTTGCCGTGAGCAGGGTGAGGTTTCGGTCCTTTGCCAGGGTCCGCAGATGTGCCAGCGCCTCGGCCCGTTCGGGTTGGGTCAGCTCCTCGCGGTAGCGGCGGGCGAACTCCGTGAACCGTTCCGGGTCGTGGCGATACCACTTGCGCAGCTCGGTGGAGGGGGCGATCGTCTTGCACCACTCGTCCAGGTTCGCTTTCTCCTTGGTCATGCCGCGCGGCCAGATCCGGTCCACCAGCACGCGGTTGCCATCCCCGCGGGCCGGGTCGTCGTAAACGCGGCGCACCTGCACCTTGTGTGTGCCCATTTGCTGCCTCCTGTCGGTGGGCCGCGTCGACGGCTTTCGTGTTGGTGCGTCGCACCTTCTCGATCTTCTTCAACTGTCCCCTTGATCGGTCGCGCTGACCAGTGCGTGTTGACACCCGCTGCCGTGTCTGCGCACGACCCGGTCAGCCGACGTCCACAACGAGGAGGTGTGGGTCCGGCCACCGAGCGCAGTTGACGTACGCGTCCGTCAGGCGATTGGAGCAGGCCGACAGTGGGTTGGCAGATCGGCGTAGGTTCATTCATGTTGATTCCTCAGCCAGCCCGCGATGAGGTCGGCTGTGAGTGGACGCCGCTCGCCAGGAGTTCCCATGACATCTCAGGACCATGTCACCCTCAGCGCACTCACCGGCACCGGCGTGACGGTCAAGAATGCCACTGACGACATGCGCGGGCGGAAGGTAACGGACAGGGACGGAATGGACGTCGGCAAGGTGCACGACGTGTTCGTCGACGACCGCGAACGCAAGGCCCGCTTCCTGCTCGTCGAACGCGGCGGTTTGCTCGGTATCGACGAAAAGAAGTCGTTCATTCCAGTCGACGTGATCCGCCGGACCACCAGTGACGACGTCTACATCAACGACACTCGTGACCACGTCGCCGAGGCGCCCGGCTATGACCCTTACCTGGTCAATGACCGCAGCTACCAGAGCAGCATCTATGACCACTACGGCTGCGCGCCGTACTGGTCAGCCAGCTACACCTATCCGGGCTTCAATCTGTAACGCGAGGTCCGACGGGCTGGCAGGTTGGGTGGTAACGACCCGTTAGACGCTCGCGGCGCACCGTGGCGGCTCCCCGCTGGGGAGGAGAGCAGACGAGGTGAGGATGACCGCTGACAACCGGAGTGCGGTGGTGGACCTACGGTGATCTGCGGAATCGCCCGGGACCTTGGCGCGCAAGCGGTTGACGCGGATGCAAGCGGTTGGCCTCACGGTAGCTTGGCCACGGTAAGCAAGATCGCCGAGTCTTCCAGCGCCTGCAGGCCGTGACGGGCGTCGGGCACCTTCAACAGGTCACCGGACCGGCCCTCCCAGGACTGGCCTTTGGATGTCAAGCGGACCCGACCGCGCAGGACGTGCACCGTGGCCTCCCCGGGGTTGTTGTGTTCGTCCAACTCGGTGCCTTTGATCATGGCGATGACGGTCTGGCGCAGCACCCGTTCATGACCGCCGACGACGGTGTCGGCGGCACACCGGCCACCGTGGGCAGCAGCCAGTTCGAGCTGCTGAGTGGCCAGCGCGTCCAGAGAGATCCGTTGCATGACTCTCAGCGTAAGCGATTGTCCGATCGCGCGAACCGGGCGATCGTCAACGGCAGGGATCTGTCAACATGTCTGGCTTCGCGACACCGGTCCCATTGCGTGGATGGATCGCGTGACACTGCTACCTGAACGGCGTAGCGTCAAAATCGCTGAGCAGCAGCTGTTCCGACACTAGGGCGCCGCCACCAGGTCGCACGTTCGTCATCGAAACCGCATCGCCGGAAACTCACCTGCGGCGAATCCTGGTCCGCGCCTTATCTTGGGCCGCTCACCCGCGACGTTGCTCGCGTCGTGCGGCTTGCTGCGTTCAGTCATGAGGGCTCCATATTGTCCAAGCGCCGACAGGACCGAATATGACCACCAGACAGCAAACATTCGTGATCGTGGGCGCGGGGCTGGCCGGCGCCAAAGCGGCCGAGGCACTGCGCACCGACGGTTTCACCGGCCGGGTCGTGCTGCTCGGCGAGGAAACCGAACGGCCCTACGACCGGCCCCCGCTGTCCAAGGACTACCTGCAAGGCAAGTCGGAGAAGGACAAGATCTACGTCCACCCCAAGGCTTGGTACGCCGAGCACGACATCGAGCTGCGATTAGACACCCGGGTGACCGGCCTCGACCTCGCCGCCCACCGCCTCAGCGTCACCGGCGGTGAGCGGATCGGCTACGACAAGTTGCTGTTGGCGACCGGGTCGGCCGTGCGCCGCCTGAGCGTGCCCGGCGCCGAGTTCGACGGCGTGTACTACCTGCGGAGCCTCGCCGACTGCGAAGCGATCAAGGCCGCGTTCGCCGCCGCCGGGCGGGTGGCGATCATCGGGGCGGGCTGGATCGGGCTGGAAACCGCCGCCGCCGCCCGGGCCGCCGACTGTGAGGTCACCGTGATCGAGATGGGTGAGCTGCCGCTGCTCGAGGTGCTGGGCCGCGAGGTGGCCGAGATCTATGCTGCCCTGCACCGCGCACACGGCGTCACTCTGTGTTTGGGCGCCGGCGTCGAAGAAATCACCGGGACGAACCGCCGCGCCACCGGGGTGCGTCTTGCCGACGGCAGCGTGATCGACGCCGACGCCGTCGTGGTCGGCGTGGGCATCACACCCAACGCCGCGCTGGCCGAGGCGGCCGGACTGCACGTCGACAACGGCGTCGTCGTCGACGAACACCTGGCCACTTCCGACCCCGACGTCGTCGCCGCCGGGGACGTTGCCAACGCCTACTACCCCCACCTGCGCACCCACCTGCGTCTTGAGCACTGGTCGGCCGCGCTCAACCAGCCAGCGGTGGCCGCGGCCACCATGCTCGGGCGCGACGCGGCCTATGATCGCGTGCCCTACTTCTTCTCCGACCAGTACGAGATGGGCATGGAGTACTCCGGCTACGTCGCGAGGGGCAACTACGATGAGGTGGTCTTCCGCGGCGACGTGGCCAAGGGCGAATACGTCGCCTTTTGGTTGCATCACGGTCGGGTGCTGGCCGGCATGAACGTCAACGTATGGGACCTCACCGACACGATCGCTGCCCTGGTCCGCTCCGGCCGGCCGGTCGACCGGGCGAAGCTCGTCGACCCCGACGTGCCGCTGGACCAGGTCGCCGGCGGACCTGCGTCGGGGGCGCGATGATGACGGCGCCGATGACTGCCCAACGGCTCGACCGCGCCGCCCACCTGGTTACCCCACTGTGGGTGGACTCGATCCGCTGCAGCACCCAGCCGGGCTCTGGCACCCGAGCTATCGGCGGAACAGCTTGTTGCCCAGCCAGACCGCGGGGTCGTACCTGCGGCCGGCGACGCGTTCCTTCATCGGGATGATGGCGTTGTCGGTGATCTTGATGTTTTCCGGGCACACCTCGGTGCAGCATTTGGTGATGTTGCACAATCCCAGGCCCTCATGGTCCTGGGCGAGGTCTCGACGGTCAGCGGTATCGAGTGGGTGCATCTCGAGTTCGGCGATGCGGATGAAGAACCGCGGGCCGGCATAGGCCTTCTTGTTGTCCTCGTGGTCGCGGATCACGTGGCAGACGTTTTGACACAGGAAGCACTCGATGCACTTGCGGAACTCCTGCGAGCGCTGTATGTCGACCTGTGCCATCCGGTACTCACCGGGCTGCAATCCCCTGGGCGGCGCGAAAGACGGTATCTCCCGGGTCTTCTCGTAGTTGAACGACACGTCGGTGACCAGGTCGCGGATGACCGGGAAAGTGCGCATCGGCGTCACGGTCACGACCTCGTTCTCGGCGAACGTGGACATCCGCGTCATACACATCAACTTCGGGTGACCATTGATTTCTGCCGAGCACGATCCGCACTTGCCCGCTTTACAATTCCAGCGCACCGCGAGTTCGGGTGTCTGGGTCTGCTGCAGACGGTGGATGACGTCGAGCACCACCTCGCCCTGGTTGACTTCGACGGTGAAGTCCCGCAAGGCGTCGCCGTCCTGGTCGCCACGCCATACCCGAATGCTCGCGTTGTAGCTCATCTGGGCTTCTCCATCCTGGATGCCGGGCCAGTTCGTCGCCGGTTGTTCGAGGAAGGATGATCGGCGGAAGCCGGGTTTCGCCAGTGTGGGGGCGCGGCTCGGGGATTTCGCAGCTGGTGGGATGGACTGCTGCACCGATCGGTAGTCGGCCTCGCGGTAGTGGTAGCAGGTGATCCGGAAGGCCAGCAGGAACGGTAACACCAGCTTTCCCAATGGGATCCACGCCGCGAACCGTCCCAACCAGACACGGAGGTGGCTGGCGCTGGGCGCGCAGGACGCGCCGATGCACGGTGAGTGGAACGGGGTCGGGTACTGGTAATCCTTGACCCAATAGGAGCTGCCCCAGAACGCCCGGACGGTTGCGTAGATGATGAACGCGGCCGAGCCGATGTTGACTATCAGCGGTGGGAACCAACCACGCATCGGTGCCCGGATCGGAGAGCTCCTCATCGGCGGGCCGGCGCAGCGGCTTGTCGGATGTCTCGGTTTCGCGGGTGTCGGTGTTGAGCCGGTCGAGGTCATTTTGGCTTCGCTGCGCGTTGCTCACGATTTTTGGATCGTTAGCCATAAGGCGCCGTGCCTGATCTGTTGCGGATGCCGTGCTGGAGCTTCGCGGTCCAGCTGCTATGCGGTCGGGGTCATTTCGCGTTTCTCGTCGGCGCCCACGACGGCTTCGCGCCCGATGTATAGCTCGTTGCGCATCCGTTCGATCATGTGCGGGTAGTGCAGCTCGAAGGCGGGCCGTTCGGAGCGGATGCGGGGCAGTTCGGTGAAGTTGTGCCGCGGCGGGGGGCAGCTGGTCGCCCATTCCAGCGAGTTGCCGTGTCCCCACGGGTCATCGACGGTGACCGGTTCGCCGTAGCGCCAGCTCGTGAACACGTTCCACACGAACGGCAGCATCGACACGCCCAGGATGAGCGCCCCGATAGTGGAGACGATGTTCAGCGGTTGGAAACCGTCGGTGGGCAGGTAGTCGGCGTAGCGGCGGGGCATGCCCATATTGCCCAGCCAGTGTTGGACCAAAAAGGTGGTGTGAAAACCGATCAGGGTCAGCCAGAAGTGCAGCTTGCCCAGCCGCTCGTCGAGCAGCCGGCCGGTCATCTTGGGGAACCAGAAGTAGATGCCGGCGAAGGTAGCGAACACGATCGTGCCGAACAGCACGTAGTGGAAATGCGCGACCAGGAAGTAGGTGTCGGTGACGTGGAAGTCGATCGGTGGGCTGGCCAGCAGCACCCCGGAGAGCCCGCCCAGCAGGAACGTCACCAGAAAGCCCACCGCGAACAACATCGGGGTTTGAAAGGTCAGCTGCCCTCTCCAGATGGTGCCGATCCAATTGACGAACTTGATCCCGGTAGGCACCGCGATGAGATAGCTCATGAACGAGAAGAACGGCAGCAGCACCGCGCCGGTGGCGAACATGTGGTGCGCCCAGACCGCAGTGGAGAGCCCGGCGATGCTGATGGTGGCATAGACCATTGTGGTGTAGCCGAAGATCGGTTTGCGAGCGAACACGGGGATGACTTCGGTGATGATGCCGAAGAACGGCAGCGCCACGATGTAGACCTCGGGGTGGCCGAAAAACCAGAACAGGTGCTGCCACAGGATCACCCCGCCGTTGGCGGGGTCATAGACGTGGGCGCCCAGGTGCCGGTCGGCGGCCAACCCGAACAGCGCCGCGGTCAACAGCGGGAAGGCGCTCAGCACCATGATGCTGGTAACCAGGATGTTCCAGGTGAAGACCGGCATGCGGAACATCGTCATCCCCGGTGCGCGCAGGCACACCACCGTGGTGATCATGTTGACCGCGCCCAGGATGGTACCCAGGCCGCCGACCGCCAAACCCAGGATCCACAGGTCGCCGCTCACGCCCGGGCTGTGGACAGCATTGGACAGCGGCGCGTAGGCGGTCCAACCGAAGTCCGCGGCCCCACCCGGGGTGATGAATCCCGAGATCGCGATCAGCCCGCCGAATACGAACAGCCAAAATGACAGGGCGTTGAGCCGGGGGAACGCCACGTCGGGTGCGCCGATCTGCAACGGCAGCACCAGGTTCGCGAACCCAAACACAATCGGGGTGGCATAAAACAGCAGCATAATCGTGCCGTGCATGGTGAACAGCTGGTTGTATTGCTCGGTCGACAGGAACTGCAGCCCGGGTGCGGCGAGTTCGGCGCGCATCAGCAACGCCAGCAGGCCGCCAATGAAGAAGAATGTGAAGCAGGCGACCATGTACATGATGCCGATCAGCTTGTGATCGGTCGTTGTGATCAGCTTGTAGAGCAGACTGCCCTTCGGCCCCAGCCGCGCAGGAAAGGGGCGACGTGCCAACAATTCTCGCGGGGCCGCTTCGATGGTCATCACGTCCTCCAATACTCGGTGCCGTTGTTGAGCTTCCGCTCGATCCGCCCCGTCAGCTTCGACGTTGCCGGCCGTCACCGGCGTTGCCGGTGGGTTTGTGAGCGACGATCGCAACGGCGGTCAACCGCTCGCGGTGCGTGCGGAAGGTGCCACGCATCAGGGCGACTCGTCGGCGGGCATCAGGGTGGATCAACAGGTTTTTGGTGAACCGCAACGCCCCCAGGAGGCCTTCGTCGGCGATCAGGCGTCGCGGTCGTAACAGCGCCATCGGCGCGGTCGCGACATGGTCGACGACCAGACCATGGTCCGCCAGCAGTTGTGTCCACTCGGCAACAGTCAGAGGACGGGCGTTGACTTTGATCGCTCGGGCAAGCGACTGCCGGACATCGGTCTTGAGCTCATCGGAGATGGTGTCGGGCGTCAACGCGAGCTCGTGTACGGCGTAGCGCCCGCCCGGCCGCAGCACCCGCGACGCCTCTGCCACGATGGCGTGCTTGGCCGGGTCGCCTTGCATTGTCAGCATCGCCTCACCGATGACGACGTCTCTACTGGCAGCAGGCAGGCCAGTCTTAGCCGCGTCGGCGACCCGGACCTCCCCCCGTCCATGAATAACGTTGCGAACTGACCGAGCGGCGTCGGGGTCTTGCTCGACACCTACGTATGACCGGGGACGCCGAGCAAGGATCTCGGTCGCCGTGCGGCCGAGACCTGGGGCCAGCTCGAGCACGTCGGTGTCGGTCACACCGGCGTCGGACAGCAGCGTGCGGGTCAGCCCAATACCGCCAGGGCGCAATACCCGCTTGCCCAGCCGCGCCAGCAGCCAATGCCCTTGCACGGCCTCATCGCCGCGGCCGGACCACGGCAGCGTGGATTGATTATTTTGGCGGACGTTACTCATCGGACCGCCGCCCGCACGGTAGGGGTCAGGGGCAGGATTTCCCGCTTTTGGTGCACGGTCAGGTAGCGCAATCCGTCCGGACCGGCGGTGAACTGTCGCCGTGACCGACGCGGTAGCCACACGAGGGTGCCGGGGGCGAGTTCGATGGTGTCCTGCTCGGTGATCAGCTGGCCGCTGCCGGACAGCACGTGGATCAAGACGTCGACGTCGGCCCCGGTGTGCGTGTCGATTCCGCCGTTGGGTGCCAGCGCGATGACATTCGAGTCCAGGTCACGTTCGCGGACCTGCAGCTTCCACTCCACCCCGGGTACACCCGGTTCCGCGTCGGCGCCCGCGTTATCGGCGGTGTTCGTCACAATCCGCGGCAGCGGGGTGGTGGTGAGTTTGCTGATCCGGATCCGCCAGACCGTCGGGCCTTTCTCGAGGTACTCCCAGCCGTAGCTGCCGACGTGATCGGCCTCGAATTCCTCATGGAGGTGCTGGGGGTCGTGGTTGTTGACCAGCACGAATGAGCCCCCGACCGGCAGGTCGGCGTAGGTGGCGAAGATCGCCGGATGCTTCTCGGGTTTGCGCAGCTGTCGCACGTCGAGTTCGTTGTCTACCATAGCTTTTCGCATCTCCCATAGTTTTCACAAATGCACTTGTGTAAACACTACCGCATCGGTGTGCGATAGGGAAGCCTTGCCTACATTCCAAGGCCGTCCGTTGCTCGACGCATTAGATGGTTTGGTGACGTCCGAAGAATTCGTGGTCTTCGTTGTAACCGCCGTAACCGCTGCCGAGCTCGGAGTAGTGCGCGACAAACTCAATGCCCTTGAGCCACTTCACATGCCGGAAGCCGTGCTGCAATTCATTGCGTAGCCGCAGCGGCGCCCCGTGGCCGTAGCTCACCGGTTCGCCGTTCATGTCGTAGGCCAGCATGGTCAGATGGTTGCTCATCTGCTCGATCGGGTGTGCGACGTAGTAGATCCCGCCGTCGGCGCCGGGACCCAGTGAGTAGAACACCACCCATTTGGCCTCGGGCAGCGGTTTGACGATGTCCATGATCGTGCGCATCGACACGCCACCCCATTTGGCGACACCCGACCAGCCCTGGATGCAGAAATGTTGGGTGATCTGTTCGTGGTAGGGCAGGTCATGCAGCTCGGCCAGCGAGAACTCGGTCGGGTGCTCGACGAGGCCGTAGACCCGTAGCCGCCAATCCACGAAGTTGTTCTTCTCCAACTCCTTGTAGTCAACGGTTTCCGGGTAGGTGCCGTTGTGCCAGAAGTACGGCGAGATGTCGTTTTCGGTGAACGCGCCCGGCTTCGGGTTGGTGTACTCGAACAGCCGCTGCAGCGGCCCGATGAGTGCGTAGCCGACCCGCTGCACCACTCGGGGATGGCGATAGGTGAACGGCGTGGCGGCCACCCAGCCGACGGCCACCACCACCATGGCCGCGGTGAAGATCGCGAACCCGACCCAGCTGTTGTCGTCGCGGGCGGCGAACATGTGGTTGAGGTTCCGCAGCGCCTCGGTGGCGAAGACCATCGTGACGTGGGTAACGATGAAGAACAGGAAATACGGTTCTATTGCCATGAATGTGGGTCGGGTGGGGTGTGCTATGTCTCGCGTGGCGTGACGGTCTGGGCGCACGGGCA
>NZ_VMQU01000115.1 GCF_007714205.1 Mycobacterium helveticum | reverse complement strand
GGCGGATTCGCCGCAACGGGCACCGGCGGGGCGGGCGGCCACGGCGGGGCCGGCGGGTCGCTGCTGGGCAATGGCGGCTCCGGCGGTTCCGGCGCGGACGCGGCCGCCGGCTACAGCGGCGGTGGCGGCGGGACCGGCGGCAACGCCGGCCTGATCGGCGACGGCGGCAACGGCGGCAACGGCGGCAACGCCGGGACCCTCGCGCTGATGGGCAGCCCCGGAACCGTTGGGGCCGGCGGGCTCCTGCTCGGCAGAAACGGCATCCCCGGATTGCCGATGAGCCAGAACCTGTTGGTCAACCCCGGCTTCGAAATCGCCGACCCGTCCGGGTCGGGCTACAGCTCGGTGACCATCCCGGGCTGGACGGTGACCGGTACCCCGACCGTGATCGCCTACGGCACCCCGCGCGGCTACCCGTCGCCGTTCTCGTTCCCGTTCCCGGACCTGCCGAAGTTCTTGGGTTTCCCGAGCAGCCCGCCGGCGGGCGGCGGCAGCAATTTCGCCGGCGGTGGACCCGTGGCGACGTCGACCATCAGCCAAACCGTGAACCTCAGTGGCGCAGTCAGCAGAATCGACACCGGCACAACGCCGTACACACTGAGCGGGATGCTCGGCGGCTACCTCCTGGATCCGTCCGCGACCTCACTGAAGGTCACCTTCCTCAGCGCCAACGGGGTCGTCCTGGGCACCGGCTCTGCCGGGTCGGTCACCGCGCTGGATCGCCTGGGAATCACCGGGTTTCAGCCACGCGACGTCTCCGGGACCATCCCGGTGGGCACCACCTCGGCGGTGGTGACCGCGACCTTCGCCGACCACAACCCGATCCTCGGCCACTACAACGACGCTTACGCCGCCAACCTCTCGTTCACCGTCGGCGATCCAAACCTCACCGCCGCGCCGCTCACCGTGCCGACGTCCCACGTCGGCCAACTGGATCACGTGTTCCTGATCTACATGGAGAACCACGGCGTCGGCGACATCCTGGGCAGCCCCAACGCGCCCTACATCAACAGCCTGATCAACACCTACGGATATGCGGACAACTACTACGCGCTGAGCCACCCCAGCAACCCCAACTATTTCCGGATCCTGGGCGGATCGGACTTCGGCATCGACTACAACCCGACCTCCAACTCCATCAACGCACCCAGCCTTATGCAAGAAATGGATCAGACCGGCGTGACGTGGGCCGGCTACGCGCAGAGCATGCCCTACCCGGGTGACCTGGTGTCCTCGGGTAACTATGCCGTCGACCAATTGCCCTTCGCCCAATTCGGCTACGTCTACAACAACACCCCCGCCTACCTGCAGACACACCTGCTGCCGCTGTCGCAGCTGGGCCCCGATCTGCAGAACCCCAGCACCGCACCGAAATTCGCGTGGCTGGCCGCCAACGAGGCCAACAACATGGAAGGCCCCGTCAGTTCTCCTTCCGGCATTGCCAACTTTATCGGCAGCCAGCTCACGACACACCAGTACAACGTCGCGGCCGGCGACCAGTTCGTCCAGCAGCAGGTGTCCACGATTCAGAGCTCGCCCACGTGGAACGACCCGACCCAGAAGGACGCAATCATCATCACGTGGGACGAGGACTACAACAACCTGTCACTGGGCATCGGTAACCAGGGCAACAACGTTCCGATGATCGTCATCCCGAACCAGGGCGCCGTGACGCTCGGCGGGATGCAGTCCGGGCACTTCACCACCAACACCTACTACAACCAGTACAGCCTGATGGCCACGCTTGAAGACACCTTGAGTCCGACGCCAGGAGCCCTGGCCCCGCTCACCTACAACGACATGTACGCCCAACCCATGAACGCCTTCTGGAGCTGATCGCCGACCCCGGCGCTAGTCGGTATCACGGACGGCGTCGAGGCGCTGGCGCACCCGGGCCAGCGCCTCGTCGAAGACGTCCACCTTTTCACCGCGCCGTTCGTTGGCCGGCTGGGCGGCGCCGCGCGCACCTTCGGCCGCCACGCGGGCCGCACCTTGCCGCCGCAACAGGCTGAAATTCTTCTCGCGCGCAGTCCTGAGCCGACTCTGCAGGTCCTTCAGCTGCTTCTCATCCATGCGCTCGAGAGCGTCGGGATGACTTTCGCCGATCAACGAGGCTTCCTGCTGGGTCAGGTTCACATGGTGTGTACTCACCGTCATGTCGTAGCGCGCGCCGATGGTGTCCGCAACTACCCAGCCCAGCGACTATCCCTCGGTGGTCTCGTGCCGCGGCGAAAGGATGGAACAAGTCGCAGCACGATGACGCGCTCGCCGCGTAGGCGCCGAGGACAAGCCAAGGTATCGGTCTGCTACCCGAGCAGCGACGGCCGTGACGGGCCGGTGTTCGACAGCAGCCACGCGCGAGGCGCTCCGGTCGAGTTTTCGTTGGCCGGCGTGGTTCCGAGCTTCCAGAAGGCCATCGCGGGACAAAACGCCGGATCCGCGGTCGCTGTGGCTATGAACTCGGCCGACGCCGCGCGACCGGGCACGCCACCGGTCAGCCAGATGTTGCGAGTGATGTGTGCCCATCCGCGCAGGACCGTTACATGTAACATGGTCTCATGTCTCCTGCCCGGGACCGCGTTCGACGACATCGCGAGCGACTACGGCAACGAGGCCTGCGGCCAATCCAAATCTGGGTTCCCGATGTGAACGCCCCGGAGTTCGTCCGCGAAGCGCACCGCCAATCGGCACTCGTGGCCGCCAGCGAACAGGATCGTGACGACCAGGCGTTCGTCGACGCCGTCTCGGCCGACTGGGACGAATCCACGTAAACGTGCGACGAGGCGACATCTACACCGCCGCGGCACGCGGTGCCTACAGTGGAAAACCCCGCACGGTAGTCGTCATCCAAGACGACCGGTTCGACGCGACGGCCTCGGTCACGGTCGTGCCATTCACCACCAGCGACGTCGACGCGCCACTACTTCGCGTTGCTGTGCAACCGTCGGATACCACCGGCTTGGTGGAAGCCAGCCGGCTGATGATCGACAAGGTGACGACGGTGCCGCGCTCCAGCCTCACCCGCCAGGTCGGTCGCCTATCGGACGGCGACCTCGTTCGACTCAACCGCGCACTATTGGTATTCCTTGGGCTCGCGGTGTAGTAACGCGGCTGGCGGCTGGGGAGCGGATTCGAGTTTCGGCCGCCTCACGCCATTGAGGTGTCGGCCATAGCCTCTGACGTGGGGCGGGCGGGGCTCGAACCCGCGACCAACGGATTATGAGTCCGCGGCTCTAACCAACTGAGCTACCGCCCCCGGTGCTAACTAGCTGCGAATATAGTCGACGCATCGCCGTACTCTGGTGCCCAAGGCCGCAGTACCCGCGCTCGGGATGGCCGCCGTCGCGTGCCCAAGAAGCTTCTGCACGGCTGTGACATTAGCGCCCGCGCCGACTCCGGTCTGCGGCACCGACAGGTGAGGGTTTCGGCCACGCGGCCCGACTGGCGCCTGAGGGTCATGCAACGGCCCGGTGGGACGGGTGCGTGCCCGCCGATCGTCACCAATTGCGCTCCGCGTCGCGCAGGTGCGGATCATTCAACGCGGTCAACTCCCGACTCTGGTGTCAGGGCCGGGTCGCCAGATAGATGGTGGCGGACGACCGGCCTCGGGTGAGGGGGTTGTCGAACCAGATCTGCTGGGCCTCGACGTCGGTGAAAACGGCTTCCAGGACCGACCTGAAGTCGTCGTCCGGCGCATCGTCGGACCACAGGGCAAACGCCCCTCCTGGGGCGAGATAAGCGGATACGGCGTGCAGGCCGTCGTAGGTGTAGAAGTCTGCGTGTGGACGGTGCAAGACGTGGCGGGGCGAGTGGTCGATGTCGAGCAGTATCGCGTCATAGGTTCGGCCGGGCTGCTGCGGGTCGAAACCCACCGATCCCGTTGCGGCCGCGAAGAAGTCCGCGCATACGAGCGCGACCCGGCCATCGGCGGCCAGCCCGGCCGTTTCCGGTAGCAGGTCGCGCTGGTGCCAGTCGATGACCGCATCGGAGTATTCGATGACGGTGAGCGTACGAATCCGGTCGCATCTCAAGGCTTCTCGCGCCGTGTAGCCAAGGCCGAGTCCACCGATGATCACGTCCAGGCCCGCTCCCGGCGTCCGTGCCAGTCCCAGCCGCGCCAGCTCCCGTTCGGCGATGGTGAACAGGCTCGACATGACGTATTCGTCATCGAGCTTGACCTCGTACACGTCGGCCCGCACTGTCAGATCGAATCGGCGTCGCAGGCTGATCACACCCATCGGCGTCTGCTGCCAGCCCAATTCCTCGAAGCGTGCGCTCATCGACAGCGACGATAGCCCAATCTGAAACGGTCACGCCACACACAATCGCCGGCGGGGCCGCACCGTTGAAGTGCAACGGAATTCCTGGACATCCGTCCGGCGCGACCCGCAGCAGGCCGGACCGAACCGGCGGCGGATGGTCCACCATCGTGACTCGTCGACGACGACGTCGATCATCGCGACGTCGATCATCGCGACGTCGTCCGTTCCGGCAAGAAACCAACGGCCGAGTACCCGAGGCCGGCGGACCGAGATCCGAACCACTTTGGGGATAACCACATTGGGGATAAAAGCGCTGGTGGAATCAGCCCACTCGCGCCGTCGCGGGTCTCTGCGGCTCTTCGGCGAACTCCAGGAAGCGCGACAGCCGCCCATCGTGGGTCAGGTGCAGCTCGTGCATAGCCCTGGTGCAGGCGATGTAGAGCATGCCGTTGTCCATTTCGTTGGCGTAGTTCGTGTCGTCGACGTGCGGGACGATCACGACGTCGAACTCCAGTCCCTTGGCGATGTGTGCGGACGTGATGACGCTGCCGCCGACGAATGCTGTGCTGTGGTAGTCGAGGAGGGTCAGCTCGACGCCGGCTTCCGACAGGGCGCGATAGAGCGTCGCCGCCTGCGCGACGGTCTTGCAGATGATGCCCAGGGAGCGGTGATCGCTGTGCCTGTGCTGCTCGATGAGGGTCAGGATCTGCGCCTCCTGGTCCCCGCGGTCGGCGCAGGAGATCACCCGGGGTGGCAATCCGTGGCGCGCGATCGGGACGAGTTTGTCGTTCCGGGAAATGTTCTGGGCGAATTCCGTGATCTCGGTCGTGGAACGGTAGCTCTTGCACAACTCGAGACAATCGGCATCCGGGAAGATGCTGTGGATCGTCGCCAGCGAGGAGGAGCTGAACGGGTTTACCGATTGGTTGGAATCTCCCAGGATCGTCATCTTGCAGGTGAAGAGCTTGCGCAGAACCGCGTACTGGATGGCCGTGTAGTCCTGCATCTCGTCGACCAGCAGGTGGCGGATGTGGCCGTAGTCCTCGTGTCGGTCGGTGCTGATCATGGTGTAAATCAGCGGGAACACGTCGGTGTACTCGATCTTGTTTCGGCCAAGTGGCTTGAACAAACGCAGGTGGGCGAGGTCGCGGTAGAAGGCCCTATAGATTGCGAGCGCGTCTTTGTGGGGAAACATTGCGCGGACCTGGTTGCGGACGCCGGCGGTGTCGGCGGCCGACCATTTGCCGCCCGCGTCCACAATCTGATGTTTGAGCTGGTGCACAGCGGTGTTGGCCACGCGGTCGAGTCGCGCGAAGATCGGCAGGCTGTGCCACTCGTCGAAGGTGTCGGCCACCCATTGCGCCGAGAGTCGTTTGTGCCGCTGGTTGATCTCGACGGGCGCGAACTCCTTGGCACGGGAGGTGATCCATTCGTCGAGGTGGGTGACGAACTCGGGCGTGGCCTTGTAACGCATGCGCTGGGCTGCCACCTCGTCGACGTGGTCGAGGAGGTTGATCACCTGTTCGCTGAACGTCTCGTAGTCGGTGATGTTGGCCAGGAACTTGTCGGCGATCCTGTCAAAGTCGATCTCGGCGATCTGCTCCTCACCCAACTCGGGAAGCACGTCGGCGATGTAGTCGCCGAAGACCTTGTTGGGGGAAAGGATCATCACATTGTCGGACGAGAGGGTGTCTTTGAACCGGTAGAGCAGGAACGCCACCCGGTGCAGTGCGATCGACGTCTTCCCGGAGCCCGCGACACCTTGCAGGATCAGCACCTGCGCAGTTTCGTTGCGGATCACGGCGTTCTGTTCACGCTGAATGGTCGCGACGATGTTGCGCATCTTGTCATCGGCGGACTGACTGAGTTCCCGCTGCAGAATGTCGTCACCGATGTTCAGCGCGCTTTCGAACATGTACTCCAGATGCCCGCCCCGGATTTTGTACTGGCGCTTGCCCGTAATCTCGCCATGGACGCTGCCCCCGGGGCTTTCGAAGGACGCTTCCCCCGACTCGAAGTCGTAGAAGAGACTTGACACCGGAGCCCGCCAGTCGTGGACCCGGACCTCGCGGGTCTGTGGGTCGAAGAAATTGTGCACACCGATGTAGTAGGCGCTTTGCTCGGTGTCGCTTTCCCGGTGGAAGTCGACGCGTCCGAAATAGGGGGACTCGAGGAGCCGCTTGATGCGTTGTCGCGTCATCACGGCGCGCTCGCCCAGGGCGACGGACACGTTCACATCCGTACGGAACGTGGCCTTCTCGGCAAAATCCATATCACGCCGGTTCTCCCACAGGTGCTGTTTTTGCTCCTGGATGGTTCTGGCGGACGTGTCGATGGAGTCGCTGAGACGCTGCAGCTCCATGGTGAGCAGTTGCACCGTCTCGGCCAGATACCGCCGCTCTTGTTCTTCGTCTGGTGTCTGCATATCCGTCAAAGTCATCTCCGGTTCGAGCTCGCCTGTAAAAAACTACCGTCACGTTAGGGTAGGGCGGCGGAATGGCTGCGCCAGAGGCTCATGGCTGCTTTCCACCGCCAAGCCAAAGCCGGCAAAAGGTGCGTGGCCGACGCACTACACGAGGTCGGCAACATCGACCTGCCGCATTCCATTGCGGACCCGCAGCGGCAAAGGGCGTTGGCCGGCAAAGGTCCAGAACCGCCGCATCGACGGTGAGTTCGATCATGGCTGCACCTTCGGCGCCGCAGGGGAACCACGGATCCAAACCGTGGTGCCAATGGGGCGCTCACCCGCTCGGGATTGGGGGTGATGGTGGCGGTTGCGGCGATCGACAGCGAGGTCATGGGGCCCGTGTAGGAGATGTTGACCTTCGGGTTGGCCGTGATGTCGGCGATCGCTCGGGAATCCGTCGGCGCGGACAACAACAATGTGCCGTCGAAGTGATCGACACGCAGTGTCATCGGCCGGCTGACCAGACACCCGCTCTCATCCAGCGTGGTCAACATGATGCGGTCCAGCGACCGCGGAGCGTCGGCGAGCTTCTGCACGTTCTCCTCAGCCATCAGATGCTTCTCCGGTCGCCCAGTGCAAACTCCCGGCGCAAAATCTCAGTGCAAACTTCGGACTGACATCATGCAGGTGACCCGCCCACCCGGCCACCAACCAAACTCTACCATTACGTTAGAGTAACATTCTCGGTCTCGCGTGCACCGGCCCGCGGCGCGGGTCACGTCGTCCTCAACGCCCTCAACGCCGATGCCACCCGCAACGAACCTGCGCATTGCGTCGAGTTCGCTCATGTCCGACGGCATCGCCGCGCCGGGAAATGCGCCAAGCAGCTTTCGGATCGACATCACAGCGCGCCCATAGCCATGCAGGACTCTACTCATCCGTTACGGTAGAGGCACCTTGGCGAGGATGCGACTGAGCCGCGTGCCGTGTGGTTAGAGTTGAGAGCCAACTGGCTGGTCGAGCGGGTCGGGCCGGTGGACAGGAGGTTGAGCCACGGTGAGTGACACGCAGGGTGTCCACATGCAGATCGGGCAGGTTGCGGCGCAGACGCAGCTGTCGATCCGCACGGTCCGGCACTATGACGATGTCGGGCTGGTCACACCCTCGGCGCGCAGCGCGGGTGGTTTTCGTCTCTACACCGACGCCGACGTCGACCGGCTGCTGGTGATCCGGCGGATGAAGCCGCTGGGTTTCACCCTGGCGGAGATGAAAGACCTTCTCGCCGCCCTGGATGTGTTGGACAACCCGAAAGCCCCGGCAGCCAAACGTAAGTCGGCGGTCGAATGCCTGCGTGAGTACCGCGTCAAAACCGATGACAGCGCCGACCGGTTGCGCCAGCAGCTGGCCTACGCCGAGGAGCTCGCGGAACTGCTGGCTGACCGGGCGAAAGCCAAAGTCGACACGGGCCGACGCTCATCGGCCCACGTGACCACCCGCTGAACACCGACCTGCCCGGCCATCTCGGACGGCTGCCAAACCGCGACTCATCGACAGTGACGTCGATCAAGGCCGCATCCGTCGATAGGTTAACGTACCCTTACGTGACTGTAGGTATTGGCGCCGCTGGGATCTTCGGCACGCAACACGTGTGGGCCCGCCAAGGCGCCAGGGTGTCAGCGCAGCGTGGACGCCAACGGTGAGGGCCACCACAGCCGGCCCCGTCATCAAGCCCCGGCCGGGCCAGCTTGCCGTTGTCGGGTGGGCAAGTGTGGCGGCCGTGATGACAGCGCCGGGGCAGACGGCGGCAGTGTCCGTGTTTACCGACCCGCTGATCGCCGCGTTGCAGATCAGCCGCACCCAGTTGTCGGCCAGCTATCTGATCGGCACGCTGCTCGGTGCGGCGGCGATGCCGTGGGTGGGCCGAGCGCTGGACCGATATGGCGTGCGGCCGTTGATGATCGGTGTTGGTCTGCTCTTCGGCGCGGTGCTGGTCGGACTCGGTTTTGCAACATCGCTTTTCACGCTCACTGCCGGATTCGTGGGGATACGCATGTGCGGGCAGGGCGCGCTGGGGTTGGTGGCCACGACCTTGGTTGCGGTGCACGTGAGCACACGGCGCGGAATGATGCTCGGAGTGACCGCAGGCGTCGGTTCTGCCGGTGTGTCGATGGCGCCGCTCGTCCTGGAGCGGCTCGTGTCACAACTGGGGATCCAGACGATGTGGATCATCGAAGGTCTCGCCGTCTGGAGCCTGGTCGTACCCATTGGCATCGTGGGACTGCGCCGGCTGCCTCGGCCCGACCGCACTCGCACGGAAATCCCGATGGGAACTGACTGTTCGGCGGAGCCTGACGCCGTGGGGCCGCGGTGGACTGCGCGGACGGCCGTCCGTACCGCGATGTTCTGGGCAATCGCTGCCGGCCTGGCGACTTCCGGCATGGTGACCACCGGCCTGAACTTCCATCAGATCGCCCTGCTCGGAGAACGGGGACTCACCGCCACCGAGGCCGCCGCCAACTTCATCCCGCAGACCGTCGCCGCCCTCATCGGCACTCTGCTGATCGGCGCGTCCGCCGATATCGTTGCCCCGAAATTCGGACTCGCTTTGGCCATGGTGGCGCTCTCAGTAGCCCTGTTGACCACGGCGGTAATCACCCCGGGCGCCACCGCGCTGGGCTACGGGCTGGTCTTGGGACTGTCGGGCGGCGCGATCCGCTCCATCGAGGCCGCGGCCTTCGCCCACTACTTCGGCACCAGCCACATCGGCGCGATCCGCGGCATCGCGACCACCATCAGCGTCGGATCCACGGCGTTCGGGCCGCTGGCGGTCGCGCTCGGCCACGACATCGTCGGAACCTACGGCACCACGATGGCCATGCTGGCGCCGATTCCGCTGGCCGTGGCCGTCTTCGCGCTGGTCGCGCCCGCGCCGCGTACCGGCCGGCGATACCGGCAGTGCGTCGGTGTCCGCCGGCCGACTGCGCGACGGGAGCGCGTACACGAGGCCGGATAAACTACCATTTCGTAAGGGTACTTTCTGCGCGGGAAGACGATTCCCCGTCGAGGATTGGCGAAAGCAACTTCATGAGCTCTGAACTGGCCGCGCCGGAGCAGGCGTCGGCGTCGCGGGTGATTGCCGAGGCGGGGCGCAGGCGGACCTTTGCCGTCATCAGCCATCCCGACGCCGGGAAATCCACCCTTACGGAAGCGTTGGCCCTACACGCCCGGGTGATCACCGAGGCCGGAGCAATCCACGGCAAGGCCGGGCGGCGCTCGACCGTCTCGGACTGGATGGACATGGAAAAGGCGCGCGGCATTTCCATCACGTCGACCGCCCTGCAGTTCGCCTATCGATCGGCCGACGGCACCGACTGCGTGATCAACCTCCTCGACACCCCCGGCCACGCCGACTTCTCCGAAGACACTTACCGAGTGCTGACCGCCGTCGACTGTGCGGTCATGCTCATCGATGCCGCCAAAGGTCTGGAACCGCAGACACTCAAGCTGTTCCAGGTTTGCCGCCAGCGGGAGATACCGATCATCACCGTCATCAACAAGTGGGACCGGCCCGGGCGCGACGCGCTGGAACTGCTCGACGAGATCGAAGGCCGCATCGGGCTGCGACCGACACCGTTGACGTGGCCCGTGGGGATTGCCGGGGACTTTCATGGCGTGCTCGACCGCCGCAGCGGACGCTTCATCCGGTTCATCCGCACCGCCGGCGGGGCGACCGCAGCGCCCGAGGAGCACCTCGATCCGGCCGCGGCCGAGGAGCTGGCCGGATCGGCCTGGCTCCAGGCGGTCGAGGAGTGCGAGTTACTGACCGCCGACGGCGCCGGCTTCGATTCACCCGCATTTTTGGCCTGTCGCAGCACCCCGGTGCTGTTCACCTCGGCGGTGCTCAACTTTGGTGTCAACCAGCTGCTCGATGTCCTTGTGCAGCATGCCCCGTCGCCGGCAGCCAAGGTCGGCAGGAGCGGTGACCTGCGTCCGGTCGACGACGAGTTCAGTGCGTTCGTGTTCAAAGTGCAGGCCGGTATGGATGCCGCGCATCGCGACCGACTGGCCTACGCGCGAGTCTGTTCTGGTGTGTTTCGCCGCGGCGACATCGTCACCCACGCCGCGACCCGACGGCCGTTCGCCACCAAGTACGCACAGTCGGTCTTCGGTCAACAACGCACCGTCCTCGACACGGCCTGGCCGGGCGACGTGATCGGTTTGGTCAACGCCACCGCGTTACGCGTCGGCGATACTCTCTACCGCGGCGATCACGTCGAATTTCCCGCGATACCGCAGTTCTCCCCCGAACATTTCGCTGTTGCCCGAGCCGCCGATACGAGCAGGCACAAGGCATTTCGACGCGGCATCACCCAACTCGAACAAGAAGGCGTCATCCAGGTCCTGCGCTCCGATCGGCGCGGCGACCAAGCCCCCGTGCTGGCCGCGGTCGGACCCATGCAGTTCGAGGTCACCAGTCACCGCATGGGCGGCGAACTGCACACCCCGATCAGTCTCGAACACCTCAACTACAGCGTCGTGCGGCGCACCCGACCCGAAGATGTTGGCTTTCTCGACGCTCAATCGGGCGTCGAAGTGCTCACGCGCACCGACGGAGCGCTACTGGCGCTGTTCAGCGACAAATGGCGGATGGAAATCATTCAGCGCAACCACCCGGAACTTATGCTCGACCCGCTGATCGCCGCCGGGCCGTAACGGCCAGGGGGTCACTTTCACCGCACGAGGCCACCAGCGCGAGCCGTAGCCGCGCTGCGGATCGTGCCGGGACAGGACGGCCTCCGCAAGGGCGGGGGCATCGACCCCGTCGTGCCGGGCGAGGTGCTCGGCGAGCACGATCATCATCTCGGTGTCTCCGGTGAAGGCCCCGAGGAGCGCTCCGCGGGCTCGCTCGATCATGCTGGGAACAGCCATTGACGTCGGATACCCGCGCGGCCGCTATCCGGCGCGCCTGGCTACCTGCTGCGCCGGTTCCGACACGGTCCAGCTGCGACCCTCGAAGACACTGATCTCGATCAGCGTGGCCGCGGTGGGTCCCGCCGACCAGGGCTTGAATCCGTCGTGCCAGTAACGTGCGACGCGCTGGTGGTCGGTGACCAGTGTGGCCAGCCCGGCCAGCGAAACCGACACAGCGGGTGAGGTATATGCGACGTTGACCCAGGCCCGCGCAGCGATGTGTGCGACACACCGCGCGTCCGTGGGAGCGAACAGGCGCACCACACCATCAAAGTCAGCCAAGCGAACGGCCATGGGCCGACTGACGAGGTGGTACTTGTCGTCGACGGTCGTCAACATCACGGTGTCAAGTGTCTGCAGCACTTCGCGCAGTTTGCGTACATTTTCTTTCTGCACAGTCTGTCTCCCGGGGTCTGCTCCGAACGATCGGCCGTTTGTTTTCGGCTCGGAAGTGTGCTGCAAGGAATGCGTCCGGCAGGCCACACGTGCAAAATCTATCTTAACGTAAGAGTATTGTCATCTCACGGTCGCGGGTCCGTATCCCCTCGAAAGCGGCCATCCAGGACACCGCTGGGCGCGGCTAGCGGGTTACCGCGCGTCGCGGCTCCGTCAGCGCTTCTAGCGCCGGGATGCCGACGGGTTCGGTTGCCAGCAGTGGCACCAGGGCGATTCGGTCGGCGTGCTCGCGTCGTGCCTTTTCGATTTCGCCCAGCTCCGCGAGCGCGCGCTGCCGAAGAAGCGGTGCCGTGGGGTTCGCCGCGGCGAGCGAGTTGTTGATCACCCAGGCCCACGGGTGGATGTCGGCGCGTTCGAGTTCTTCTTGCAGGCCCGCTGCTTCCAGGACAGGTGTGGTTTCGGCGTGGGTGATGACGATGACTTTGGTCAGGTCCGGGTTCTGCAGGCGCATCAGCGGCGTCACGAAGCGCCGGTTGCCCAGTTGGCGGGCGATTTCGCGGTGATACGAGCCGGTGGCGTCGAGTAGGAGCAGAGTGTGGCCGGTCGGTGCGGTGTCGACGACGACGAATTTGTGCTGCGATTCGCTGATGATGCGGGAGAACGCCTGAAACACCGCGACTTCCTCGGTGCATGGGGAGCGTAAATCTTCGGCGAGCGCCGCGCGGCCCTGTTCGTCGAGCGCGGCGCCCTTGGTGGCCAACACGTGGTCGCGGTAGGCGCGGGTGGCCTCCGCGGGGTCGATGCTCGACACCTGCAGGTTGTCCATCGTTCCGTGCAGGGTTTCGGTGAGGTGCCCGGCCGGGTCGGTGGTGGTCAGGTGCACCTGGTGGCCCCGGTCGGCGAGGGCGACCGCGATCGCGGCGGCAACGGTTGTCTTGCCGACCCCGCCCTTGCCCATGCACATGATCAATCCATGGTTGGCGGCGACGAGTTCGTCGATCAGGTTCGCCAGCGGGGCGTCGGCGACGGGTGGAGCCGATTCTTCTGGCCGGTCGGCTATGTCGGCATTCGGGGTGAACAGCGCGGCCAATGCGTCCACGCCAACGATGTTGTTGGGCTTGAGTTCCACTTGATCGATTGGCAGCGAACGCAGTTCGTCGGGCAGTGCCGCAATCGCCTGGCGCTCGCGTTGGTGGATCGCCGCAGCGAGCGGGTCGCCGGCGTCGGCGGGGGCGGGCAGGACCCCGTTGATCACGACGTACTGATGAGTCAAGCCGAGCGCTGCGAGTTCAGCGTGGGTGCGGGCGATCTCGGCGAGGGTCGATTTCTGGGCACGGGCCACCAGCACCAGGCGGGTGCGCTGGGGATCGGACAGGGCCCGCACGGCCTCGGCGTAGACGGTGCGTTGCTTCTCCAAGCCGGACAGTGGCCCCAGGCAGGACGCGTCGCCTTTGCCCTCGCTGAGGAACTCGTTCCATGAGCCCGGCAATTGCAGCAGCCGGATGGTGTGCCCGGTTGGTGCGGTGTCGAACAACACGTGTTCGAACCGTCCGACCTGACCGTCGGAATCGGTAAGGAGTGCGGTGAATTCGTTGAAGGAGGCGATCTCGGTGGTGCACGAACCGGAGAGTTGTTCGGTGATCGACGCTATCTCCGGCTCGGGTAGCAGACCACGCACCGGGCCGATGATGCGTTCACGGTAGGCGTCGGCGGCCTGTTCGGGGTCGATCTCCAGTGCCGCGAGCCCCTCGACGGCGGGGATCGCGGTTATCGTGTTGCCGATCGTCAGCCCGAAGACCTGCCCGATGTTGGACGCCGGGTCGGTGCTGACCAGCAGCACCTTTTTACCGTGGCGGGCCAGGATGATCGCCGTGGCGCACGCGATGGAGGTCTTGCCCACACCGCCCTTGCCGGTGAAGAACAGAAATCGTGGCGGAGTGTCGAGAAATTTCATATGGTGTCCAGTTCTTTCAGCAGCAGCCGGCGGCGCCCGGGCCGTCGCTGCCGCAGCAGCCCCCTCCGGCGCGGGTCGCATCGGTGATGTCGAGGGCGGTCGATTCGGTCGGGCCGGAAGCTTCGACTCCGGCCCAGGCGGCGAGCCGGGCGCGGTCGGGATAGCGGCCGGTCATCGCGGTGATCCCGTCGACGAGAACCAGCGGTAGGCCGTCCGATCCGGCAACGTCCAGGAAGGCTTTCACCGCGTCGTTGTGGGCGAACGCCAGCGGCTCGCTCGCGAGGTTGTAGCGGGACACATCTCCGCCGCGGCTGCGGACGAAATCCATGTCAGCGGAGAACGTCACCAATTCCTGGGCGACGTCCTCGCCGCAAACGCCGGTGGCGCAGCACAACGCGGGTTCGAAAACCTCGACTTTGCGCCTTGAAACGCTCCTGGAAACGCTCCTGGAAACGCTCATTGAAACGACCTCCTTGATGTGTGCCGGTGACGTGGTACCACGTAGGTTTGCTGAAAGTTGCCGCAGGACTGCGAGAATCACCCGGAACCAGACCCGGTAGCCCCTGCGGTGAGTGCCCGGCAGCCGTGCCGGGCGCAGCGCGTCGAGGTGATGGGAGACGGTGGGCGGGGACAAATCGATGGGTGCCGAGACGGAGCGGAGCGCACAGAGCCTCGGACATCGGCGCGGGCGCCCCGGCGGGAACCCCGCTCAGGGGCTCACCGGCCGGCGACGAGGAGTGTGGAGCACTCATGCCGGCCGTCTGATTCGACATACGTCGATATTGACAGCTTTCGAATCAACCTGTCAACAACAGCGCCCGATCGCGACGCCAACGCCGGCCGGCGCAGGCCGACACGCGCGGTTCCACGGCGCATAATGAGTGAGTGCGCGTAGAGCTGTTGTACTTCGATGGGTGCCCGAATTGGATCACGTTGAAGCGACGGTTGACTGAGGCTCTTGCGGCCACGGGTCACGGCGATGTCGCCATCACGTTCAAGCGGGTGCAAACGCCTGAAGAGGCTGCAGTCTGCGAGTTTGCCGGGTCGCCTACGCTGCGGATCGACGGACAGGATCCGTTCCTGCGGTCTGCCGACGCGGTCGGGCTGGCGTGTCGCGTCTACAAGACGCCGGACGGCCTCGCCGGTTCGCCCACCGTCGAACAGCTTGTCGAGGTCCTCAACCAGGCGTCCTGACGTCCCCACAATCAGGCCTTCACACGCCGGGATTCGCGGTACGGGTCACCATCGCGGCAACCAACTGAGGGGGCCGAAATCGGTGATGACGGCAGGGCCGGGGAAGCGTTGTCACCGTGCACGCGTGACGGGTGGTGGGGTCAAGGCCGAGGGGTCAGCCGAAGCGGCCGGAAATTCAGCCGAAGCGGCCGGAAATATAGTCTTCGGTGGCCTTCTCGTCGGGTGTGGAGAAGATCTTCTCGGTGGCGTTGACTTCGATCAACCGCCCAGGCTTGCCGGTGGCTTCCAGGTTGAAGAACGCGGTCTGATCGCTGACGCGGGCGGCCTGCTGCATGTTGTGGGTAACGATGACGATGGTGTAGTCCTGCTTGAGTTCACCGATCAGGTCCTCGATCGCCAGCGTCGAGATGGGGTCGAGCGCAGAGCAGGGTTCGTCCATGAGCAATACGTTGGGCGAGACGGCGATTGATCGGGCGATGCACAGCCGCTGCTGCTGGCCACCGGAAAGGCTGCCGCCGGGACTGCCCAGCCGGTCTTTGACCTCGTTCCACAGGTTTACCCCGCGCAACGACCATTCGGCGAGTTCGTCGAGGCTTTTCTTGTCGTGCTTTCCTTGGAGTTTCACCCCGGCGACCACATTGTCGAGAATCGACATGGTAGGAAAGGGGTTTGGCCGCTGGAACACCATCCCGACCATGCGCCGCACACCAACCGCGCCGATCCGTGGACCGTAGATGTCCTGGCCATCGACCAACACCGATCCTGTCACCCGTGCTCCCGGGGTGGTTTCGTGCATGCGGTTCAGGGCCCGCAGAACGCTGGACTTTCCGCATCCGGAGGGTCCTATCAACGCGGTGACACTTCGCGGACTGACCGTCATGGTCACATCGGCCACCGCGCAAAAGGTGCCGTAGTAGATGTTGAGATCGCGTACCTCGAGCAGTGTGGCGCTCCTGCGCATTTCGCGGACGCCGGCCGTCACCGGCGTCGTCGCAGTCGGTGCGGCCGCATGTTCGGGACGTCCGATCGCCGCGTCATCCGTTGTTGTGTTGACGTCCTGGATCATTCGATCCTCCGATGCTGTCGTTCGCGTCCAGACCCTGTCGGCGGACGCGTGTGATTGTTGCTGCGCAAAAGGGCTGCCCCACCACTGCCCCACCCGGCGGCGCTGGTCAACGCCCGCGGCTGACGCTGGACCGGCGAGCGATGAGCCGCGCCGCGACAGTGAACAGCAGCACCATTATCACCAAGGTGAGTGCTCCCGCCCAGGCTCGGGCCTGGGCGGCTTTGAACCCGGTGATGGCGTTGCCGAAGATCTGCAGCGACAGGGTCGACATCCGTTTGGTCGGGTCGAGTTCGATGAACAAGTCGTTGCCGAGCGCGGTCAGCAGCAGCGGCGCCGTTTCACCCATCGCTCGCGCGACCGCGAGCATGACACCGGTGATGATTCCCGAACTGGCCGTGGGCAATACGACTGACCTGACGGTGTGCGCCTTGGTCACACCCAGCGCCAGCGAGGCTTCGCGCAGCTCGCGCGGCACGAGCCGCAGCATCTCTTCGGTGGATCGAATCACCAGTGGCAGCATCACCAGGCCCAGCGCAATTCCCCCGGCAATTCCGGAGAACCCGAAGAACACCACCCACACCGCGTAAACCAATGCGCCAGTGACAATGGTAGGTACACCGACCAGGATGTCGGTGAGAAAGCGCGCCACCCGGGCCAACCGACCACCGTACTCGACAAAGTAGACGGCGGCGGCGACACCGACGGGCACCGACAGCGCGGTGGCGATGCCGGTGGTGATGACACTTCCGATGATGCCGTTGAGGAATCCCCCGCCGGGCTGGCTCGGATTGCCGGGTGGCGTCTGGGTAAGGAACTGGGGGCCCAGGTACTTCAGTCCTTGTCCGGCGACGTAGGCCAGCACCCAGATGAGCACGCCGGCGGTGGCGACCATGACCAGCAGCAGCAGTCCGTGCATGAACAAATTGATGAGTCGGCGGCGGCGTAAGCCGGGAAAGCGCCCGCCACTGCCAGGCAGGGGCGCTTTGATCGGTCGATCGAGCGTCAGGCTCACTGGACTACCTTCCTGAGGTCATCGCTTCTGGATGAAGCGTTGATGCACCCGAGGTGCCACCAGGTCACTGC
>NZ_VMQU01000114.1 GCF_007714205.1 Mycobacterium helveticum | reverse complement strand
GCCGCCGGGCATGCCACCCGTGCCGGTCAGGCCGCTCCCGCCGTTGCCCCCCGCGCCGCCGGCGCCGCCGGCGCCGAACAGCAACCCGCCGCGACCACCGGCACCGCCGGCGGCCCCGGCAACCCCGGCGCCGCCGTTGCCGCCCGCGCCGCCGGCGCCGCCGTTGCCGAACAGCAACCCGCCCGCGCCACCGTTGCCGCCGGCCTGGCCGGGTGCACCCGAGCCGCCGTTGCCGCCGTTGCCGAACAGGATCCCGCCCGCGCCACCGGCGGCCCCGCTGCCCGCCGCCGCGCTGGCTCCGTTGCCGATCAGTGGGCGTCCCACCAGCATCTCGGTGGGCGCATTGACCGCAGCCAGCACGTCGTGCCCGACGGTCTGCAACGGGGCGACGCCGGCCGCCTCGGTAGCGGCGTACGCACCGGCACCGGCACTCACCAGCTGCACGAACCGCTGGTGAAACGCCGCCGCCTGCGCGCCGAGAAGCTGATAGCGGCGTCCGTGGTCGCTGAACAACGCCGCAACGGCCGCAGAGATCTCGTCGCTGCCCGCGGCCGCCACGGCTGTGGTCGAGGCCGACGCCGCCGTGTTGGCCTCCCTGATCGCGGACCCGATGTTGGTCATGTCCGCCGCCGCGGACAACAACAAATGCGGTGAGACCGCCAAAGAGGACACGCCGGACTCCGTCCCGCCTGCACGGCGATGAAGATGGTTGCGATGACGAATGATTCGGTCCTCCAAGAATACTGGCGCGCGTCGGCCCGCGCAGGTTTTTAGCAAGACTCACGTTCGCGCCGGCCGCGGGCCCCGGCCGGCGCAGCGAAACCGGCGACGAAGCAACGTCAGCCCGATTGCCGGGCCGATCGCCGGCGTTGAAATCGACAGCGCACCCCGAGTTGGATGATGGTGTGCAACTCCCCGAACGCCTCGCCCGGTTCAACCGGCACGTCACCAACCCCGTCCAGCGCATGTGGGCCGGCCGGCTGCCGCCGTACGCCCTCGTCGAGCACGTCGGCCGCCGCTCGGGCAAGCCGTACCGCACCCCGGTGAGCGCGTTTCCCACCGGCGTGGACGGCAGAGCCGGCATGGCGATCGTGCTGACCTACGGCCCGGACCGCGACTGGCTGAAGAACCTCACCGCGGCCGGGGGCGGGCGGATGCGCCGGGCCGGCACGACGTTCGGCATCACCGAACCGCGCGTGGTGTCCCGGACCGAGGCCGCCTCGCAGGTGACCGGCCGGTGGCGGCGGGTCGTCGCCCGGCTGCCGTTCGAACAGGCGGTGCTGCTGACCCGGACCCCGTGAGACGGCCCGCTGCGCATCAGCGCGATCCTCGAACGGGCGGTCGGGCTCGGCGCGCCCCGGCTGACGCCGCCCTGCGCCCACTTCGTCAAGCCCCCCAACGTTTTCCGGCTCCGGTCGGAGGGGGCGCATGCGGAAACACCCGTCGCCGAGGTCTGCCGCCCGCGCCGCCACCTGGCGACGAAGTGCAGCGCCACCACGACGGCCCAGGACAACAGGCCCAGCCAGAACTGGCTGCGCGCCGACGGATCGAACGCCATGCGCGCCAGGACCGCGACAAGCCCCGCCACGGTCAGCAGCGACAGCACCGGGAACAGCCACATCCTGACCCGGAGCCGCCCGGGTGGCGTCCGGCGGCGCAACACGATCTGGGACAGCGCGATCAGCACGTAGACGAACAGAACGATGGCGCCCGAGGAGTTCAGCAGGAAGGTGAACACCGTGCGCGGCGCGAGCCACGACATGACCACGCACCCGAAGCCCACCGCCGAGGAGCTCAAGATGGCCAGCGCGGGGACCCCGCGCGAGCTGATCTTGACCATGCGGGCCGGCGCCTCTCCCCGGGTGGCGAGCGTGAACAGCATGCGCGAGGAGGTGTACAGGCCCGAGTTGAGGCAGGACAGCACCGCGGTGAGCACCACCGCGTTCATGAACTGGTCGGCGCCGGGAATTCCCATGTGCCGCAGCGCGGCGACATACGGCGAACCACCGGGCTGCACGGCGTTCCACGGCAGGACCACCACGATCACGAACACCGAGCCCACGAAGAAGATGCCGATCCGCGCCAGCACGGAATTCATCGCGCGCTGCACCGCGCGCTCGGGGTCGCGGCTTTCGGCGGCGGCGATGGTGACCACCTCGGTGCCGGTCATGGAGAACACCACCACCACGATCGCGGTGAAGATCGCACCCACACCCTTGGGGAAGAACCCGCCATGGGCGGTGAGGTTGGAGAAGTCCATGGGGTGGCCGGGCACGAGCCCCAACGCGTAGGCGGAGCCCAGGAGCATGAAGGCCACGATGGTCGCCACTTTGATTCCGGCGAACCAGAATTCGAATTCGCCGAAGGACGACACCGAGAACAGGTTCGTCGCGGTCATCAACGTCATCAGGCACAGCGACGTCAGCCACAGCGGGGCGTGGATCCAGTAGTTGACGACTTTTCCGCCGGCGACCGCCTCGAACCCTATGACGATCACCCAGAAGTACCAGTACAGCCAGCCGACCGAGAACCCCGCCCAGCCGCCCAGGGCCTGCGCCGCGTAGTCGGCGAACGAACCGGTCACGGGGTTCGCGGCGGCCATCTCGCCGAGCATCCGCATCACCAGGACGATCAGCGCGCCGCAGAGCGCGTAGGTGAGGAACACGGCGGGGCCGGTGGCGCGAATGGCCACGCCGGACCCCACGAACAACCCGGCGCCGATCACGCCGCCGATGGCGATCATGTTGAGCTGCCGCTGCGACAGCCCCCGGTGCAGTGCTGGTTGGGTGTCGATGACGTCGCCCTTCCGCAAGCTGAGGAGTTCACGATACCGGCCGGCGCGGCGGCGTGCGCCGGGCGCGCACCGCCGCGCCGGTCGGACTCAGCGGGGCTTACGGAAGTGCTGGATGCCCCAGGCGAGGTGGCCGTCGTCGGCCGCGCTCACCCAGTTCTTCAACCCGACCTGCATGTTGTCGAGGTACTCCGCCGAGGCCTTCTCCTCGAGTTCGCCGCGGCGGGCCTCGAGCTCCTCGAGCACCCGCTGGTAGTGGGTGCGCAGGTTGCCGACCAGGTCGACCTGGCCGACCACGTCGAAGCCCACCGCATGCGCGGCTTCGCGGTAGAAGCGCATCGAGCCCAGGTCCGACAGGTTCAACCGGTCGTAGACGGGTTGCAGCACCCCGTCCGGCACGTCGTCGGCCTGCATCGGGTCGGTGAAGATCAACTCGCCGCCGGGCTTGAGCACCCGGAACGCCTCCTCGAGCACCGTGCGGCGGTCGGCGGCGTGCAGGATCGCGTCCTGCGACCAGACGACGTCAAAGCTGGCGTCTTGGGCGGGCACGTCGTCGAAGCTGCCGTGCAGCACCCGGACCCGGTCGTGCAGCCCGGCGCGGCGGGTCTTGTCCCGGTTGGTCTCGTTCTGCACCTCCGAGAGGTTGAGGCAGGTGACCGAACAGCCGTACACCTCGGCGAGGTGCCGCGCGGATCCGCCATAACCGGAGCCCAGGTCCAGCACGGTGGTGTCGCCGTCGATTTTCGGCAGCCGGCGGATCATCCGGTCCGCGGTCTCGATGCCGGCGGCCCCGATGTCGCGGGTGTTCTCGTAGCAGCCGACGTGGATGTCCTCGCCGCCCCAGACCATCGAGTAAAACGCGTCGGCGTCGGCGCTGTCGTAGTAGGCCTCCGGCTCGCCGTTGCTGTGGGACCGGCCCGTCGCGCTCTCGGGTCCCTCGCCCCCGTCCCCGTGGAGCGATTTCTCCGCGACATGGACGAAGAAATCGGGCTCGGTGTCCTCATATGTCTCCTGAAAGTCGCCGTAGGTACGCACGGTCGTGAATCCCGCTTCGAACATCAGGCGGCGAACGTAAGACTTCCGCAGGGGGAACATATTCAATGTGTATTCGGCACCGTCCGGGAACGTGTATTTGAAACGCGCCAGACCGTCGTCGACGTACTCCGGTTCGGCCGAGACCTGGTCACCGCAGTAGTAGTATTTGTGTTTCGACTTGAAACCGTGGTCGAGTATTTCGTCGTAATTGCGCTGATCGAGGATCAGAATTCCGTCGTGGCGCAACGCGGCATAGAATTCGGCCAGCGCCCGGCGACGGTCGTGCTCCTCGTGCAGGTGGGTGAAAGAGTTCCCGAGACAGATGATGGCGTCGTACTTGCCCTGGATGCCCCGGTTCAGCTCCCGCCAGTCGGCCTGCACGGTCCTGATGATCAGCCCGCGCTTCCGGCCATTCTCAAAAGCCTTGGCCAGCATCGCCGCCGAACCGTCCGCGCTGGTCACGTCGAAACCCGCCTGGGTCAGGCGCACCGAGTGGAAGCCGGTGCCGGTGGCGACGTCGAGGACGTGGTGCTTGCCGCGTGCGCGCAGGACATCGACGAAAAAACGTCCCTCGGATTCGGCGCGAGCTTCCCAGTCGATCAGTTGGTCCCATTTTTCGACGAAACTCATCACATACTCGGCGCGATAAAGGCCGGTCTCGCGGTCCGACAACGGGTCATCGCCGTACATTTGATCGTGTAACTCGAGTTCTGCATTCTCCTGCGGGGCGGATATACTGGTCATCTAATCCTTTCTTCCACGTCGCCCGCCGCAATCTGCAACTCGGTGGTGCGTGCGGTGCGCCTACGGTCACGGAATGCGCCGCCGCCCGCCCCCGAGCCGTGAGCGAACTCAATGCCGGCGCTTTCCGTCGAGCAAAAGCGACGTGATCCGGGTAGAGCCCCATCCGTGCCACTTCACACGCGGACCGTCCGCACGACCCGTCGCTCTCACACCGGCACCCGAGTCTACCCATAGCTACATGCAACTGTGAACCACGGTCACAATGACGAATGGGCAAAGCCCGCGGGCGGGGGTCGGGCGTCGCGGCCCGGCGGACACCCCGGGGGCGAATGTCACCCTTTCGTGACCGCTTCATCACGAAAGCGGTCACGCGGCGTGCCTGGTCGGGCCCAGCTCGGCCGGCGCGGCATCATGACGCGCGTGGCTGAGGTGAATCGCCGTGCGCTGCTGCGCATCGGCGCCGGTGCCGGCGCGGCCGCCGCCGGCGTCTGGGCGCTGAGCGCGCTGCTCGACCCGCTGCAACCGCAGGCGGCGCCGCAGCCGCGGGCCCCCGCACCGTTCGAGCCCTCGACCGCGGGCACCACCCTGCCGACCAGGCTGACCGGCTCGTTCGTCTCCGCCGCGCGCGGCGGCATCAAGACCAACTGGGTCGTGGCCCTCCCGCCGGGCCAGACCGGACCGCTGCGGCCGGTGATCGCCCTGCACGGGGTGGACGGCGACGCCAACCAGATGCTCGCGGTCGGCGTCGAGAACGGGCTCGCCCAACTGGTCAAAGCGGGCCGCCCGCCGTTCGCGGTGGTCGGCGTGGACGGCGGCAACACCTACTGGCACCAGCGGGCATCGGGCGTGGACTCCGGCGCCATGGTGCTCGACGAACTGCTGCCGATGCTGACCTCGATGGGCATGGACACCTCCCGGGTGGGGTTCATGGGCTGGTCGATGGGCGGATACGGCGCGCTGCACCTGGGCGCCCGGCTGGGCCCGGCCCGCACGGCCGGGATCTGCGCGATCAGCCCGGCGCTGTTCACCTCGTTCGCCGACAGCGATCCCGGCGCGTTCGACAGCGACGACGACTGGGCGCAGAACGGCGTGCTGGGCGTGCCGGCGCTCTCGCAGATCCCGCTGCGGGTCGACTGCGGCACCTTCGACCGCTTCGCCCCCGCCACCCGCCAGTTCGTCGCCCAACTGAAGGCACCGCCGTCGGGCAGCTTCTCGCTGGGCGGCCACGACTTGTTCTATTGGCGCGGGCAGCTGCCCGGCGAGTTGGCCTGGCTGGCGGCCTAGCGAACGGCCGGAACGCGCAATGAACTCCCCGAGACGAGCGAACGTCTCACCAGTGAAAGGGTTTTGAATGACGGGGTTTTGGAGGTTTCCCGGATGACACCGCTGCTGCTGGTCTGCATCGCGGCCGCCACGCCCCTCATGGGAGCCGGCCTGGTCGGGCTGCAGGAACGCCTGGAGCGGTGGGACTACAACCGGCACGCGCAGGACTGACGCGCCGGCGCACGGCTCACCGGGGCAGCTGCATGCGGATCAACGGGGCGATCTTGTCCGCCAGGTACTCGTGCCCCGCGTCGGTGGGGTGCACGCCGTCCGGGCCGATCAGGTCGGGCCTGCCGACGAACCAACGGTCGCCGATCGGGTCGACGAAGGCCGCCCCGACCGCGCGGGCCTCGACGTTGAGCACGTCGCGGATCTGCAGGATGGCCTCGGGCACATCGGCGGTCGGCCACGGCGGCCCGATCACCAGCAACCGCGCCGCCGGCGCCAGGCGCCGCGCCAGCTCGAAGGTGTCGTGCGACCTTGCGGCCAGCATCCCCGGATCGGCGCCCTGGTCGTTGCGCGAGCCGAAGAACACCACGAGTGCGTCGTCGGGCTGGACCGCCAGCGCGGTCAGGTCCCCGAAGACGCTGCCGTGATCGCCGAGCACCACGTAGCCGGCTCTGCCCTCGGCCGCCACGTCGGGGGCGATGCGCACGCCCTGCACGGCCAGGGTCCGCCACACCCGCGCGGTCCACGAGTACGGGCCCAGGCCGCCTTCATCGGTGCCGGTCGTGTAGGAGTCGCCGATGACCGCGACGCGGTAGGGCCAGGTGTCGAGGGTGTCGTAGGCCCGCACCCGCGCCGGCTGCGCCACCTGCCCGAACACCACACCGAGCACGCACGCGAGGCCCACGACGACCGTGGCCACCCGACCCACTGACACCTCCACCGTGAACGGCCCCACCTGAGGGCACCCCCGAGCGCCGCGCCCGCACCAACGAAATCGTACGAACAAACCGGCCCCGAATCGCCGTCAACGCGCGGCGCGCATGTCGTCCGGGGCACGGCCGGCCCAACCCGGTTGGCCGCCGCTCACACCGCCCGCGCCGAAACCGCTTCCCGCGCGCGGTCGATCTGGCGCACCTTGCCGGTACCCGGCGCGCCGGACCCGGTACCCGGCCGGCCCGCACCGGTGCCGACCATCCTGCGCATCCAGCGGCGGCCGGGTTCCTCGACGACGTGATACAGCAGGGCCGCCGCGCCCACGGCGATCGCGAGCAGGCCGACGACGTTGTATTTCCAGGGGAAGTCCCCCAGCGTGAGCTCGAACTGCTCCACGGCCCATCCCCACGCGGTGTGCACCAGCTCGTGCACCATGTACAGGCAGAAGGAGATCTTGCCGCCGTACACCAGCAACCGGGTGGACAGCAGCCGGGGCAGGCTGCCCACGCCGACCGCCAGCGTGCTGACCAGCGGGACGAACAGCACGTCGACCACGCCGCCGCTGTCGGTCACCCCGGAGATGGGGTGGGTGTCGAACCAGTACAGGGCGCCCACCATGGCGACGGCGATCAGCAGGGACAGGTATCCGGCCCCGCGCCGGGCACGATCGGTCAGCCGCAGCCTGCGCACGGCGGCACAGGCCAGCGCGCCCGCGGTGAACTGCGTGACGATCCGCGGCAGCCAGCTCCACGGGGTGTAGAACTGGCCGCTGACCAGCAGCAGCACTATCGGCGGCAGCGTCGCGGCGCACGCCAGCACCATCAGGCTGCGCGCCCGCGTGGCGTGCGTCATCCGGAAGATCACCAGGACCAGCGCACCGAACAGCACGTACGCCAGCCATTCCGCGCTGATCGACCAGGCCGGCCCGTCCCAGCTCGAGCCGTCGAAGAACGGCTGAAACCACAGCTGCACCATCAGGACCTGGCGTAGGTAGCTGGTCGCGGTGAAGTCGGCGACGTCGGGCGAGGGCACGTGGCCGACGTGCAGGGTGAAGATCACCCACAGCGCGGCCAGGTGCAGCGTGACCAGGTACACCGGCCACACCCGGGCCAGCCGCAACCACAGGAAGTGCGCGGTGGCGCGCGCCGACCACGTCCGGCCCATGCGGTCGAGGTAGTTCCACGCCAGCACGAACCCGCTGAGGATGAAGAACAGGTCGACGCCCTGCGCGCCGCAATTGAGCACCGGCGCCAGCGCGTCCAGAAAATCGGGCGAGGCGTCGGCCAGCATCGGCCGGAAATGAAACAGCACCACCCACACCGCGGCGACGATGCGGAGCCCGGTGAGAGCCTTGATCTCGCCCTTGATCTCTCCGGTGCGCACGATGCTCTTTCCGTCGGGACTGTGCTGTTCGCCAGCCGATTGCCCAACTCCTCCGCACGCCGCCGCAGCGCGCGCATGCCTTTTCCAAGCCCCCCGACCCGGCAACCGACAGCCCTGGCAGCCTAACAGCGGAATCGCCGTGCCGGCGTGAGGGCCGTCGGTGCGGCCCCCTCAGCCCGGCCGGGGCGCCTCGTGGCCGCTGGCCGGCACCCGAAACCGCCATTTCCCCCGCTTGACCCACGTCTTGACCCGCTTCTTAGCGAAGAGTTAGACGCGGTTGTCGGTCTCCTTAATTTGGCGGGTAACCGTACTACTAGCAGGCTTGGTCGGCGTCGACTCGGCCGCCAGGGATTTCTTGCGGACCACGCAGAATGAGGATGCTCATGACGATCGCAGACATCAGGACTCGACAGGGGAACAGCACCTTCGCCTACGGCGGCGCGCAGCTGCGGGCTTACTGCCGGCACCTGGCGACGGTGGTGACCATCCGGGGCGAGCTCGACGCGGGCAACGCCGATCAGATCGGCGAACACCTCCGGCGCTTCGTTCTCGGCGAGAGCCCTGTGGTGCTCGACATGAGCGAGGTGCATCGTTTGGGCGCGCCCGGTCACGCCCTGCTCGCCGCGCTGGACGAGCAGTGCCGCGCCGCCGGGCTGGAATGGGTGCTGGTCGCCGGCCCCGCGGGCACGGACGTGCTCGGCGACGACGGGGCGCAGGCACGGTTCCCGATCGCGGACTCGGTGCGCCAGGCGCTGCACCACCTGGCCGACGGCATCGCCGGGAGACGCCAGCTGATGCTGCCGCTCGTCCGCAAGACCGCCTAGCTAGGAGGGTTCGCCCCGCCGGCCGACGCCCTCGTGCGCGCCGCGGCGCGCACGCAGCGCCCGGGCCAGCCCCGTCACGATCAGCACCCCGGCGGCTGTCACCAGCACCAGGGTCAGCAAGAGCAGTTGGGGGTCGTAGACCAGCGACGTGGTGACGGGCTGGCCGTCGGCGATCGGGGCGACCCGCTGGGTGTGACGGGCGTGCGTCCAGCTCAGCCCGGCGCTCACCAGCGCGGCGCAGGCCAGGCCCAGTTCGATCAGCGCCCGGCAGGGCGCCCGGTGTCGCGTGCTCACCGCGCCGGACCGGTGTCGTCGTCGCGGTCGGCGGTGACCTCGGGGGGTTGCACCCGCTCCTGGACCAGCGGGGTCAGCGCCGCCCGCAGCTGACGGTGCCCCCGCGCCCACGCCTGCGCCGTGCGGCCCCCGGTGAGCTTGAGCCCGATGCCGATCCGGCCGCGCGGGACGCCGACCAGTTCGCCGAGCGCGCGGGCCGACTGCCACTTCGCCAGCTCCTTGCCGGACTTCTCGTGGTTCTCGGGTTCTGGATAGACCCTGAGGATCTCGCGTACCAGCAGAGTCTCGGTGCCTTGGCGCAGGGCGTCTTCGGTGAGCTCCACCGAGACGTGGATTCGCGCGGCCTTCACCTGCAACGCCACGAACGCCGACACCATCACCAGGAAGATGATCGGGGTCAGCAGTTGCACGCCGGCACCGCTCCACACCTCGATCAGGATCATCGACACCGCCGCGAACGGCCCGGCCAGCACCCAGTACCAACTGGCACCGGGTTCGTAGAACAGGCGCTTCGCGCCGGTGCTCCTCGCCGATGCCTTCGATGTCACAGCACGCCCCGTCTCACGAAAGCCAGGCCGCCGCTTCGGCGGCCCAGTAGGTGAGCACGATATCGGCTCCGGCGCGCCTGATGCTGGTCAACGACTCCAGCGCCGCGGCCCGCCCGTCGATCCAGTCGTTCGCCGCGGCGGCGCGGATCATCGCGTACTCCCCCGACACCTGGTAGGCGGCCACCGGCACCGGCGAGACGCCGGCCGCCGCGGCGACCACGTCCAGGTAACCCAGCGCGGGTTTGACCATCACGATGTCGGCGCCCTCGGCCAGATCCAGTTCGATCTCGCGCAACGCCTCCCGCGCGTTGCCCGGCTCCTGCTGGTAGGTGAGCCGGTCCCCGGACAGGCTCGAGCACACCGCCTCGCGGAACGGGCCGTAGAACGCCGAGGCGAACTTCGCGGCGTAGGCCAGGATCGCCACGTCGGTGTGGCCGGCGGCGTCCAGGCCGTCGCGGATCGCGGCCACCTGGCCGTCCATCATCCCGCTCGGCGAAACCACGTGCGCACCCGACTCCGCTTGGGCCACAGCCAGTTCGACGTAACGGGCGACGGTGGCGTCGTTATCCACCCGGCCCCGGTCGTCGAGGACGCCGCAGTGCCCGTGGTCGGTGAACTCGTCCAGGCACGTGTCGGCCATGAGCACGGTGGCGTCGCCGAGGTCCTTGGCCAGGTCGCGCAGGGCGACGTTGAGGATGCCGTCGGGGTCGGTGCCGGCCGACCCGGGCGGGTCCTTGTCCTCGTCGCGCGGCACGCCGAACAGCATCAGCCCGCCCACCCCGGCGGCGACCGCCGCGGCGGCCGCACCGCGCAGCGACTCCCGGGCGTGCTGCACCACGCCCGGCATCGACGGGATGGGCCGCGGTTCGGCGATCCCGTCGGCGACGAACATGGGCAGCACCAAATGCCTTGGTTCCAAGGATGTTTGCGCCACCAGGCGACGAAACGCGGGGGTGGAGCGCAGCCGGCGCGGACGCTGCCGCGGGTAGCCGCTCATGACGACGTGTGGCAGCCGCGAGCGTGCGCGCAATGCCGGTCCCGACGGCGTGTCGGTGTGCAGACACGCTCCCCCGCAAGCGGGAGGTACCCCCAGCTCGCGCTCGCCACTAGCGCCTGCGGCTCTTTTTGCGCGGCGGCGGCAGCGCCCCCTCGGCGCGCAGCCGGGCGGCGTGCTCGGCCAGGGCGTCCACCAGCGGGCCCACCGCGGCGATCTCGGGCTGCACGTCCACGCGCAGACCGAACTCCGCGGCCGTCTCGGCCGTCTTGGGGCCGATGCAGGCGATGATGGTCCGTGCGTGCGGCTTGCCGGCGATGCCCACCAGGTTGCGCACCGTGGAACTGGAGGTGAAGCACACCGCGTCGAAGCCGCCCGTCTTGATCATCTCGCGGGTGGCCGCCGGCGGCGGCGCGGCCCGCACGGTGCGGTACGCGGTGACGTCCTCGATCTCCCAGCCACGGTCGCGCAGCCCCTCGGCGAGCGTCTCGGTGGCGATGTCGGCGCGCGGCAGCAAGACCCGGTTCACCGGGTCGAAAATGCTGTCGTAGGGCGGGAATTCGTCCAGCAGGCCGAGCGAGGACTGCTCCCCGGCGGGCACCAGCTCGGGGCTGATCCCGAACGCGCGCACCCGGTCGGCCGTCTGCTCGCCGACACAGGCGATCTTCACCCCGGAGAACGCGCGGGCGTCCAGGCCGAACTCGCCGAACTTCTCCCACACCGCGCGCACCGCGTTGGTCGAGGTGAACACCACCCACTGGAAGCGGCCGTCGACCAGGCCCTTGACGGCCCGCTCCATCTGGGCAGGACTGCGCGGCGGCTCCACCGCGATGGTCGGCACCTCGATCGGCAGCGCGCCGTAGGACGTCAGCCGCTCGCTCATCTCGCCGGCCTGGTCCTTGGTGCGGGGCACCAGCACGGTCCAGCCGTAGAGCGCGCGGCTCTCCCACCAGTTCAGCTTCGCCCGGTTGCTCACCGTCTTGCCGATGGTGACCACCAGCGGACCGGTTTGGGACTCCCGGCCGTTGACGCCCGGCGGGCCCGGGGCGTCGATGCCCGCCAGGACGGCCGGATCGCCCAGTTCCTGCAGCGTGGTTTCCACCGAGCGCTGCTGGCAGGTGGTGCCGTAGGCGGTCACCACGCACGGGGTGGTCTCGGCCAGTTCGTGCTCGATCAGCGTGCGGGCGGCCTCGGGCAGGTGCGAGGCGGTGGCCTGCAGGATCAGCGGGCCCGGGGCCGCGGCCAGCGCGTCCCAGTCGACATGTGGGTCGCGCACGTCGGCAACGGTGTGCGCCGAGCCCAGCGGGAGCCCGGCATAGGTCGGGACCGCGCTGGCGGACGACAGGCCGGGGACGATCTCGACGTGCAGGTGGGTGCGCGCGACGGCGTTCACCTCGGTGATGACCGCGTCGAGCGTCAGCGGATCGCCGGCGACCAGCCGCACCACGTCGGCGCCGGAGCGGGCCTCGGCGGTCAGCGTCTTGGCGACCTCGGCCGGCTCGCCCAGGGCAGGGCGGATGTCGGGAGCGCCGGGAACCACCGCGGGGGTGGCCGGGGCGTGATCGCCGTCGGCGTTGCCCGCCGCCGGGTCGGCCGGCGCCGGGCCGGACACGGGCGGCAGGTCCTTGCCGATCAACGCCAGTACCGGCTCGGGCACGTCGGGATCGGTGAACACCAGGGCCGCGTTGGCCAGCACCGCGGCGGCCCGCGTGGTCAGTAGCCCGGGGTCGCCCGGGCCGGAACCCACGAAAGTGATGCGGCCCGGCCTTGGCTTACGCCCTCGCATGCTTGTTTGGCGAGTCATTGTCGCTCCCACTTCACTCTCGACTCAATTTCCTTGCGCCGGATCCGCCCGCGCACCGCGCATCAGTTCCCGGGCGCCCAGGTCGAAGAGCTCCCCCGCGACCGAGAGCCCGAGCTCCCGTGCCCGACCGGGATTGCCGATGCCGGACGCGCGGATCACGTCGGATCCGTCCAGCGCCGCCACGCAGCCGCGCAGCGACAGCTCTTCGAAGACGCGGCCGTCCTCGTCGATGGACTCGACCACCTCGGCGATCGCGCCCACCGGTGCGGAGCAACCGGCCTCCAGTTCGGCCAGCAGGGCTCGTTCGGCGGTGACCGCCGCGCGCGTGTCGGCGTCGTCCAGCCCGGCCAGCACCGCCACCAACCGGCCGTCATCGGCGCGGCACTCGACGGCGAGCGCGCCCTGTGCCGGTGCGGGCAACATCTGTACCGGCTCCAACGTCTCGGTGACATCGTCGAGGCGGCCGAGCCGGGCCAGACCGGCCCGGGCCACCACGACGGCGTCAAGATCACCACTGCTTACCCTGTTCAACCTGGTATCTAGGTTGCCTCGTAGGGGGCGGATTTCCAAACCGAGACCCAATGCTCTAAGCTGCGCGGCCCGCCGCGGGGACGACGTGCCCACCAGCGACCCCGTGGGCAACTCCGCGAGCACCAGCCCGTCGCGGGCCACCACCGCGTCGCGGGGGTCGTTGCGCGGCGGGATCGCCGCGATCGTGAACCGCGGGTCGTCGGCGGTCGGCAAATCCTTGTGCGAGTGCACCGCAGCGTCGACGCGGCCGTCGTCGATGGCCTCGCGCAACGCGGTGGTGAAGACGCCGACCCCGAGGGTGTCGATCGGCGCCGAGGAGCGGTCGCCCGCCGTGCTGATGGTCACCAGTTCCGCGGGATGGCCGAGGGCGATCAGCGCGTCCCTGACGGTCGCGGCCTGGGTGGTGGCCAACAGACTGCCCCGGGTGCCTATCCGGATCACGTTCGCCAATCGGCTACTCGGCGGACTGCTGCGGGGGACCCGCGTCGAATCCGCTTGCCATGACCCGCAATTCGCCGGCGGCGACGGCGGCTACGGAGTCGACGGCGGTCGGGTCGAGTTCGAAGAGTTCGCGGAGCGCCTCGGCGTAGCTGTCGCCGCCGGGCGCGCTGGCCAGCTGCCTGATCCGGACGGTGGGGGCGTGCAGCAGCTTGTCCACCACCCGCCGCACGGTGCGGGCCACCTCCTCGCGTTGGGCGCTCTCCAGGCCGGGCAACCGGTTGTTCAGCCGCAGCAGTTCGGCCTCCACCACGTCGGCGGCCCGCTGGCGCAACGCCGTCACCGTCGGGGTGACCTCGGCCATCCGCTGTCCCGCCAGGTAGGCGGCGACCTCGGCCGCGACGATGTGGCGGGCGGCGTCGACGTCGGTGGCCGCGGCGTGGGCCGAGGGTTCGTGCTGGACGCGGTCGACGTCGACGACCCACACCCCGGGCAGACCGGCCACCGCGGGGTCGACGTCGCGGGGCATGCCCAGGTCGCAAATCACCAACGGGTGGGTGGTCTCGTCACGGTGCGACGCGGCCAGCGCGTGGTGCACGTCGGCCAGCGACACGACCGGGCTGACGGCCCCCGTGCAGCTGACCACGACGTCGGCGTGCGCCAGCGCCTCGGGCAGGCTTTCCAGCGGCAGCGCCTCGGCGTGCGCGCCCGATTCGCGGATCTTGCGGGCCAGCCGCTGAGCCCGCGACAGCGAGCGGTTGAGCACGTGGATGCGCCCGATCCCGGCCCGGGTCAGATGCGCCGACGACAGCGCGCCCATCGCCCCGGCGCCGATCACCACGGCGGTCTCGCCCGCCAGCCCGCCCAGCCGGCGTTCGGCCAGATCCAGGGCGACCGAGACGACCGAGGCGCCCGCGGCGTCGATGCCGGTTTCGGAGTGCACCCGCTTGCCCACCGACAACGCCCGCTGGGCCAGCTCGTGCAGGACCCGGCCGACGGTGCGGTTGGCTTCGGCGCCGGCATAGGCGCGGCGCACCTGACCGAGTACCTGCTGCTCGCCGACCACCGCCGAGTCCAGGCCGCTGGCCACGGCGAAGAGGTGCTCGACGGCGGCCTCGCTGTAGCGCACGTAGGCGAATTTGGTCAGGTCGGCCATCGACATGCCGGAGTGCTCCGAGAGCACCTGACCGATCACCGCCAACCCGCCGTGGAAGGCGTCGACCACCGCGTAGACCTCGACCCGGTTGCACGTCGAGAGCACCATCGCCTCGGTCACCAGGGGGGATTGCAGCATCTGGTCGACGATCTTGACCTGATCGGACTCGTCGATGCTGAGTTGTTCCAGGACGGAGACCGGCGCACTGCGGTGCGAAACCCCGAAAAGCAGGATGCTCACGGCAGCATCACCTGGCCAGCTCCCTTGCTCGGTCAGCTACTGAAGTTGACATCCACGGTAGTCGGTTCACAGGTGGGCTACCAAATAACTGCCCGGCGACCAGCGCGGTCAGGGGGAGAGATCCGCCCGCAGCCTGGGCTCGTCGATGTCGAAGTAGCTGTGCTCGCGGCCGTCGAGCAGGATCACCGGCAGCCGGTCGCCGAACTCGGCCCGCAGCCCGGGGTCACCGGCCGCGGCCGCGGCGTCGACGTCGGTCATCGACAGATCGAAGCCCAGCTCAGCGGCCAGTTCGGCGAGCCGCTCGCCGACGTGCACGCACATCGCGCACCCGTCGCGGGTCAACAACCGCACCTGCCGGCGGCTCGGGGACTGGGTCATGCCCGCCAGTGTGTCACCGGCGGCGGGGCGCCCGACGGGCCGCGTGAATTGTGGGACCGCCGGGCACTGGCTAGGTTGCCGCTATGGCCGACGACACAGTCCGCGTCGACCCGCTGGCGATGCAGGGGGCCGCCGCCTCGCTGGGCGGTGCCGCCGAGCACCTTTCGGCTCAGCTGACCGATCTCGACGACCAGGTGGGTCAGATGTTGGACGGCTGGCGCGGCGCGTCGGGCAGCGCGTACAGCTCGGCGTGGGAGCTGTGGCATCGCGGGGCCGGCGAGGTGCAGGCGGGCTTGTCGATCCTGGCGCGGTTGCTCGACGAGGCGGCGTCGGGTTACCAGAGCAACGAGGCCGGGTCCGCCCGGGCGGAGCGGGCGGTGCGCGGTGGCTGAGGCGTTCGCGGTGGACCCGGAGGCGCTGACCGAGGCCGTGCAACGGATGGCGGCATTTCAGCGCTACGCCGAGGACATGATCACCGAGCTCGATTCTCGCGTGACGCGTCTGCACGCGACCTGGTCTGGCGCCGCTGCCGCCGCCCACGCCGAGGCACACCAGCACTGGGAGCGCGGCGAGGCGATGATGCGGGAGGCGCTCGCGCAACTCGAGAAGGCGGCCACGACAGCGCACGGCAACTACACCGGGGCGATGTCGACGAATCTCGGCATGTGGTCGTGAACCGATGGCGCCGCTGGCGTGTGACCCGACGGCTCTAGACCGCGCCGGTGTCACCGTGGTGGACACCGGTGTTTCGTTGGGATCGGTGATTTCGGCGGTGACCGCGGCACTGGCCGGCAGCGCCGGCATGGCCGGTGACGATCCGGTGGGCGCGGCGTTCGGTCACAGCTACGACCAAGCCGCCGCGAAATTGATCGAGGCGATGGCCGGCACCCGCAACGGGCTGTGCAGCATCGGCGACGGCGTGCGGGTGTCGGCACACAACTACGCGCTGGCCGAGGCGATGTCGGATGTCAGCGGCCGGGCCGCGGCCCTGCCGACGCCGCAGGTGACCGGGCCGTTGATCGTGGGCTCGCCACCGCCTTCTGCGGTGGGCGCCGGGAGCGGCGCCCCCGCCGGTTGGGGCTGGGTGGCGCCGTATGTCGGAATGATCTGGCCCAGTGGCGATTCGGCGAGATTGCGGGCCGCCGCGGCGGCGTGGACCACCGCGGGCGCCAACTTCATGGCGGCCGAGACCGCGGCGGGCGGCGGAACGATGGCCGCCATCGCCGCCCAGCAGATCCCGGAGGGCGCCGCCATCGACAAGGCGTTGTCCGATGCCGCCAGTGCCACCACCGACATCGCACGGCAATGCCAGACGGTCGCCGCACAGCTCACCGGCTACGCAGCCGAGATCGACCAGGTGCGCGCGGCGATTCTGGATCTGTTGGCGCGCATCTGTGACCCGCTGACCGGGATCAAAGAGGTCTGGGAGTTCCTGACCGACGAGGACGAGGACGAGATCAAACGGATCGCCGACGACATCCGCACGGTGGTCGACAACTTCGCCCGCGAAGCCAGGGCACTTGCCGGCCAGATCGACGCCACCGTGTCCGCGGCCGCCACGGCGGCAGCGGATATGGGCCGCTGGGCGGGCAAGGAGTGGGACCACTTTCTGCACGGCACCGCGGTCGGCAGGGCCGTCAATCAGGTGGGCCAGGTCCTCAAAGGCGTCGGCGAAGAGGGATATGGATTCGCCAAGGGGCTCTGGGAATTCAGCCCGAACCGGCTCCAAACCGATCCGGTGGGTTACTTCAGAGACCTGGCCGGCAAGGTTTCCGGGGAAGCACCGCTGGTCGGTCTGGGCCCCGACGGCGGGCCCGGAGTGGCCGAATCCTGGAAGGCGCTGGGCAAGGATGTCATCCACTGGGACGAGTGGAGCACAAACCCGGCCGAAGCGCTCGGGAAGACCCTCTTCGACGGGGCGACGTTGGCGGTGCCGGGCGGGCCGCTCTCGAAGCTGGGCAAGGTGGGGCGCGACGCCGCCGACGCGCTCAAGGGCTTGCGCAAGCCGCCCCTGCCGGAGGTTACCGAGGCGCCGCCAGTCAAGGCTCCGGCAGAGCCACCGGCGACCGGCCCCAAGCCGCCGGAAGCGGGCGCACCCGCAGCCCCGGCCAAGCCGGCACCGAGGCTCGCCGACGGTCCCCTGCCGCACAGCCCGACCGAATCCAAACCGCCCGTCGCCGAGAAACCGGCCGCGGGTGAGCCGCCCAGACCGGCCACGCCGCACGAACCCGGAGGCAAGCCGGCGGTGCCCGCGCCGGCAGAACGGACGCCCCTCCCC
>NZ_VMQU01000113.1 GCF_007714205.1 Mycobacterium helveticum | reverse complement strand
CGGTCCAGCAACGGACCCCACAACGCCACCCCCGCCACCGGCGTCAAATCATCCTCTGAGGCAGTGATCAGCGGGTGCGGCACCGGGTGTTTTGGACTCGCCAGCACCGCATCATCGACATCGAACAACAAACCGGTAGCATTCACCACACGGGTGCCCTTTCTCTGGGATGATCGTCGTCTTCCACAAACACGATTATCCCTTGCAGGAAGGGCACTTCCGCGCTACGACGCGGCCCTCAATCCATAGCCGGCTGAAAAATCAGGGTCAGAAGGGCATCGGTTCGTTGTAGACGGTCGCGGTTTGGCTTTGGACCGGGTCGGTGCAGGTGATGGTGACGTTCCACAGCGTGCCCGTCGGGAGTTCGGGCGCGAAGTTCAGCTGCGCTTGGCCCCCCTGGTTCAGTTCGAAGGTCTGATTGAGCGGTGCCAGCGGAGTGCCGATGCCCTGGAGGACGTCCATGGTCCCCAGCGTGGGGGTGGCGTTGAAGGTGCAGGACCCGTATGTGCCGGGATTCCCGTTCCCGCCGGTGTCCGTGACGGTGACGCGCAGACTCGGAATTTTGTTGATGGTGGTCGGCTGGAACTGGACGCTGGCGGTGTTGAGACTGGCGGTGTCGGCCCGGGCGATTCCCGTGCTCACGCACAAGGCGGCAAACGCGGCCAGGCCCACCGTCGAGAGGGTCCGTATCTTCGTCGTGGTTGAGGGGTGCACGGGGCGCGTCCTTCCTGCGGTCGCTGTGCCCCCCACAGTTTTGTCGGTCTCAGCGTAGTCAGGGCGGTGATCCGGCAGCGCTCGCCACGCCGCCCGCCGACAAGCTTTTCGCGGGTCGGCGGCCCGGAGTGGGACCCGCAGGCCGACATGGGGGCCCGGAGTACCGTCGTCGGGTGTCCTGAACCGTGTCGAACTCTTGCTGGCGTCGAACAGAATTGAGCGCATGACCACCGTTGCCAGGAATGCCGATCGGATCAGCAGGGCAGTTGCCGACGCGTACGACAACCAGAAGAACAGGCGGGGCGGCAAGAACGCCGGTTATATTCCGGTCCTGGCGAGCGTGCACCCGGAACTCTTCGGTGTGTGCGCCGCGACCGTGGACGGGCAGATATTCGCCGCCGGTGACGCCGGCTACGAATTCGCGCTGGAATCGATCTCGAAAATACTCACGCTCGCGCTCGTGATCGAGCAACGCGGCCACCGCGAGGTCCTCCACCGGGTCGGCGCGAACGCGACCGGCCGTGCTTTCAACTCGGTCTCCGCGCTGGAACAGCACAATGACAAACCGATGTCGCCACTGGTCAATGCCGGTGCGATCGCCACGGCCAGCCTGGTGGACGCCGCAGATGCCGAGGACCGCTGGCGCCAGATCCTGCAAGTGCAAAGCGATTTCGCGGGGCGTCAGATCTCGATCAGCGACGAGATCAATGCCTCCGAGCAGGACACCAACTTCCACAACCGCGCCATCGCCTGGCTGCTGCGCGACGGCGGGTCCATCTACTGCGACCCGATGGAAGCGTGCGACGTCTATACCCGCCAATGCTCGACGCTGGTCACGACGGTGGATCTGGCCGTCATGGGCGCGACATTGGCCAATGGGGGGTCCAACCCCCTTACCGGCAAGCGGGTCGTCGCGCACGCGAACGTCCGGTACGTGCTCGCTGCGATGACGATGGAAGGCATCTACACGCGTTCGGGTGACTGGGCCTATTCCGTGGGATTGCCCGCCAAGAGCGGTGTGGGGGGCGGGCTGGTTGCCGTGGCGCCGGGTCAGCTGGCGATTGCCGCGTTCTCGCCGCGGCTGGACGAGGTGGGCAACAGCGTGCGCGCCCAAGCCGCCGTGGCGCAGGTCGCGCGGACGCTGGACCTCGGGCTGTTTGATGTCCCGCGCCGCGGAGACCGGTGATGCTTTCCGCCCACCGACGTTCGCCGTCGCTGGTACAACGCATGTACTCGGTACGCGGGGGAAAGCAGGGGGAAACGCACGCCAAACCAAAATCGCATCTTTGCTGGGGGAAAAGCCGCGACAGCGATTGAGTATTGAGGAGGAAACCGCTGTTGACCGCAGGTATCCACCACGCGACAGCGGCTCAACCAGCGACTGAGATCCACGGCAACGCCCTGCCGGGCGCCGATACCGGTGTCGAGGCGACGTCAGTGGCCGCTGCCCGGAATGCCGCGGCAGGTATACGCCGACGTGTTGTCGTCGCCGTCAGGACGGCCACCCACCGCCTGGAGGGCGTCAACGGGGATGAATCCTCATCAGACCGATCTACCCTGGCGACATGTCGCTGCGCACGGCCGTCGCCATCGGCACCGTCTTGCTGGCACTCGTCGCGGTTTCCTCGCGCCGCCCCACCACGCACCCCGCCCCGGGTGAGGGCGCGCGGGTGACGCCCCTGCCGGCCGCGGCTGCAACCCCCGACCTGCCGGTGCGCTTCGGGCCGCTGGACCCGGCCGCCGGCAGACGGTTCGCGGCCGTCTCCGCGCTGGTGAGCGATGCGGTGGCGGCGGGTCGGCTGCCGGGCGCCGTGGTTGCGATCGGGCATGGCGGCAAGGTCGTCTTCCACCGGGCCTACGGCGTGCGCAAGCTCGCCGGGGAGCCGGGGCTGGACGGGTCACCCGCACCCGCGGAGCCGATGACCGAGGACACCGTCTTCGACATGTCGTCGTTGACGAAGTGCCTCGCGACGGCGACCGCCGTCATGCAACTCTACGAACAGGGCAGGGTCCGGCTCGACGACCCCGTGCAGACGCATCTGCCCGGCTTCAACCCGGCGAACGACCCGCAACGCGCGAAGGTGACCGTTCGTATGCTGCTCACGCACACCTCGGGCGAACCGGGTGACGTCGACCTCGCGGATCCGTGGGGACTGGATCGCCCCGACAAAGCCGAAGGCGTTCGTCGTGCGCTCACCACGCCGCTGCAGTCGGGTCCCGGTACGGGTTTTCGCTACTCCGACGTCAACTTCGTGCTGCTGGGCGCGCTGATCGAGAAGGTCACCGGCGATGCGGAAGACGTCTACGTCGCGCAGCACGTGTTCGCGCCGCTGGACATGAAAGACAGCCGTTATCTCCCGGCGGCCAAAGCCTGTGGGCCGCGCACGATCAGCGGAGCCGCGGTGGGCTGGTCCGCCCCGGCGGGGCGGGCGCCGGCCGCCTGCCCCGCCGGGACATGGCGCACCAGTCTCCTGCCGCGCATCGCACCCACGGCGCGCGACGAGGAAAGCGCCGGCGACCCGGCCAGGAATCCCGACTACGGCAACCTGCTGCGGGGCACCGTGGACGATCCGACCGCGCGGCGCATGGGCGGGGTGGCCGGGCATGCCGGCGTCTTCTCGACGGCGCACGATCTCAGCGTCTATGCGCAGGCCCTGCTCGATCGGCTCGCGGGCCGCCCGAGCAGGTTCGCGTTGACGACAGCGACGCTGGCGTTGATGACGCGCCCCGAACAGCCCGGACAGCTCCCGGGGCACGGCCTGCGCGGCATCGGCTGGGACATCGACACGGCCTATTCCGGCCCGCGCGGGCTGGTCTTTCCCGTCGGCAGCTTCGGCCACACCGGCTTCACCGGCACCTCGTTGTGGATGGACCCGGGCTCGGACACCTACGTCCTTCTGCTGTCGAACGCGATCCACGTGCGGGGCAGCCCGCCGACCACGAGTCTGGACGGAGAAGTGGCCACGGCGGCGGCGCGGGCCCTGCACCTGTACGGCAGTGCGCCGTCGGCCGGCAGCGAGTAGCCGCAACCAGCCGCGGGCATGCCGCGCCGCGGATGGGTTTGACGCTAACGCGGTGCTGTTCGGGGTTCAGGAGTCCAGCAGCCGCAGCGGGTGCAGGCCGTCGACCGCGCCGACGAACGGCGGGTGGATGCCGTAGCCGAGCATCCGGCGGATGTTGTCGGAGACCGTGCGCGCGACGTCGCGCGGCACCGACAGGGTGAAGGCCTCCATCGGCCGCAGCCACGGCTGGCAGTACTGGGCGGTGATGGCACGGCGATCGCGGGTGGTGGCGTTGGCGCCCCCGCCGTGCCACAGGGTGCCCACGGAGAAGACGCACGACTCCGCGGGCATGACCACGGGCAGCGCCCGGTCGTGCGGGCCCGGTCGGCGCTTGCCCCAGCGGTGGCTGCGGGGAAAGAGCACCGTGGCGCCGTTGTCACCGTGGCGCCGTTGTCGGCGGTGCAGTCGTCGATCGCCCAGATCGTCGCCGCCGCCAAGGGGGCCCGTGGCCGCGTGCCCCAGTCCGGGGCGCACCACGTCACGGATCTGCCCGCATTCCTCGGCGCCGAGCAGGTTCTCCCACACGACCTAGCCGTCGCGGTCGAGGGCCGCGAGGTCGGCGTCGACGATCATGCCGTCGACCGAGCTGCCGCCGCTCGGCGTCCACGTGAAGCGCTGGGCCGGGTCGCCCGTGAGGTCCTCGGGCGTGGTGACGGACTCGTCGTCGATGTTCAGCGGCACCGTCGCTCTCGTGCTGGTGCTGGGCCCAGATTGGGGCCCACACTAAGCCGGGTTCGGCCCGATCCACACCGAACGTTAGTTTTGCGGTGTGACACCACCGGTGATCGAACGCTGGATCGAGATTCTCGACACCGGCCGGACCGACGAACTGCGCGACCTGCTGACCGCGGACGCCGTCTTCCGTTCGCCCGCCGTGTTCACGCCGCAGGAGGGCCGAGACAAGGCGGTCGCCTACCTGGCCGCCGCGGCGAAGCTGTTCGCCGGCAACGGATTCCGCTATGTCGAGAAGTGGTATGGCGAGCATTCCGCGGTGCTCGAGTTCGTCGCCGAGGTCGACGGCATCCACGTCAACGGCATCGACATGATCCACTGGAACGACGACGGCAGGATCACCTCGGTGAAGGTGATGCTGCGGCCGCTCAAGGCCCTGCAGGTCGTCATCCCCGAAATGGGCAGGCTGCTGCAACAGGCCCAGGGCTGAGTTTCTACTGCTGCGCGTCCGGGCAGTAGGCGTGGATCGCGGCCTGCGTCAGGTTCTCGGTGTCGTCGCGGCTGAACTTCGGAGACCATGAATTTCCGTCGGCGACGTCTTTGTTCTCGGCCGCCATGATGTTGTCGACGACCGATTCCAGGGGCTGCGGGGTCGGGGGCAGCAGCGAGAAACAGGTGTGGTGACCGAACTCCATGAACCGCTGCCGAACGGCCTCGGTCCCGTTGTCGACGATGCCGTAGGCGGCCAGCGCCGTGAGGAATGCGCCGTCCGGTCCGTCACTCAGCGATGGCGTCTTGTGCGACGGGGTGACCGTCACCGTCTGCGGGCCCGGCGACGTGGCCGTCTTGTCGCGCAGGAAATAGACGCCCACCGCGCTCAGGCCCACCACGGCGGCTATCGCGATGGACGCGGCGAAGACGAGTGACCCGGCGGATTCGGTCCTGGACGGGCGGCGCCGGCGCGGACGCTGCGGGGGCACCGACTCGGTCGGGACGTCGTTGTCCTCGATGGTCATGCGCGCACTCCTCTGCCTCCCCGGATGGTCGCCACGGCGGCATTCACCGCGGGGACCGCTTCCCCACCCTGTCAGGTCTGTCGAGGTGACGCCAAGTCGGAGGGACGACGACACGATGCGCGGCCCGGTGCCGCCGGGGCTCGGGCAGCGCGGGGCCGGGGGCCGTGCGGACCGGCGAGGGCTGCCGCGACGCCGGCGCCGGCAGGCGCCGCGGGCGAGGGCTGGTTGACTCGGATCCGTAGACGATGCGCCCGATCGTAACGCCGACGCGTGGCGCCGGGTAGCCCCGTCAGCCGCCGTTGACCAGGTTGTCGTGTTGCGGGCAGTAGGCGTGGACGGAGAGGGCCACATACGTGTCGGCGTCGGCGCCGAGCGCCGGGTTGCTCGCGCGGAACTCCGTGACCACCTGCGGCACGGTCATCCCCTGGCCGATGTTGCGGCACACCATCTTGCCGTTGTAGATGGCGGCCTGGGGGTTGGCGAACGAGATCCCGCGGTCGTTGAGGTCCCGGACGTACTTCTGGTCCTGCTCGGGTGTGGAGGCGATGGACGACGGCGCGGCCGAGGCTGACGACGACACCACCGACGACGACGCCGCCGGCGGTGCGCCGGTTTTCGCCGGCGTCGGTGAATCGGACGGGCTCAACAGCCAGAAGGCCAGCACGATCGCCCCCGCCACCACGAGACCGCCGAAGAGCAGCACGCCCGCTTTGCGCCAAGTCGCTTGCCACGATTGACGATCCGCGGGCGGTCGGCCCGCGTTCCCCTCGCCGTCCTCGCGGGACCACGCGGGCTCGACCGGGTCCGGACCCGCCGAAGCGGGCGTGGCGACGGTTTCGCCACCGTCGGGTGCCGGTTCGCCGGCAGCCGGTACCGGCTCGGGCATGACGGCCATGCTAGCCATCGCCGACCGATCCGTGCGCTCGGGGCGCGGACGTCGGCGGGGGCGTCAGTCCGCGGCTGGGTCGTCGGCGATCTCTTCGATCGTTTCCGGCGCCACACCGAGGCCGCGCAGGCAGAACCGGATCGCGCGGTCGCGCACCTCCGCGCGTTTGGCGTGACCGTGGGCCCACTGTTGTCGGGTGCCCGCCCAGACCACGCCGTGGATCGACCTGGCGGCGACCGCCGGAACGATGCCGCGGAAAACGCCGATCTCCAGGCCCCGCTCGAGTTGCTCGACGAGCGGCTCGAGGATGGCGGTGTAGGCGGGCGAGACCAGCTCCGCAGAGTTGAGCACCGTGGACGGGGTTTCCAGGGGCGCCTGGCGCAGCTCCGGCTCGACGTTGTCGTTGAACGCGAGATCGATTCGCCCGTCGATCCACGCCGCCACCGCCTCTACCGGCGTCGCCGCCGTCGCCATCTTTGCTTTCAACCGCCGCACCTCGGCGTGCGTCATCTCCATGAAGACGGCTTCGACCAGCTCGTCCTTGGATTCGAAATGCCGGTAGAACGCGCGTGTGCTCAGCCGGGCGTGCTCGAGCACCGCGGCGACGCTGAGTCCCCGGACCCCCTGCTGCCGAACGGATTCCGACGCCGCAGCGACGATGGCGCGGCGCACGTCGGGGTCGGGAGCGAGCTTGTTACGCCGCGATGGCACCCGATGCCCCACGTGTGCCTGCCGTTGTGCGAGCGGATCCCCCTGTTCCGTCATAGGCAATCAAACTAATCCGCAGAGCGCCCGGGGACGTTCACTTCCGCCGGAATGTCGCGATGTCGGGCAACACCGGCATCCGCCGGGGCGTCCCCGGCCGTCCCGGCGGTTGGTTTGCCAGGGCAGCGCGGTCATCGCCCCAGCAGTGTCCTTGAGCCGCCCCTGGTTTTGCCAGGGGCGGGGAGCATAGGCTAGTGGGCCATGACGGTTGACCGTGCCGCGCTCGTCGCGGGCAGCATCCGGTTCGCCTCGGGCATGGCGTTTCTCGTCGACCCGCTCCGCGCGAACCGGCTGTGGGGCGACGCGGAGGAACCGGCGCCGACGGCGCGGCTGCTGCTGCGCTCGATGGGCTACCGCGACGCGTTGATCGGGGGGTTGCTCGCGGCGGCGGCGTTGCGCGGCAAGGACACCCGCGGGTGGTTTCTCGCCTCGGGCGGCGCCGACGCTGCCGACCTGCTCGGCGGGATGAGTGTGCTTGCCGAATTGAGGCCCGCACAGCGGGTTATCGGACTGGGCGGCGCGGTGATCGGGGTCGGCGTCGGGCTCTGGGGCGCGGCGCGCCGGGGTGCGGGGGAGGAGCCGCCGCGCTGATCCGCCGGAGGCGTTGGCGCAGCCGCGGTTTCTCTGCGGCGCCTCAGGTGCCGCAGAACGTTCGGTACGCGCCGAATTCCTCGGGCGCCGGGCCGGCGTACCGCTGGAGGCCCGGCCGTTCGTCATACGGGGCCGTCACGACCTGCAGGAGTCGTTCGAGAGGTTCGAGATCGCCGGCGGTCGCCGCACTCAGGGTCTCCTCGACCAGATGGTTGCGGGGAATGTAGACGGGGTTGGTGCGGTCCATCGACTCCGGGTTTGGGCCCAAGGCCCGCCAGCGCGGCAGCCAGTCGTCGAAGCCGGATGCGTCGTCGAACAACTCGCGCGCGGGTCCGCCATCGCCTCGCGCGGCAGCGCCGAGCTGACGGAAGAAGGACGTGTAGTCGGCGTGGCCCGCCTTGAGCAGGGCGAGCAGCTCGTCGATCAGGTCCGCCGCGTCGGCGTCCGCGGACAGGCCGAGCTTGGCCCGCATGCCGGGCGCCCACACGGCGTCGTAGCGGGTGTGGAATACCCCGAACGACGCCTCGGCGAGCCCGACCGCCTCCTCGGTGCTCTCCGAGATCAGCGGCAGCAGTGTCTCGGCGAAGCGGGCGAGGTTCCACCCGGCGACGACGGGCTGGTTGCCGTAGGCGTAGCGCCCCCAGAAGTCGATCGAGCTGAAGACGGTCTCCGGGTCGTAGGCCTCCATGAAGGCGCATGGTCCGTAGTCGATCGTCTCCCCGGAGATCGTCATGTTGTCGGTGTTCATCACCCCGTGCACGAACCCGATCAGCATCCACCGTGCTGTCAGCGACGCCTGGACTCCCGCCACCGCCTCGAACAGCGCCAGGTAGGGGCGCTGCGCCGCCGCGGCGGCGGGATGGTGGCGCGCGATCGCGTGGTCGGCGAGGCGCCGCAGCAAACCCGTGTCGCCGGCGGCGGCGGCGTACTGGAAGCTTCCGACGCGCAGGTGGCTCGCGGCCACCCGGGTGAGCAGGGCGCCGGGCAGTTCCGTGTCGCGCTGCACCGGGCGCCCCGTGCCCACCACGGCCAGCGACCGTGTTGTCGGCACGCCCAGCGCGTGCATCGCCTCGCTGACCACGTACTCGCGCAGCATCGGCCCCACCGCCGCCAGGCCGTCGCCGCCGCGCGCGAAGGGTGTGGGGCCCGAGCCCTTGAGGGCGATGTCGCGCAGGCACCCGTCTTCGCCGGCGAGCTCGCCCAGCAGCAGGGCGCGCCCGTCGCCCAGCCGGGGGACGAAGCCGCCGAACTGATGGCCGGCGTAGGCCTGGGCCACCGCGGTGGCCCCGTCGGGCACCAGGTCGCCCACCAGGAAACGCAGCCCGTCGGGGCTGCGCAGCCACGTGGGGTCGAGCCCGAGCTCCGGGGCGAGGCGGTCGTTGAGCACGAGCAACCGCGGGTCGGGGGGTGTCTGCGCCTGCCAGCGGACGGCCATCTCGGGCAGGTCACGCAGGAACCGGTCTTGCAGAGCAACGGTCATGTCCGGGGTGCCGCTCACGTCACCGAGCCTACGGAAAACCCGGTGGCTCGCGCCGCGCCGTCGTCAAGGCCGCTACGGTTAATGGCGACAACCTCACCACGGAACGAGCATGACGACGGATCAATCAATGTACGAGCAGGTCAACAGCCACGCGGTGGATCCCGCCGACATAGGGTCGCGCCTCGACCCGGTCCTGGCCCGCAGCTGGCTGCTGGTCAACGGCGCGCACGCGGACCGGTTCCAGTCCGCGGCGCATTCGCGCGCCGACATCGTCGTCTTCGACATCGAGGACGCGGTGGCGCCCAAGGACAAAGCCGCTGCCCGCGACCACGTCGTGCGCTGGCTCGACGCCGGGAACACCGACTGGGTCCGCGTCAACGGCTTCGGCACCCCCTGGTGGGCCGACGATCTGGCCGCGCTGTCGGCCACCCCCGTCGGGGGGGTGATGCTAGCGATGGTCGAATCGGTCGACCACGTCACCGAGACCGCCAAGCGGCTGCCCGACGTGCCGATCGTGGCGCTGGTCGAAACGGCCCGCGGCCTGGAGCGCATCACCGAGATCGCCGCCGCCAAGGGCACCTTCCGGCTGGCCTTCGGCATCGGGGACTTCCGCCGCGACACCGGGTTCGGCGAGGACCCCTCCACGCTGGCCTACACCCGGTCCCGCTTCACCATCGCCGCCAAGGCGGCCGGCCTGCCCAGCGCGATCGACGGGCCGACCATCGGCTCCAACCCGTTGAAGCTCATCGAGGCCACGGCCGTCTCCGTCGAATTCGGCATGACCGGCAAGATCTGCCTGTCCCCGGAGCAATGCGCGGTGGTGAACGAGGGGCTCTCCCCGTCGCAGGACGAAATAGTTTGGGCCAAAGAGTTTTTCGCCGAGTTCGAGAGCGACGGTGGCGAGATCCGCAACGGCTCCGACCTGCCGCGCATCGCCCGGGCGAGCAAGATCCTCGAGTTGGCCCGCGCCTACGGCATCGAGGTGTCCGAATTCGAGGACGAACCGGTGCACTCGCCCGCGCCCTCGGACACCTACCACTACTGATCACCGCCGAGCAGGTCCCGATGAGCAACGCCGTGGATTTCCACTTCGACCCGATGTGCCCGTTCGCCTACCAGACCGCGTTGTGGATCCGCGACGTCCGGGAGCAGGCCGGGATCACGGTCAACTGGCGGTTTTTCAGCCTCGAGGAGATCAACCGCGCCGACGGCAAGAAGCATCCGTGGGAGCGGGAATGGTCCTACGGCTGGTCGCTGATGCGCATCGGGGCGCTGCTGCGCCGGACCGACATGGCGCTGCTGGACCGGTGGTACGCGCGCATCGGTGACGAGTTGCACGCCGCGGGCGGCAAGCCGCACGACCCGGTGGTGGCGCGGCGGCTGCTCGAGGAGCTGGGCATCGACGGGGCGACGCTCGACGCGGCGCTGGCCGACCCGACCACCCACGACGACGTCCGTGCCGACCATCAACGGGTCGTCGACGCCGGCGGATACGGGGTGCCGACGCTGTTCCTGTCCGGTCAGTGCCTGTTCGGCCCGGTCCTGGTCGACCCGCCGACCGGCCCGGACTCCCTGAAGCTGTGGACCGTGGTGACCGGCATGGCCGAACTGCCGCACGTCTACGAGCTCCAGCGTCCCAAGGCGCCGGCCGACGCGGAGCTCATCGGCCGCAGTCTGCGTCCCTACCTGCAGGGCCGCGACTGGGTGAGCATCAACCGCGGTGAGGTCGTCGACGTCGACCGCCTCGCCGGGGGCCGCTGACCCGCCGCGGCGGGCCCACCGGCGTCAGTCACAGGTGGTCGGCGATCCGTTGCCCCAGCTGCGCGGCGGCGAGCCCGAGCGCGACGCTGACGACGATGTTGGCCAGCGCCGGGCGCAGCTGGCGCTCCTCGCCGAGCCGCTGGGATTCCAGCATCCAGGTGGAGAAGGTGGTGTAGGCGCCGACGAACGCGGTGTCGGCCAGCAGGGCCGCCTCCCGGCCCAGCGCCAGGCCGCCGATCACCCCCAGCGCGACGGCCCCGCTGATGTTCACCGTCAGGGTGCCGAACGGAAACGGGCGGGCGACCCGCCGGCCCACCGTCCGGTCCACCAGGAAACGCAGCACCGCCCCCGCGCCGCCGGCGACCAGGACGCCGGCCCAGACGGCCAACGACGTCAACGCACCGGTCATCGGCGAAACCGCACCCGGCGGACGAACGCGGTGGACAGGTGCACCGCGAGGAAGCCCAGCACGACGGTGGTGACGGTGTAGGCCGCGGCCAGGGCCCAGTGGCCGCGCTGGAGCATGGTGAGCGTCTCGACCTGCATCGTGGAGAACGTGGTCAGCCCGCCGCACAGCCCGGTGCCCAGCAGCGGGCGCCGGTAGCTGGACGACGGGAGCCGCTCCAGCAGCCGGGTCGTGAAGTACCCCACCAGGAAGGCGCCGGCGATGTTGACCGCGAACGTCGGCCACGGCCAGCTCGCCGGGTCGTGGGCGGTGAGCACGGTCACGACGGCGCGGGCCAGCGCGCCCAGCGCGCCGCCGGCGAACACCGCCGCCAGCTCGCGGTGGTCGAAGCCTGCCACTGATCGGTTCCCTTCGGTGTCTGTCAGCTGCGCTTCGCAGCGTAGCCGGGCGCACCGGCGGGGACGGCTCGGAGCGCGCGGTGGGCAGGGCGCGGGCACAATGGGGAGCCATGGTGGCCAACCCGCGCGCCGGTCAGCCGGCCCAGCCCGAAGACCTCGTCGATCTGCCCCACCTCATCACCTGCTACTACTCGATCGAACCGGATCCCGACGACGTCGCCCAGCAGGTGGTTTTCGGCACGTCGGGTCACCGCGGCTCGGCGCTGGGGGGAGCGTTCAACGAGGCGCACATCCTGGCCATCACCCAGGCCATCGTCGAGTACCGCGCCGCGGCGGGCACCACCGGGCCGTTGTTCATCGGCCGTGACACGCATGGCCTCTCGGAGCCGGCCTGGGTGTCGGCGCTTCAGGTGCTGGCCGCCAACGACGTGGTCGCCATGGTCGACTCCCGCGACCGCTACACACCGACGCCGGCCGTCAGCCACGCCATCCTCACCTACAACCGCGGCCGCACCGGGGCGCTGGCCGACGGGATCGTGGTCACGCCGTCGCACAACCCGCCGCCCGACGGCGGCTTCAAGTACAACGCGCCCCACGGCGGCCCGGCCGACACCGCGGCGACCAACGCAATCGCCCGGCGCGCCAACGAGATCCTGCGCACCGGCGCGGGGGTGAAGCGGGTGCCGCTGGCCCGCGCGCTGCAGGCCGTGCAGCGCCACGACTACCTGGGCAACTACGTCGACGACCTGCCCAACGTGGTCGACGTCGCCGCGATCCGCGGGGCGGGGATACGGATCGGGGCCGACCCGCTGGGCGGGGCCAGCGTGGACTACTGGGCCGAGATCGCGGCGCGGCACGGCCTGGAGCTGACCGTGGTCAACCCGCTGGTCGACGCCACCTGGCGGTTCATGACGCTCGACCACGACGGCAAGATCCGGATGGACTGCAGCTCCCCGGACGCGATGGCGGGGCTTCTTTCCGCCATGGCCGCCCACCCCGGCCGCTACCAGATCGCCACCGGCAACGACGCCGACGCCGACCGGCACGGCATCGTCACCCCCGATGCGGGGCTGCTCAACCCGAATCACTATCTGGCGGTGGCCATCGACTACCTCTACACCCACCGGCCGTCGTGGCCGGACGGCATCGCCGTGGGCAAGACCGCGGTCAGTTCGTCGATCATCGACCGGGTGGTCGCCGGCATCGGCCGCAAACTGGTCGAGGTGCCGGTCGGGTTCAAGTGGTTCGTCGACGGCCTCTTCGGCGGCACCATCGGCTTCGGCGGCGAGGAGTCGGCCGGGGCGTCGTTCCTGCGGCGCGACGGCTCGGTGTGGACCACCGACAAGGACGGCATCATCCTGGCGTTGCTCGCGGCCGAGATCCTGGCCGTCACCGGGCGCAGCCCGTCGCAGCGCTACCGGGAACTGACCGCCGACTACGGCACACCGTGCTACGCCCGGGTGGACGCGCCCGCCGACCGCGACCAGAAGGCCCGGCTGGCCAAGCTCTCGGCCGAGGAGGTCACCGCCACCGAGCTGGCCGGGGAGCCGATCACGGCGAAGCTGACCGCCGCGCCCGGCAACGGGGCCCCGCTGGGCGGGCTCAAGGTGACGACGGCCAACGCGTGGTTCGCCGCGCGGCCGTCGGGCACCGAGGACGTCTACAAGATCTACGCCGAGTCCTTCAAGGGACCCGAGCATCTGGCCGAGGTGCAGGCAACCGCGCGCGAGGTGGTCAACAGCGTCATCGGGTAGGGGCCGGGGCTGGGTTATTGGCCAACGCGTGTCCCGGGCGTGACCTCGCCGCGACGATGAGGAAGAACGCTCGTCACCATGACGGTGTTCGCGGCGATGGCCGCTTTGCTGACGGCGGCGTGTGTGGGCTACTACGTCGGTCGTCGCACGGGCCCCGCGCCCCCGGCCCGCGGGAGGCGAGCCAGGCGGACGGCGCTGGGTAGGCTGGCGATCAGCCTGATCATGTTGCTGGCGGCGCGCCGCGCGGCATCCCTGTTGGGATTCAGAGTCGTTGCGCCACTTGCGCTGCTGCGGGGCGGCGTTGCGCGGCTGCGGACGTACTGAGCGAAATTCCGGCGCTGGTGACCGGTGCGTCCTCGGGCCTCGGCGCCCAGATGGCAAGCCTGTTTTCCCGTTACGGCGCAACGGTTTTCGGCGTCGGCCGGGACACCGGACGCCTGGCCGAAGTCTTCGCCGACGTGCCGCATGGCTCGTACGCGTCGGTGGACATCTCGTCGGCGCCGGCCTGCCGGGACGCCGTCGAGCGGTGCGTCGACGAGTTCGGCGGCCTGGACGTCCTGGTCAACATCGCCGGGCGCCACCAGATGCGCCGGACGGAGTCGATGACCGACGACGACTGGGCGCAGCGCCGCGCCGCGCGGGATGATGCAACCGTTCGACGTCGCGAACGTGATCGCGTTCCTCGCCGGCGACGCCGCGGCCGCCGTCCACGGTGCCGTCTACCGAGTCGACAACGGTAAGGGCGCCGGCTGGCGAGCGGCAATTGCCGAGGTGCCTGAAACCCCGCGCGAGATGGTGCATAAAGTCATCGGGTGACCTCCTGCCTCCGATCCCTCCGGCCTGCTTGCCCGGGGGGACGCGGGTCCCGATCCGCGCCGCTGCCGCGCGAAGTCTGGATCCTCAGCTGGGCGAACATCATGATCGCGCTGGGCTACGGCATCATTTCGCCGGTGATGCCGTCGTTCGCGCGTACTTTCGGGGTCAGCATCAATGCGGTGACGTTCCTGGTCACCGTATTCTCGTTGAGCAGGCTGTGTTTCGCGCCGATCAGCGGTCTGCTGGTGCAGCGGCTGGGGGAGCGGCGCATCTACATCAGCGGTTTGCTGGTCGTGGCGTTGTCGACTGGCGCGTGCGCGTTCTCCCAGACGTACGGGCAACTGCTGTTCTTCCGTGCGGTCAGCGGCGTCGGGTCGACGCTGTTCTACGTCTCGGCGCTGGGCCTGATGATCCACATCAGCCCGGCCGACGCGCGCGGGCGGGTGGCGGGCATCTTCACCACCTCGTTCATGGTGGGCGCGGTCGGCGGTCCGGCGGTCGGGGGACTCACGGCGGGCTGGGGGTTGACCGCGCCGTTCGTCGTCTACGGCGTCGCGCTGCTGGGTGTGGCGGTGGTGCTGTTCTACGGCCTGCGGAATTCGACGCTGGCCGCACCCGCGCCGCCGACGCGCTCGAAGGTGACGATGCGGGAGGCGCTGCGGTTCCGGGCGTACTGGTCGGCACTGCTGTCCAACTTCGCGACCGGATGGTCGGCGTTCGGGCTGCGCGTGGCGCTGGTGCCGCTGTTCGTCTCCGATGTGATGGGCCGGGGCGTCGGCGTCATCGGTGTGGTGCTGGCGGCGTTCGCGGCCGGCAACGCCCTGGCCGTCATCCCCAGCGGTTACCTGTCCGACCGGATGGGACGGCGCACGTTGCTGATCGCCGGCCTGGGCGCCTCCGGTGTGGCGACCGTCGCCCTGGGCGTGGTGTCGTCGCTGCCGGCGTTCATGGCCGCGGCGTGCGTGTCCGGCGCGACCACGGGCATCTTCATGTCGCCGATGCAGGCCGCCGTCGCCGACATCCTCGGCAGCGAGGCGCGCGCGGGCACTCCGGTGGCGGCGGTGCAGATGGCCTCGGATCTGGGCGCGATCATCGGCTCGATGACGGTCGGCTGGGTCGCCGAGCGGCTGAGCTTCGGCTGGGACTTCGGGCTCAGCGGGATGGTGCTGCTGATCGCGGCCCTCGGCTGGGTGCTGTCGCCGGAAACCCGGGCGGCGACCGCCGCGGCGCCGGGTCTTGTGCCGTCGCAGGCGGACGTGGAGCTGGCCTGAGCAGCAGTTTTGAACGACGGTTGTCGGTGGTGTAGCTTCGATGAGCACGTCTTCTCGGGGCTATGGCGCAGCTGGTAGCGCACCACACTGGCAGTGTGGGGGTCAGGGGTTCGAGTCCCCTTAGCTCCACCAAAGAGGTCTTACTCGAACCGGTGCCCAAAAGGATGTCGGTAAGGGTAAGAGCCAAATCAGTCGAAGAATGACCCGCTCGATCCGAGGCTCCCGTGAGGGGGCCTTGTTTCGTTGAGGCTGACGCGGCGGTCGGTGTCCTCCGCGTCATCGTGAGCGCAGCGCGGAAGTCTTCGAATGGTGGATTTAGATCGCTAGCCTGCACGCCTTGCTCGTCCAGGTAGAAGCGCTGATAGAAAGTCTCATTTATGTTGCGGCGGATCGCGTCGCTCCCGTCGGCGTAGGACGCCTCTGGGTTGGACATGAGGTCGAGTGCCTCGCTCAGCACTCCGGCGCCGATCGCAAGTTCCGCGCCGGTGCCGGCCAGACTGGCTTCGGCTGCGTTTCGCTCGGATTGAATCTTTCGTAGCTTTGCCTTGACCTTGGTCTTTGGGAGTGCGTCGTCGGCGAGCAGGTCGAGGAGCCGGTCCTCCTTGGCTTCGAGTTCCTTGAGCTTGCGGCTGAGAGCGGCGTGCAGTTCCGCGACGCTGCGCTGCTCACCCGCCAACGCCTCGTCGAGTAGCCGACGGACCTCGGTAATGAACGTGCCGGGCAGATTTAGGGTGGCGTAGTGGTCGGCAATTGCTCGTTCGACGCTATCGACGGGCAGATACGGCAGATCGCAGACTCCGTCCTGGCGGCCACGGCACAAGAAGTACCCGTAGCGTGTGCCGGATCGATTAATGGCTTCGGTGTAGATGAGTCGTGATGTGCGCTCGTGGCGTTCACAGCGATCGCAGAACAGCGTGCCCTTGAGATAGTGCTGGAGCACCCGGTCGCGTTGGCCGTTCTTGCTGCGGAAGTCGAGGACTTCTTGTACGCGATCGAAGAGTTCTTGGTCGACGATCGGTTCGTGTCGGCCTGCGTAAACCTCGCCCTTATAGACGATGCAGCCGACGTAGTAGAGGTCGCGCAGCATGCGGTGCAGCCATTTGAAAGTGACGGGTCGCTCCGGGAGCCTCCCGGCAGGACGCGCAGTCAGTCCCAAGTCGGCCATGGTGGCTCTTCAATCTTAATGGGGCAGTTGTGATTTAGCTCTCATAGAGCGTGTCGTTGCATGGGGAGGCCCTTGGTCTTCCGAAGTCTGAAAGTTGCGAAACATTCGGACGGAAGAAGGAGCCAAGGGCCGTGTCTGACGGTACGACATTGTTGTTCGGGTTGCCAGGTGTAGGGGTTGAGCGTGTCGAGCGGCTCGCCGACGGGACCCGGGTGGTGCAGGTGGCCAGCGCCGACGAAGCGGCGGCGGCGTGCCCGGATTGTGGGGTGGTGTCCACGTCGGTGAAGGCCCGGGTGAGTACCTCGCCGCGCGATATCCCCTACGGGTAGGATCGAATCGTGTTGCGGTGGGCCAAGACCCGCTGGCGGTGTCGGGAGGACTACTGCGAGCGGTCCTCGTTAACCGAGGCCATTGCGCAGGTGCCGGCGCGGGCTCGGACCACGACGCGGTTGCGGACCGCGATCGGTGCGGCGATCGGGGATGCGGCCCGCTCAGTGGCCGAGGTCGCTGGCGCCCACTCGGTGTCGTGGCCGACCGCGCACCGGGCGTTCGTCGCCCACGCCGAGGCGCTGCTGGCCGAACCCGATCCGGTCCGGGTGCTCGGTATCGACGAGACCCGGCGCGGCAAGCCCCGCTGGGAGCAGTGCGCGGTGACGGGGCGCTGGGTGCGGGGGTCGACCCTGGGACACCGGGTTCGTCGACCTGGCCGGCACTCAGGGCCTGTTGGGGCAGCGCGAGGGGCCCGCACCGGGGCCGCCGTGATCGATTGGCTGCGCGAGCGCAGCGAGGAGTTCCGGGCCGGTGTGCAATTCGTGGCGATCGACCCCGGCCGGGGCGTGTCATTCCATCTGTGTAAGTCCGGGGTGGTCCATCATCGGACCGCCGTTGGGCGGAGCAGAAGGAGTGTTT
>NZ_VMQU01000112.1 GCF_007714205.1 Mycobacterium helveticum | reverse complement strand
ATGCCATCGGGCGGCGGGGAGCGATGTGCGAGCGCGCCCAACGAGGTCGCGACGGCGAGTTGGCCGCCCGCCGAATCTCCCGCGATCGCCACCGTGCGGTTTGACGCCGATTCTTCAGAGCCGGTCAACCACCGGTAGGCCCTCAGTGCGTCGTCGGCGGCCGCGGGATACGGGTATCGCGGAGCCAGGCGGTAGCGGACGGCGAACACCGGCCTGAGCGACGCGGCAGACAGTTCGCCTAGCAGACCACGATGGGTCTGCGGGGAGCACATGGAAAAGGCGCCGCCGTGGATATAGAGAATCGGCGGCCCGTCCGGGTCGACGTCCGGGGCAACGATCCAGTCGCCTCTCACCCGATCGCCAGCAAAGACGGTGTCGACCTGTTCAACTCGCAATCCGCGCCGCGGGCGGGACGCAATGAGCGCCGCCCGAAGCACCCGGTCCATTACCGCGAGCCCGTACTGGTTAGACGGTAGTGCTTGCGTCAGTGGGCGCAGGATCCCGCGGGCCGACGTCGCGATGAGATAACTTGCCGTGCTCGGATGCTGTTCCGAGTAAAGGGTTGTCACGATGAGCTAAGTACCTTTTCAGTGGTGCGCCGCTCGAACGAATAGTCACCAAGGTCGAAGGTGCGACTACGCCAGAAAGATTCGAGGGTGGTCGTCGGGCGTAGCGGTACGTCGCCGTGTTTGTCGAAGTAGTAACTATTGGCGGTTGCGCAGCTGGGTTGCCAAAAGACTTGGCGGTGGCGGCGTTTGAGCATTTCGGCGAAGAAGCGGTCGTTGGCTTGCCGGGTTATTTCGACGTAGTTGGCGTGCCGGGACCGCGCATGGTGAAGGCATCGCACGATGTGCCTGGTCTGGGCTTCAATGAGCGTGAAGTACGAGGAACCGTTGTATCCATAGGGTCCGAAGATGGAGAAGTGGTTGGGGAATCCGGGCACGCTGACGCCTTCGTACGCTTGGAGCCGATTCTCGTCCCACCACTTGGCTTGATCGAGTCCACCGATCCCCCTGAGCGAATAGGTCGGCATGTTCTCCGGTTCCATCACTTTGAAGCCTGTGGCGAGGATGAGGACGTCGATCTCGTGCGATCGGCCGTCGACGGTGTGGACGGCGGCGGCATCGAAGTGGCTTATCGGACTGGTCTCGAGGTGGACGTTGTCTCGGTTGAATGTGGCCAGGTACTCGTTGTGAAAGCTTGGGCGCTTACACCCGAGCGCGTAACGGGGGGTCAGTTTTTGACGGACGGCGGGGTCGGTCACCTGGCTGCGCATGTACCGCAACGCGGCACGCTCGATGAGTGACGCCAAGGGAATGGCGGTGTGGAAGTGAGCGGCGACAGGGAACGTGACTTCGACGAAGGTTTGACTCGCTGCGCGCGCCGCGAGTTGTCCGCCGGGAGCGTATTTGAGGAACCCTCTTGCCAGCCGCGGCACCGGGAAGTCCAGTTTCGGCAGGCACCAGATCGGTGTGCGCTGGAACACGGTCAGCGCCTTGACGTCTTTCGCGATTGCCGGGATCAACTGCACTGCCGACGCGCCCGTTCCGATGACAGCCACCCTCTTGCCGGCGATGTCTTCGTTGTGGTCCCAGCGGGATGTATGCATGGTGATCCCGCCGAAATCATCGACACCGGAGATATCCGGCCGCTTGGGGCGTGTCAGGACGCCCGAGGCGTTGATCACGAAGCGCGCGGATAGGTCCTGTCCTGCGGCCGTGTGCAAGCGCCACAGGGTCGCGTCCTCATCGAACCAAGCTTCAGTCACCTTGACGGCGAAGCGGATTCGTGGGCTAAGACCGTACTTGTGCGCGCAGTGTCTTGCGTAGTCCTTCAACTCGTTGCCGTGCGCATACGTCCGCGACCATGACGACCGTTTTTCGAAGGAGAATTGGTAGCTGTACGACGGAATGTCGACGGCGATGCCCGGATAGGTGTTCCAATGCCACGTTCCGCCTACGTCGTCTGCCTCATCGACAATAAGAAAGTCCGAAAAGCCGGCTTTCAGGAGTTTTATCCCCATTCCGATCCCGGAGAATCCTGCACCGATCACGATGATTTCGAAGCGGTGCTTATCGCTGTGGTCCATACCGTCCTTCTGGCTTATCTGGGGGCTGATGCCAGGCACCTGTCGCCGACTGCCTAGCCGGAGCCAGTCGCGGCTCAAGCACGATCCACCATCCGCGGTGATGCTGCCTCGGGTGAAGCGGTTTGCGCCGAGAAACGAACACCTTCGCGCTTGTCGACGGACACGCGATCGTCGTTGCGCTGCCGTCCTCCTTTGCTTGCGCCGTGCGAACTCTCCGCGGCCAACTCGGGCCGCGCCCGCCTGGGCTTCTTGCGGGGAGGGGGCTGTGAACTCATCGAGTAATCGTCGAGCTCGACCCTCGCTAGTTGTCGGGCGAATTGGGTGGCGAAGCCGGGATACATGGTCCCGTTATAGCCGTCTTCGGTGAGGTACCAGCTCTTGCATCCGGAGTTCCACGTCGTGCCGGCAAGCCGACGCTGGAGTTGGGCGTGATAGCTGTTCTGCCGGTCCTCTTTGACGTCGAAGGTCTGAATACCGCCTTCGATGATTATGCCGATGGCGTCGACGATGTAGCGGATCTCCGCTTCCAGGTAGACCAAGGCCGAGTTGTGTCCTGGCCCGGAATTCGGCCCGAAGGTGAAAAAGAGGTTGGGATAGCCTGAGACGCTGACGCTCTTGTAGGCGTAGGCGCCGTTAGACCATTCCTCCGCAAGCTTTCGACCGTCCACGCCGGTGATGGGAAACGGTGTGCCGGCCTTGCACACATCGAAGCCGGTCGCGAATACGATGCAATCCACCTCGTGTTCGATGCCGTCCGCGGTGCGAATGCCGATGGGCGAGATGGTCGCGATCGGCCAGGTGATGAGTTTGCAATTGTTCTGTCGGAGAGCCGGATAGTAGTCGCTGGTCATCAGCATGCGCTTGCAGCCGGGCCGGAAGTCGGGCGTCAGTTGTCGCCGCATCCACGAATCTTTCACCTGGCGACGAAGGTTCGCCTTGGCCGCCCAGGCGATGGCGGTAGTGGCCGGGGTGTTCCACACCATGCCGACGGCCATGACTTCGTGCGCCCAAAACCATGCCTGGCGAGCGGCGCTCTGCAGAATCGGTAGCCGACCAAACGCGGCCTTGGCAACACTGGGGTGCGGAAAATCAGGCCGGGGAAGCACCCAACCGGGCGTCCGTTGAAACACTTTGACTGATCGCGCCGTCTTCACCAATTCCGGAACAATCTGCACCGCGCTCGCCCCGGTACCGATTACCGCAACACGTTTGTCGCTCATGTCATAGTCGTGATCCCAGCGCGCGCTGTGGATTTTGTGGCCTGCGTAGCTGTGCAGTCCGCGAATGTCAGGAAAATTTGCATTGGCCAGTGGGCCGCTTGCCATCACCACCGTGCGCGACCGGTAGCTTGACCCGCCATCCGTTTCGACGGTCCACGTGCCGCTGTCTTCGTCGAACGCCAGGCCGGTCACGTTGACGTGGAAACAGATGAAGCGCGCCAGCGCGTGCTTGTCGACCATGGCCTTGATGTAGGCGAGTATCTCGCTGCTTCCCGAGTACGCACGCGACCAGTCCGGATTTGGTTCGAAGGAGTACGAATACAACAATGACGGAATGTCGCAGGCGGCACCGGGATAGCTATTGTCACGCCAGGTTCCTCCGACCTCGCCCGCGCGCTCCAGGATGACGAAATCGTCGATACCCCGCTTGAGTAGTTGGATCGCCGTGCCAAGTCCGGCAAAGCCGGCTCCGATGATCAGAACACTGGTCGTGTCGCTCATCTGGCCACCGGTTCATAGGTCAGCTCATCAGTCCATGACGGCGTCTTGCCGAGCACTTGCGTGGGGAAGTGGTCGATCACCCTACCGAGGCGCTGCGAGATGAAGTGCAGCGGTTGGGAGTGCTTGATCGTGGCAGACATATGGGCCTTGAGGATGTGATAGGGGGGAACACGGCGGGTGTGCTCGCTGCGATCGCCGACGTTCGAGTAGCGGGTGACTGCGTTGTACAGCCTTTCCTCGGACAGGCCCCAGGCGTTCAGGTTTATCAGCATCCGGGTCAGCAGCGGGATGTAAAGCAACGCACCGGTAAGTACCCTCGGGTCGATAAGAGCTCCCACCGTCTGAATCGCATGGATCCTCATTGGGCTGGCGCCCAGGTCGTTGAGCACCTGAAAACCCACCGCCAGGTGGCGAGACTCGTCGCTGTTGACCTTGGCGAAAACTTCGCCGCACACGGGATCTGACACCTCGTCCACCAAAAACTTCAACAGTGCTCCGTCCAGAGCGGTTTCTAAAGCCGGTATGGCAGCACCGATCACCGTCAACGGAAGTGCTTCGGCGTATCGGTCCAGCCATTCGATGACCAGCCGGATGTTCTTGTTCGGCACCGGAGTCTCGCCCTCCTCGAGCATCCCCCAGCGATGCATGAGAGCGAGCTCCACGTTGGCGTGCCGCTGCTCTTCGGCGTGGAAATACCTGTAAATCTCACCCAACGCGTCGAACGGCGCCTTGGGGGCCATGGCCGCGAAAGCGCGGGCACCGACATGCTCGATCCATACCACGTCTGACATGAACTGTTTCAGGCTGGGGCGCTGTTCGTCGGTGATCAACTCGGCACCCGGTGCGTCCCAGTCGATGTCGGCCAGCGCCCACTGGCGGTCTTTAATCGTCTGCAGCATATCGCCGTATTCGAAAGCCATGTCTCCTCCTAGGTTGTGTCAACGCGTTATTCGCTGGATGAGTCCCATCGCGTGGGTGAAGGTACCCGGCATGGTTCTCTTGAGCTGCCAGAGGATTTTGGCGTCGAGTTGCGGCAGGACGTATAGCTGGCCGCGGTCGTGCGCATCCAGGGTGGTTCGTGCTACCGACTCTGGTGATACGCCGGTCCACTTCATCAAGTTGGCGGCTAGCGTGGCCGCCGATTCCTCGATGCGTGGATTGTCGACGATATTTGTTTTGACGAAGGTGGGGCATAGGACGGTCACCGTGACGCCGGTTCCGCTGAGCTCGGCTGCCAAGGTTTCGGACAGCGCGAGTACGCCCGCTTTGCTCACGTTGTAGGCGGCCATGCGGGGGGCCGCACCGAAGCTTGCCGCCGACGCGACGTTGATGAGCCCTCCGAATCCACGTTCCCGGAGCCGCGGGACAAAGACTTCGCAGCCGTGGATGACTCCCCACAGATTGACCGACAACGTCGCGGACCAATCGCTCGTGGATGTCGCACCGACGACGTTGCCTCCAGCGCCAATTCCGGCATTGTTGATCACCAGTCCGGGAGCGCCGCCGAACCACTTCTCGGCCGAATCGGCAAGATCCCGGACCTGATGCTCGTCTGAGACGTCGCAAACAACGCCGATGCCATGACCGCCCAGCTTGGAGATCAGGTCCGCTGTCTCCTTGGCGCGAATGCCGTCGATGTCGGCGCACACCACACGGCCGCCCCGGCGCGCCAGCTCGACGGCAAATGCGCGGCCAATGCCGCTGCCTGCACCGGTGATCACCGCGTCGGCACGGTCACTCCGGCGGGGGGGATTCCCAAACGGCAGCAGCCTCATCGGAGTATCCGCCGTTGCTGCGATCTGACGGTTGATTCCGTCGCTGCCTCGAAAGCAACTGGTGGCACCAGCCACCATTGTGGGCACATGCCGTCAGTTTGGTGTGACCTACGTTGCTTTGTCAAGATGGAAATGTGCGGACGAAGGCGAAACGATGGGGCGGGCGTACCGGCGCGGAACGCCGCGCGGAACGTCGGCAGCGTCTGATCGATGCCGCGACCGAGATCTGGAGCGAAAGCGGTTGGGCCGCAGTCACCATGAGGGGCGTTTGCTCCCGGACCAGCCTGAACGACCGCTACTTCTATGAAGACTTCAAGACCCGCGACGAGTTGCTGGTTGCCGCCTGGGACGGGGTACGGAACGAGATGCTCGGTGAGGTTTCCGCGACCCTCGCAGAACGCGTCGGGCAGCCGCCCCTCGAGACTATTCGCATGACCATCTCTATGGTGGTCGACCGCATCACACAAGATCCCGGCAGGGCAAAGATCTTGCTGACCCAGCACGTGGGCAGCTCACCGCTGCAAGACCGGCGCGCTGTTGCCCTGCAAGAGGCGACGCACCTCGTGGTCGCGGCGAGCAAGCCCCATCTGAGACCGGATGCCGATGAAACCGCGCTCCGCATGGACACCTTGGTGGCGGTTGGGGGCTTCGTCGAGCTGATCACCGCCTGGCATGCCGGCTTGCTCGACGTAAGTCAGGAGGAGATCGTCGAACACACCAGTCGGCTCGCCGAAACCCTAGCTGAACGTTATCTGGTGCACGCGCTCAGCGTCGATGACGTGCCCGGGACGCTACCGTCCTGATCGTGGGCGTCAAACCGGACACGCACTCAGCATCGCCGGGCGTGGCCGCGAGCCGATAGAGCGTTTGCCGATGCCCCGGATTCAGGAACCGGCGCCTCGCCTATGTTCTGCAGCAGCACGTAGGTGCCGAGGCTGCCCAGGAAACCTGCGCAGTGTTGGACGAGTTCATCAGTACTGAAGTCCAGTTCGCCGTCCAGCCAGCGGCGCAGAACCTCGAAGAGTCCTCCGACACCGAGGGTTGAAGCCAGATGCGCGACGCCCACCGCAGAGTCGGCGATATCCAGGTGAAGTCTGGCCTCGCGCAGCACGAGGTCGGCGAAACCGGCCATCAATTGGCTCCGCAACTCGCGAAGGAGTGGCTCCGTTGCGGATTCAACGAACAAAATGCGGGCCAGCCGAGGATCGTCTTCGATCATGTTGACCAGTGCGCGGATGGGGGCATACGCCAACACGTCGGGTGGCGCGCCGGCGTCTGGGATCGCTTGGACTATTACGTCTTGGAAGGTGGCATAGAGCTGCTGGTAGACGGCCCGCAAGAGCGCGTCGCGGTCGGAGAAATGCTGGTAGAAGTAACGCGAGGTGACACGTGACTCGGCGCAGACGGCAGTCACGGTGGTGGCGGCCACGCCTCGGGTACCGATCAGCTCGATAGCGGCGTCGATGAGACGTGTACGCCGGTGCTGATGGCGCTGCTCTGCAGACACTCCGCGATACACCCGGACTGAACGCATAGACACAGTTTGTCATCTAAATCTGACTAGGTATAAAGTCAGATTATTGAGGTCCGCTTGGAGATGGGAGTAGCACATGACCAGTGAGTCGCCCACACGGCCAGCAAAGAGGGTGCTGCCAAAGGCTCGCCGTGTCCGTTTCGCAATGCCTGCTGGGACCAGTCGCCAGCACTTCGTCGACGGCGACTTGGTGATGAGCCACTTTGTCTCTACCTTGTCGGCAACGTTCCCCGAGGGCGAAGACTTCTTCATCCGATCGGTGCGCCAGTACCGTGACCAGGTCAGCGACCCCGACCTCCAAGAGGCGGTCAAGGGATTCATCGCGCAGGAGGCCACCCACCGGCACCAGCATCGGCTGCTTAACGAGCGGCTCCAAGCGATGGGCTATCCGACCGACGGGATCGATCGGCACATCAAGAAGTTGGTTGACCGGCTCGAGAAGCGATTCTCTCCGAAGATGCGCCTGGCCGTGACGGCTGCCCTTGAGCACTACACGGCGACGTTCGCCGAAATCATTCTGACCAGCGACGAGGCACAAGAGCTGATCGGCGACACCGAGGTCCGGCCGATTCTGCTCTGGCACGCTTTAGAAGAATCCGAGCACAAGGCCGTCGCTTTCGACGTCTTCGAGACGGTCGGTGGAACCGAACGCACCAGGGTCTGGGGAATGCGGATTGCCACAGTCATCTTGTTCACCGAGTTGGTCATCCAGACCACTCGCTCTCTGGCGGGTGACCGCGCAGCCTACAACCCACTGCGCTTACTGCGCAGCCTTCGAGCCTTCCGTCGTTCCCCACTGTTCAGCCCGGACGCGGTGCAGCGCTTCCGTTCCTACACCCGCGCCGGCTTCCACCCCGACGACTGGGACAGCACCGAAGTCCTCGAACGCTGGGCCAAAGAACTCTTCGACTCCGATGGCGCCCAGCGAATCGGGAGCCGCGTCTAGCATCAACGGTGAGCGCGAGCAGAGAAGCACTGGCACTAGGTGGCTTACGAACTCGTCGTCGAAGGCGATCCCTACGGTACCGGCAGGAGCACACCGTCGATGAACCGGTCATTTCGAATTAGACGGGAGACTCATTCACCGCCGCGGGTTGTCGTCGACACAGACGCTGGCGCACCTACATGAACCGGGATGTTACTGGCCGGGGGCGCAGTGCTTGATCATCTCACCGAGGTTTTGGCCGACCCGCTCAGGTGCGATACCCACCGACGGCGGGTAGAGCATGATGTGGTCGAGTACCCCCTCGTAGCGGCGCAGCCCGGCGCGCACCTCGCTGGCGGTGCCAGCGACGCCCATCACGTCGATCATGTCGTCCGTCACCGCGTCGAACATGGCCGCAAAGTCACCGCGTGCGAAGGCTTCTCGGATAACGGCACCCTGTTTGGCGAATCCGCAGAAGTCGAGCAGCGGTTGGTAGGTTCTGACTGATGCGTAGAACGCGATCTGTTGCGCGACCTCGCGACGGGCGATTTCCGGGTCGTCGTGGATGGAGCACATGACCATTGACACAATCTCGACGTCGTCGGGATCGCGCCCGGTGCGTGCGGCGCCCTTGGCCACCGCGGGCCGCACGACTTCCTCCACGTAGGCGGTCGTGAAGAGCGGATGCCCGGCCAGCCCGTCAGCGACCCGGCCGGCGGCTTCGCACATCCGCGGGCGCACCGCGGCGGTGATGATCGGAATATCGCGCGCAGGCGGGTCTACCGGGCCGCTGGGGATGAGATTCATCTGGTAGAAGCGGCCTTCGTGGCGGACTGGTCCCTCGTGCAGGTTCCAGATGCGCCGAATAAGGGGTACGAGTTCCTCGACGCGCAGGGCGGGGGCGCTGGTATCGGCGACGCTGTGCCAGTTGCTCATCATCCGTTTGGTGCCGTTGCCGATGCCGAGCACGATGCGACCGCCGGACAGTTCGTCGAGATCGCGCGCCTCGGTCGCCAAGACCAGCGGGCTGCGTCCGACGCCGTAGAGAATCGACGACCCGATGCGACACCTGTCAGTCGAGGTGGCCATTGCCGCCATCGAGATGGATCCCGACCGGGTATAGAACTCCGATGCCCACACCGCGTCGAACCCGGCCTGGTCGGCCGCGGTGGCGGTGACCTTCATCGCGGCAAGGTCAGGGGCTAGGACAGAGAGTCCAAAGGTACTCACTACTGCGGCTCCATTGCGTTGTGTTGTGCTCCTGAGCGATGTCGGCGAGCCCGTTGGACGAGGAGCAGTCATCGTGGACCGGCCGGAAGCCAGTGCCGAACAGCTGCACCGGATCTCGCTGCTGCCAGTCTGTCAATCGTGCAACGCGAGCGCGCCTGTGGGGCAACTCGCCACGGCATCTTCGATCAGTGCCCTGTGACATTCGGGTGGCCCAGGATTCAGGATGTGGAGTTTCCCATCGTTACTGACCTCGAAGAAGTCGGGAGCCAGGCCTTCACACATCCCGATTGACGAGCATCGATCGCGGTCGACTGTGATTTTCATGCCACGCTGCCTCACGTAGTCGGGGTGAAGCGGACGGGAAGATGATTCACCCCGTGGAAGAAAGTGCTAACGGTATAGCTGGGTGGCCCGCAGACTTCAATATCAGGCAGGCGGTGCAGCAATTCCCGGAAGAGCGCGGCGAGTTGCTGCCGCGCCAGCTGATTGCCCAAGCAGTGGTGGATACCTCCACCTCCGAAGCTCACGTGCGGGTTGGGGTCCCGTGACAAATCGAACTTTTCCGGGTTGGTGAACACTGTGGTGTCCCAGTTGGCCGAGCTGTAAAAAAGTACGACCTTGTCACCTTCGGTGATCTGTTGTCCGCCCAGGTCGCAGTCGCGAGCTGCCGTTCGGCGGAAGGTCATGATCGGGGTGGCCCACCGGACGAACTCTTCGACCGCTCCTTTGATTCGTCCGTCGAAATCCTCCATCAGCCACGCTCGTTGATCGGGAAAGTCGGTCAAGGCTTTCATCGCATGACTGGTGCTTTGGCGCGTGGTGTCGTTCCCAGCGATCGTGAGAAGTATGAAAAACGAGACGATCTCATCTTCGGTGAGTTTTTCACCGTCCACTTCAGCCTGAACGAGGTTCGTCATGAGGTCGTCTTCGGGCTGCCGGCGACGTGCAGCGATGATTTCGCGGGCGCCGTCGCCTAGGAATCCCATCGCTTGGAAAAGGCGAGGTATGACTGGGTCGTCGCCCATCACCTCGGGGTCGCTCCACCCACCGGCATACCGTGATTCCCACGCGATGTCGCGGCGCATCGAGTCCGGCACGCCCATCATGTCGAAGATGTTGTGCATCGGCAGCAACGCCGCGCATTCGTCGACGAAGTCGGCCTTGCCCTGTGGAGCCAGGTCGTCGACGACGCGCTTCGCGTTGGCCTCGATCTGATGGTGGATCAGTCGCATCTGCTTCGGCGTGAATGCGGATGCCAGCAATCGTCGAATCTTGGTATGACGCGGCGGATCCATCGCAATGAAGCCTTGAGCGGTGTCGAGCAATTCCTGCGGGATCGACTCCATGACAATGCCCTGACCTGACAGGAAATCGTCGTGTCGCCGGGTCGCCTCGACAAGCAACGGATGCGTAACCACAGCCCAAAAGCCCCGGTCGTTCCCGTCGTCGATCATGGTGTGCTCGACTCGCGGGTGCCAGCTGATGGGAGCACGTTTGCGCAGTTCGGCGTATGTCTTCTCCCGGTCGGCGGCGGTGCCGGCCCAAAATGCAGTCGAGGACAAGTCGGCAGAATCATATGGACGTGCTGAACGCCGCTCCGCCGACGTTTTCAGTGCGGACGTCGTGCTGGCAATCATGAGAATCTCCTAAGGTTCGTGCGGCCCCACTCCAAGTGTTTACAATTATTCCTTCAGAGTCAACATTTGAACATAAAATCCTTAGTGTTAACGCGCCTCGCCTGCGGAGGAATGAACGCCCAAATAGCGAAGTGCGATCCGCGAGATGCGCTCCCCGGTCGTCTCGGCGTCGGCGGTCGGAAGCACGACGTGACTCACCGTCAGCCTTACCAGTGCATCGGCGACATCATTGACGTCATTGGCGTCCAGGCCTGAAAAGTGCTCGTTGAACCAGGTCACGAGGGCTGCCGAGGACAGCTCCAGTAGCGACGCAGAGGTCGGCAGGAGCGGCAACATACCGGTTGACTCAGCGACCGTCCTGTCCGTAGGCCGGTTCGATGTCAGCACCGCCTTCAAGAGCGGGCTCGCTTCCGCTTCCTTCAGTGTGTACGACACCGCAGCGGTGATGCCCCCGCCGACGTCTCCGGCGTGTTGTGCCAAAACTGCGTGAATGCCATTCAAGAAGCGTTCGCCTTCGGCCACAACCAGCGCGTCGCCCAGTCCCTGCTTATCGGTGAACTCCTTGTAGAGCGTCGGGCGGGACACGCCGACAAGCTCTGCGACTTCACCCATGCGAACGCGATCCCAGCCCTTCTCGATAGTGAGGGTCCGGGCAGCCCTCAAGACTTGCTCACGCATATGCCGGCGAAACGAGAGGCGAACGGACTCTGTTGGCATGGTGAGCAGGATATGCGTCTTGCACAAGTGTTCCGTCGGGGCTATCGAGGACCACGCCGACAACAATGCACTTCGCCGGTTTGGCTGTCCGGGTTCCGCTACTTCTCACCATGGCACTGTCATCATCCGGTGGAACTCGCGACATCGGCTTGGCGACCGCCACGCTTCGAGCTGATGCCAACGTCGCGATCGAAGTCTGGGGTTCCCCTGAAAAAATGGACACGGATAACTTGCTTCCGCGACAGGGTTCAGCGTCCGCTCGTAGTCGATAGGTGAGCGCGTCCCGATCGCTTAATGCCTTGGTTGATTATTGTAGAAGTTCATCCAATTGTCAACTCCTGCAATCAATTCCGCTTTGGTCGCGTAGGGTGTGCCGGTAGTAGCATTCCTGTTTGAAACTCGACCACAGCGACTCGGCGCCGACGTTGTCCCAGCATTACCCGCGCAGCGCCCACCGCGCGCGAACACCCCCCGCTGCACGGCCACGGTGACCAACTCGGTGCGCATGTGATCATCCACAGCCCAACCCAGTGCCCGCCGCGAGTGCTCGTCGCGGATCGCGCACAAGAACATGTCGCCCTCCCCGCAGCCCAGATAGGTGTAGGGGTCGGACCGGGGCGCGGTGTCGGCATTTCTACCGATCCGTTTCCCCGGCCCGCCCTCCGAACCCGCCGAGCGAATTTCTCCGCAACGGGCTCTCCACGGATTCAGGCCACTGGTGCAGTGATGTCCGTCGGCCTCGCTGTCCAAGGGGTGATGATTTTCGTGCCCCGGTAGCGGTATCGGGTGACCTCTACCTTCTGCGGCCGAAACATCGCCGTCTTGCCTTCGCGGATTTGCCAATTGGGCAGGAACCGTCGATGGAAGACGCCCCACGCCAGCCCGTGGTGCCGTTTGCGCATCCAAGTCACCACCCGCCACCATGTGAAGTGGTCGAGGTAGTCGAAGGTGCGTTTGGACACCCCGTGCTGGAAGTAATTGCACCATCCCCGCAGGACGGGGTTGAGTTGGCGCAGCAGATCAGCGAGCGTTCGATGTTTGTGTCGCCGCGTCAGATTCCTGACTTTGTCGGTGATGGACATAAGTGCCTTCTTCGACGGCCAGGTGTAGACGTAGTGCTTGGTCGTGCCCCTTTTGATCTGCCGTTGGATGCGGAAGCCGAGGAACTCGAACCCCTCGTCGACGTGGCAGATCCTGCTCTTCTCGACCGACAGGCGCAGGCCCATCGGCGCGAGCACTGCTGCGATCTCGTCCCAAAGCGCTTCGGCATCAGCGCGAGTGCCGTGGACCATGACACAGAAATCGTCTGCGTAGCGGACGATTTTCATGGTCGGAACTCCGGCGCGTCGATGCTTGGCACGTGTCCATTCCGGGCCGAGCGCCTTCCACTTCGCGGCGAAGTGCTCGTCGAGAACGGACAGGGCGACATTGCTGAGCAGTGGTGAGAGGATTCCGCCTTGCGGAGTGCCGGTGATGGTGTCCCGGTAGCCGAGATCTTTCGAGAGAATCCCGGCTTTGAGGAACGACTTCACCAGGGCCAGAACGCGTTTGTCCCCGACACGTCGCCGCACCCGGCCCATAAGGGCCGAATGCGAGATTTCATCGAAGCACGCCGTGATGTCTCCCTCGAAAACCCAGTGATAGGCCCGTGAGCCGCTGGCGAGGTGATGGATCTCAGCGATGGCGTCCTGGGCTCGCCTGCCCGGCCGGAACCCATATGCGCACGGATGAAAGTCCGCCTCGAAAATGGGCTCCAGCACCAGCTTCAGCGAAGCTTGCACGACCCGGTCGGCGACGGTCGCGATACCCAGGCGGCGGAGCTTGCCGTTCGCCTTCGGGATCATCACCTCCCGCACCGGATCCGGCCGGAATATCCGCTCCTTGAGTTCCTCGCGGAGCCGCTGAAGCAGTCCGACCGCCTCTGCCGCACCGACAGACGGCGGTGCGGTCCCATCGGCACCGGCTGAGCGCGCACCCTTGTTCGTCCGCACCCGCTCCCACGCGAGGGTGAGGAATGCGGGGTCATAAACGAGGTTGTACAAATCATCGAAACAGCGGTCGCTTTCATCAACCGCCCAATGGTGCAGTTTGCGTTGCATCCTGCGTACCCGCAGCTCGGCCGTGTCCGGGTCGGGCCACAAAGCACTCGTATTCACAAGTGACCTCCACAGTCTGCGTACTCGCCGCGAACCCGCTGGAGCCCTTTGCCATGCGACCGGCTTTCCCGGCCTCGGACTACTACGGCTCCTCCGCCCCACCACACCGGCATCAGCCGACGACTGCCTACCCCTCCAGCCCGGCTGGCTGCCGGATCTGACCGGGGACCGGCGCGGTGGTTCCCGTGTTCACTGTCAACCGTTTGACGGGTGAGGTGTCCAGCTATGCCCCTGCGACCTCGTCACGGCTACGCCGCAGTCCTTCACCGTGACCTCCCGAACCGGCGACATCAACCGGCCCACGAGTTCCCCGCCCTCAGGGCGGGTGCGCGTCGCTGCCCAGCCCGCATCCGCCAGGTTGGAGCTGGTGGTCTTCTCTTAAGAGGCGTTCAGCCGCTGGTTCCTCGCGTACACCTTCCCGTCTCGCTAGCCGGACCCGACCCGTCTGGCAGTACCAGGCCGTCCCGGCGTTGTCGGGGCTGCTTCCCACCCTCACCAAAGTCTCTTTAGATCAGGCTGCCCCCAGCTTCTACCGGGCCACTGCGATGGCTCGGCGACGGTGGTCTCTCACCTCCGTTCGGTTGAACAGCGCCTCACGGCGCTCGATATCCGAGGACCACACCGCGTCGAGTCGGCCCTTATCAAAGCGCTGGCCGATCAGATCCGGCGGAAACGAGGCCGGATCGACCACCGTGGTGGTCTTAAACCTCCGCGGACTGATCCCCTTGATGCCGAGCTCGGCCATGATTTTGGCGCGGCCAGCCCGGGCTGCGCCAGATAGCCCAGAGCTTTTCACGCTGAAGTGCTTATCGTGCGGTCGAGAAATCCGGCGACGGCTGCGGTGAAGGCATCGTTGTCGTCGCCTGCGACCATGTGGCCGGTGCCGGAGACGTCCACCGCTTGGGCGTGCGGTACGACCTTGAGGAATTCGTCGACCGACTGCTGCGATGTCACATCTGAAAGGACGCCGCGCACCAGAAGAGTGGGTGCCTGCACGCGGCGGGCCCCTTCAACAAGCAGTTCGCTGATCGCGTCGAACTTTTCGGCACCAGTCGCGGGGTCACCTTGCAGAAACTGGAAGTTGGAAGTGATGAAGGCCGGATCCCATCGCCAGATCCACCGACCATCGTCGCGTTGCCGCAAGACTTTACGGAGTCCGTCCGGGTTCTTGGGCCGAGTGCGATGTCTGTTGTATTCGGCAATGACGTCCGCGGCGTCGTCGAGCGTGCTGAACCCGTCAGGATGGGCGGCCATGAACGACACGACGCGGCGTGCTCCGTGAAACTCCATTCGCGGAGTGATGTCGACCAGGACGACGGCTCCCCACAGGTCGGCGGGCGCCAGCAAGTGCGTGCCCAGGACGGTCATGCCGCCCAAGGATGCGCCGACGACGGCCGGCGGGCGGTCGGTGCTCGCGTGTTCACGCACGGCCAGCAGATCGGACGCTAGCCGTCCGAGGTCGTATCTTCCGGTAGGGTCCCACGCGCTGTCGCCGTGACCTCGGGCGTCATACGCGACGACCGTGTACCCACGAGCGTGCAAGCGGCGCGCTGTGGTCGCCCAGGCGTGTCGGTTTTGACCACCGCCGTGCAGGAGCAGCACAACGGCGCGGGCAGCGTCGTGCCGGTAGCAATCCGCCGTGAGGGTGACGCCGTCTGTGGTGCGGAATCGCTCGAGCGTAACGGTCATCGGGTGCGCTCGCCGTTGTGAAGTCGGACGACAATACCATCGGTCCTTTTCATCACGAGGAATTCCCCCTAGGGCTAACGACGGTCACTGTTCCTTGGGCGGCACATACCGCGCGCCCGTCGTTGGTGATGTCGATTCTGGCGACACCGCTGCGCTTGCCCAGCGCGATGATCTCGGTGACGGCGACGCATACTCCGCTTGACACGGGCTGCAGCAAGTTCAGCTTGAATTCGGTTGTGGCGACCCACGATCCAGCGGGGATCACCGGGTAAAACACCACGCCCAAGCAGTGGTCGACCATTGCTGACAGGCATCCGCCGTGCAGATTGCCGAACGGAGTCAAAAGGTCGTCCCGAGCATCCATCTGCACAACCAGCCGCCCGGCGGCGAACTCGGTGTGGCGAAAATCCAGGTATTTGGAGAGTCCTCCCGTGGTTGCCGCCGCGTTCTGCAATTCCTTGGCGATCTGCTGATTGAACTGCGCGAACTCCATGGTTAGCGCCCCTTCTCATCCACGGATATCGATGCGATGGTTTGAGACACTACTCTGCACTTGTTGCATCGACGCAAGGCTGGGTGTTGGTGAGCAGAGCTGGAAGCAGGAATCGGCGTAAAAAGGCATCGAGGCCTTCGGGGCTGCGGTGTCTGGGGCCGCGGACCGACAGCAGGCTGAGGACGGTTCGCAGGATCCATTCGGCGGCATCGTCGACCGACACCCCGGGCTCGAGTTGGTCCCAGTGCGCAGCGAAGACAGGTCGAAGGAACTCGGCCACGAGTTCAAACAAAGCCACCGACGTTCCCTTGGCCAACCCCACGCCGGCGAGTTCCTCGTCACTGCCGAACAGCAATCCGATTGTCGGCTCGCGATGAGCGGCGCGTACCGTGACCTCGACGAAATCGAGTATTGCCGTGCCCAAATCGCGATGTACTGCGATCCGTCGACGCATGCGGTCTAGGTAGCGTTCGGCCGCACGCAGGATGACACCGGAAACGACGGATTCACGACTTGGAAAGTAGCGGTACACCGTGGCGCGCGACACCCCCGCCTGTCTGGCGATGTCCTCCATGGTGGTGCCCGGCAGCCCCTTGCCCTCCAGGCACGCTTCGGCGGCATCGAGCAGGAGGTCTCGGGCGACGTCGCGGGTCGTGGGAGGTGCCGTGCCCCAGCGCAACGATTTCTTCGTCACGAAGCAAGTATGCAGCCTCGGACCGATCGTGAATTAACGACCCAACCGGTTGTCGCATGGCTACTTATGTGACAATATCGCAAATATGTCGCAACAAAGGTGCCGACGATGAACGTGACCTGACCGTTGGCGATTCCGCCCCGCACTCCCGTTGTCGTCGCGGTCGGTGAGATCACGCACCGCGGCGACAGCGTCGTCGATCCCATCGATTTGGCTTGCGAAGCCGCGCGTCGAGCATTGCAAGACGCGGGCGCTGCGATCGGGCATCGGATCGATACGGTGGCGACACCGGGCATTCTGATGATTCCGCGTGACAATCCCGCGTCGAGAATTGCCGAAGCGGTTGGGCTGGCGCCCCGGCGTCGCATCAGCTGCCCGATTGGCGGCAATACACCGCAATACCTCGTCGAGGTCCTTGGTGGGGACATTGTGCGCGGTATCAGCGATGCGGTGCTGGTCGTCGGAGCCGAGACCGGCGAGTCCGCCCGCAGAGTCAAATCGGGTCATGCGCTCCGCGATCCGAAACCCGTTGATGCACAGGATGAGTCACTTGGCGACACACGTCCCGGATTGAGCCCAGCCGAGATGTGTGCTACCTCACCGACTTTGACTCCCGCCAGTTTAGCGATCGCAGTGAGGCTTTCACCGCGGCCTTGCATCCGGGCCAACGCTGTCGCGCCGGCCTGGCGGTGTTCGTGACGGCGCCGCTCTCCCTCTGCGTGTATCTCGAGGATACGGTTGCGCTCCCACTCGTCGACGGCGGCCAGCCGCCCAAGCTCGACGAGGAACGACGCAGCGTCATCGACATTTTGACGCTCACGCTCCAGACGTGCCTCGTTGGCCTTGTTCTGCGCCTCCCGGACACGCTTGCGCGCTGCCGATTTCGAATTGATGTTCACCACGTGGGAACCATAGGACGCACCCATCGTCGTGCTCTACCATCCTGACCAACATCATCTGTGTCCCCATTTGTCCGCACCCTTTGTCGCCAAATCGACTGCCTACCAATGCAACACATCCGCACCGATCCGCACCACTCACCACAACCACCTGTCCGATCCGGGAAACGGTCGGGTGCGC